>JBAXMQ010000129.1:0-8933 GCA_037134215.1 Betaproteobacteria bacterium
TGCAGCAGGTACCTGAGTTGGCCAACCCTCTAACCACCCATGTGTCGGCTGCACTGCTGAGCAATGCCACGGGGGCTGCCATCGATCTGACGCCCAGCGCTCAGGCGCCAGTGGTGGCGAGCATTTACGCCCTGGACGGTCTGGTGCGGCGGGCCGCCAGCCTGCAACTCACGGCAGATGCGCGACGCACACCCCCCTTGGCCGCACAAGAGGTGGCAGCGTGATTGACGCCCTGTTCAACGCCGGGCAGGGTCTGTTGGCAGCGCCTTGGTGGGCAGCGGCCGGCTGGCCGGTGCTCTGGACGCTGCTCAAGATCGTGGCCGTGGTGCTGCCCCTGATGGGCGCGGTGGCTTACCTCACCCTGTGGGAGCGTAAGTTTCTCGGTTGGATGCAGGTGCGCGTGGGCCCGAACCGGGTTGGCCCGCTGGGTCTTTTGCAGCCCATCGCCGATGCCCTCAAACTGCTCTCGAAAGAGATCCTGGTTCCTACCGCTGCCAGCAAAGGTCTGTTTTTTATCGGTCCGATCCTGACCATCATGCCCGCCATGGCGGCCTGGGCCGTGATCCCATTTGGCCCCGATGTGGCGCTGGCCAACATCAATGCCGGCCTGCTGTTTGTGATGGCCATCACCTCCATGGAGGTTTATGGTGTGGTCATCGCCGGATGGGCGTCCAATTCCAAGTACTCGTTTCTCGGCGCCCTGCGTGCCTCGGCGCAGATGGTCAGCTACGAGATTGCCATGGGCTTCTGCCTGGTGGTGGTGCTGATGGTGTCTGCCAGTATGAACCTGACCGACATCGTCACCGGACAGGGCAAGGGTTATTTCGCGCACATGGGTCTGAACTTTCTGTCCTGGAACTGGCTGCCACTCCTACCTATCTTCGTGGTGTACGTGATTTCGGGTCTTGCCGAGACCAACCGCCACCCCTTTGACGTGGTCGAAGGTGAGGCCGAAATCGTCGCCGGTCACATGGTCGAGTACTCCGGAATGTCCTACGCCATGTTCTACCTGGCCGAGTACGCCAACATGTGGCTGGTGTCCATTCTGGCTACCATCATGTTCCTCGGTGGCTGGATTTCGCCCATCGACAGCGTTTTGCTCAACTGGATCCCCGGCTGGGTTTGGCTGGGCATCAAAACCTGCTTCATTGTCAGTCTGTTCATCTGGGTCCGTGCCACCTTTCCCCGCTTCCGCTACGACCAGATCATGCGCCTGGGCTGGAAGATTTTCATCCCTGTGACGCTCATTTGGCTGGTCGTGGTCGGCGCCTGGATGCAGACCTCATTCAACATCTGGCCCTGACCGGAGGCAACCATGTCGACCACCGCGCCTGTTCGCTCGCCCTCCCTGTTTTCCTTGAAGGATTTCCTGTCGAGCTTTCTGTTGCTGGAACTGCTCAAAGGCATGGCCCTGACCGGGCGCTATGCGTTCCGGCGCAAGGTAACGATCCAGTTCCCTGAGGAAAAAACGCCTCTGTCGCCCCGTTTTCGCGGGCTGCACGCCCTGCGCCGCTATGACAACGGCGAGGAACGCTGCATCGCCTGCAAGCTGTGCGAGGCTGTGTGCCCCGCCATGGCCATCACGATCGAGTCCGAGGTTCGCGCTGACGGCTCCCGCCGAACCAGCCGCTACGACATCGACCTGACCAAATGCATTTTTTGCGGGTTTTGCGAGGAAAGCTGTCCGGTGGACTCCATCGTGGAGACGCACATTCTCGAGTACCACGGCGAAAAGCGCGGCGATCTTTACTTCACCAAAGAGATGCTGCTCGCGGTCGGTGACCGGTATGAAAGTGACATCGCGGCAGCCAAGACGGCTGATGCCAAGTACCGCTGAGCGGCCGTACGAAAGAAAACCCAGTCATGGATGTCAAAACGGCCCTGTTCTATGTTTTTTCGGCAATATTGTTGTTTGCCGCGTTCCGGGTGATCACCGCTCGTAATCCGGTGCACGCTGCGTTGTTTTTGGTACTGGCCTTCTGCCAGGCGGCCATGGTCTGGATGCTGCTCAAGGCCGAATTCCTGGCCATCACCCTGGTGCTGGTTTATGTCGGCGCGGTGATGGTGCTGTTCCTGTTTGTGGTGATGATGATGGACATCAGTGGTGACAGCATTCGCCAGGGGTTTTGGAAGCACTTTCCCCTGGCTGCCATTGTCGGCGTGCTGATTGCCCTTGAGATGGCTGCGGTGCTGATGGGTGGCTTTCGGGTCAGCGAGGAACTCCTGCCTGCGGCCCAACAGGGTCAGGCGGGAGCCGGTATTCCAAACACCCGGGCCCTCGGCAAGGTGCTCTACACCGAGTACGTGTACCCGCTGGAGATCGCCGCTGCCATCCTGCTGGTGGCCATGATTGCCGCCATCGCACTGACCCTGCGCCAGCGCAAGGACAGTAAATTTGTCAGCCCGTCCGACCAGGTCAGGGTCAGGGCCAAGGACCGGATGACGGTCATTGCCATGCCGGCCACCCGGGTCGCGGCGGCCGATGAACCCGCAGCGGCCACCAACGTGGAAAGCAAGCCATGACACTGACCCTCGGACATTTCTTATCACTGGGTGCGATGCTGTTCGCCTTGTCGGTGATTGGCATTTTTCTCAACCGCAAGAACCTGATCGTGTTGCTGATGGCGATCGAACTGATGCTGCTCGCTGTCAACACCAATTTTGTGGCCTTCTCCCATTACCTGGGTGACATGCACGGTCAGATCTTCGTGTTCTTCATCCTGACGGTAGCAGCTGCCGAATCGGCCATTGGCCTGGCGATTCTGGTGCTGCTGTTCCGCAACAAGTCCAGCATCCATGTGGACGAACTCAACACGCTCAAGGGTTAACCGCGATGAGTCAAACCCTGAATGTTTCCGCCCTGATGCTGGTGCCACTGGCCCCGCTGGCAGGGGCCTTGCTGTCCGGCGTCTTTGGCACTCAGTTTGGCGGCAACCGCATCGGGCGCCAGTTGTCCCATTCTTTGACCATCCTGGGCGTCCTCGTGGCATTTGTGCTGTCAGCCATCACGCTCAAGAGCGTGGTGCTGGAGGGTGCTCGCTTCAACGACACGCTCTATACCTGGATGGTGGTGGGTGGCCTCAAGATGGAGATCGGCTTTCTCGTCGATGGCCTGACCGCCATGATGATGTGCGTGGTGACCTTTGTCTCGCTGATGGTGCACCTGTACACCGTGGGTTACATGGCGGAGGACGAGGGCTACAACCGTTTCTTTGCCTATATCTCGCTGTTCACCTTCGCCATGCTGATGCTGGTGATGAGCAACAACATGCTCCAGCTGTTTTTTGGCTGGGAGGCGGTCGGCCTTGTGTCCTACCTGCTGATCGGATTCTGGTTCAACAAGCCCACGGCCATATTTGCCAACATGAAGGCCTTCCTGGTGAATCGGGTGGGTGACTTCGGCTTCATCCTTGGCATTGGTCTGATCGTGGCCTATGCTGGTTCTCTCAACTATGGCGAGGTCTTTGCCAAATCGGGCGAACTGGCAAAGATCGGTTTCCCCGGCACCGACTGGCTGCTGGTGACAGTGATCTGCATCTGCCTGTTCATCGGCGCCATGGGCAAGTCGGCCCAGTTTCCACTGCATGTCTGGCTACCCGACTCCATGGAAGGCCCCACGCCGATCTCGGCGCTGATCCACGCTGCCACCATGGTGACCGCCGGCATTTTCATGGTGGCGCGTATGTCCCCCCTGTTTGAACTCAGTGACACGGCCTTGAATTTTGTGATGCTCATTGGCGCCATCACAGCACTGTTCATGGGTTTTCTCGGCATCATTCAGAACGACATCAAGCGCGTGGTGGCCTATTCCACGCTGTCCCAGCTCGGTTACATGACGGTGGCGCTCGGCGCCTCGGCCTATTCGGTGGCAGTCTTTCACCTGATGACACATGCCTTTTTCAAGGCCCTGCTGTTTCTGGCGGCGGGCTCGGTCATCATGGGCGTGCACCACAACCAGGACATCCGCTGGATGGGCGGCCTTCGCAAGTACATGCCCATCACCTGGATCACGGCCCTGCTGGGTTCGCTGGCGCTGATTGGTACGCCGCTGTTCTCGGGCTTTTACTCCAAAGACGAAATCATCATGGCAATTCACGCCAGCACCCTGCCTGCGGCAGGCTTTGCGTATTTCGCCGTATTGGCGGGCGTCTTTGTGACCGCCTTCTACTCCTTCCGCATGTATTTTCTGGTGTTCCATGGCAAGCCCCGGTTTGACCAGAACCCGGATGCGCATCACGACGCGCATCATGACGACCCCCATGGCCACCATGCCGCCGAGCATCAAGTGCCACACGAGTCGCCCTGGGTGGTGACGGTCCCTTTGATACTGCTCGCCATTCCGTCGGTGCTGATCGGCTTCTTCACCATTGAGCCCATGCTCTTCGGTGCGTTTTTCAAGGACGCCATCTATGTCGACCACGAGGTGCACAAGGCCATGGAGGCCCTGCGTGAAGAGTTCCACGGCCCCTTGCAACTGGCACTCCACGGCCTGAGTGCGGCGCCGTTCTGGCTCGCATTGGCTGGCGTGGCCAGCGCCTATTACCTGTACATGGTGAACCCGGCACTGCCAACGGCGATCAAGGCCCGCGTTCAGCCAATCTACACCTTGCTTGACAACAAATACTACATGGACTGGTTCAATGAGAACGTGCTCGCGCGCGGTGCCCGTGCGCTTGGCAATGGCCTTTGGAAGGTGGGCGACCAGGGCTTGATCGATGGTGTTTTGGTGAACGGCACCTGGAGACAGGTGGCCCGGCTGTCGGCCTTGGTCCGACAGGCTCAGACCGGTTACCTGTACCACTACGCCCTGGCCATGATCCTGGGTGTGTTTGTGTTGATGACTTATTTCGTCTGGCTCAAGTAGGAGAACAATAAAAATGGGTTTGCTGAGCCTGGCTATCTGGACACCGATCGCGTTCGGCCTCGTGCTGCTCGCCCTCGGCCGCGACGAGCAGGCGCCGATGGTGCGCTGGTTGGCGCTGGTGGGGGCGCTTGCCAGTTTTCTGGTGACGCTGCCGCTGTACGACGGCTTCAAGCTGGGCACGGCAGCGATGCAGTTTGTTGAACTGGCGCCCTGGATTGCGCGCTTTAACGTCAATTACCACCTGGGCGTGGACGGCATCTCGTTGTGGTTTGTGCTGCTCACCGCGTTCATTAACGTGGTGGTGGTGATCGCCGGCTGGGAAGTCATCACACAGCGGGTCAACCAGTACATGGGGGCCTTCCTGATCTTGAGCGGCTTGATGATCGGCGTCTTTTGCGCCCTTGACGGCTTGCTGTTCTATGTGTTTTTCGAGGCCACGCTCATTCCGATGTACCTGATCATCGGCATCTGGGGTGGCCCCAACAAGATCTATGCCGCGTTCAAGTTCTTCCTGTACACGCTGCTCGGTTCCTTGCTGATGCTCATTGCGCTCATCTATCTGTATACCAAGTCCGGTGGCAGTTTTGACCTGACGGTCTGGCATGCGCTGCCGCTGGGCAGCACCACGCAGACCCTGCTGTTTTTTGCTTTTTTTGCCGCCTTTGCGGTCAAGGTGCCGATGTGGCCTGTGCACACCTGGTTGCCGGACGTGCACGTGGAAGCACCCACCGGCGGCTCGGCAGTGCTGGCCGCCATCATGCTCAAGCTCGGCGCCTATGGTTTCCTGCGTTTTGCCATGCCCATTGCGCCCGATGCTGCGCGCGAGTGGGCCTGGTTCATGATTGCGCTGTCGCTGATTGCAGTGGTTTATGTCGGCTTGGTCGCCATGGTGCAGCAAGACATGAAAAAGCTGGTCGCTTACTCGTCGGTGGCGCACATGGGGTTTGTCACCCTGGGCTTTTTCATCTTCAACAACCTGGGCGTGTCGGGCGCCATTGTGCAGATGATCGCGCACGGCTTTGTGTCAGCGGCCATGTTCCTGTCCATCGGCGTTTTGTATGACCGGGTGCACTCGCGCGAGATCGCCAGCTACGGTGGGGTTGTCAACACCATGCCCCGCTTCACGGCCTTTGCGCTGCTGTTTGCCATGGCCAACTGCGGCTTGCCGGGTACCGCCGGATTCGTTGGCGAGTGGATGGTGATCCTGGGCGCGGTGAAGGCCAATTTCTGGCTGGGGGCATTGGCGGCCAGCGCCCTGATTTTCGGTGCCGCTTACACCCTGTGGATGTTCAAGCGGGTCTACCTCGGACCCGTCGCCAACGCGGATGTCAAGGCCTTGACCGATGTCAACAGCCGTGAATTTTTGATGCTGGCCTTGCTCGCTGTTGCTGTGCTTTACATGGGCGTCTATCCCAAGCCTTTCACCGATGTGATGGAGGCTTCGGTCGCACAGCTCCTGCAACACGTCGCGCAGTCCAAGCTGCCATGAGTGCCGCCCTGGCGACTTCCACGAACTGAGAGACGGAACATGATCGATGCATTGAGCTGGACGGCGGTCTACCCCGAAATCGTCCTCCTGGTGATGGGCTGCGTGGTGGCCCTGGCCGACCTCGCCGTCAAGTCGCCGCTTCGGACGGCCACCTATGTGTTGTCCTTGCTGACACTGGCCGTGGTGGTGGCTTTGCAGGTCCATTACGCCAGCGTCGGTGCCACGGTGTACGGCTTTGGCAACATGGTGGTCAGCGACCCCATGGGGAACTGGCTCAAATGCTTTGCTTCGCTGGCCGTGATGGTCACCTTGGTCTATGGCCGCCCCTACGCGGCGGACCGCGACATGCTTCGTGGCGGTGAGTTGTTCTCGCTCAGCCTGTTTGCACTGCTGGGCATGTTCATCATGATCTCGGCCAACAACTTTCTGGTGCTTTACATGGGGTTGGAGTTGCTCACGCTGTCGAGCTACGCCCTGGTAGCGCTGCGCCGTGACCATGCCACCGCCACAGAGGCAGCCATGAAGTACTTTGTGCTCGGGGCCTTGGCTTCCGGCTTCTTGCTTTACGGCTTGTCCATGATGTACGGTGCCACCGGCTCTCTCGATGTCAATGCGGTTTTCAAGGCCATCCACTCGGGCCGAGTGAACCACCAGGTGCTGGTGTTTGGTCTGGTTTTTGTGGTGTCCGGGCTGGCCTTCAAGCTGGGCGTGGTCCCCTTCCACATGTGGATTCCTGATGTCTACCAGGGCGCCCCGACTGCCGTCACGCTGATGATCGGCGGCGCCCCCAAACTGGCCGCCTTCGCCATCATGATCCGCCTGCTGGTGGAAGGGATGTTGCCCTTGGCGATCGACTGGCAGCAGATGATGATGGTGTTGGCGATCGGTTCGCTCTTGATTGGCAACCTGGCGGCGATCGCGCAGACCAACCTCAAACGCATGCTGGCCTATTCGACCATTGCACAAATGGGGTTTGTGCTGCTGGGCATGCTGTCGGGCGTCGTCAACGGCCAGGTCCAGGGCGCGGCCAACGCCTACAGCTCATCCATGTTTTATGTGATCAGCTATGTGCTGACCACTCTGGCCAGTTTTGGTGTGATTCTGCTGCTGGCGCGCGGTGGCTTTGAGAGCGAAGAAATCGCCGATTTCGCAGGCCTTAACCAGCGCAGTCCCCTGTACGCAGCGGTGATGGCGATCTGCCTGTTTTCGCTGGCCGGCATTCCGCCCATGGTCGGTTTCTACGCCAAACTCTCGGTGCTGCAGGCGCTGATTGCATCTGGCGAGGGCCTGTACCTTGGGCTGGCGATTTTTGCGGTGATGATGTCGCTCGTCGGCGCCTTTTATTACCTGAGGGTGGTCAAGGTGATGTACTTCGACCCTCCCATCACGGCCACTACCGTGTCGGCACCGCTTGATGTTCGTGCGGTGTTGTCGGTCAACGGTGCTCTGGTTCTGTTGCTGGGCCTGCTGCCGGGCGGGTTAATGGCCCTGTGCGCCCGTGCCATCGTTCAGATGCTGGGCACCTGAGCCCTGGCGAACGGCCCGTGGTGTCGCCATTGGCTGCGAAAACAAAGCCCCATGAACCCGCTTGAGCATCCGCTTGCGGAGCACCGCGTTGCCAGCGAGGAAATCCTCAAAGGCCGCTTTTTGCACGCATTTCGGGATACCGTGCGTTTGCCTGGTGGTGGCACTGGCACCCGCGAATACGTGGTGCACCCAGGCGCCGTGATGGTGATTCCGTTGCTGACGTCGGCGCACGGCCAGTGGCGGGTCGTGCTGGAGCGACAGTTCCGCTACCCCGTCGGCCAGGTGATGATCGAATTCCCGGCGGGCAAGCTCGATCCGGGTGAGGACAGTCTTGCCTGCGCACAGCGCGAACTGCGAGAGGAGACCGGTTACCGGGCCACCGAATGGGCACGCGCTGGCGTGCTTCACCCGGTGATTTCTTATTCGACCGAGTTCATCGACATCTGGTTTGCCCGCGGTCTGACGGCCGGTGAGCGGGCGTTGGATGTGGGCGAGTTTCTCGAGGTATTCACCGCCACGCCGACCGAGCTGCTGCACTGGTGCAGGAGCGGCCAGGTGACAGACGCCAAAACACTGACTGGCGCCCTGTGGCTGCAAAATGTTCAGAGCGGCGCCTGGGCCCTTGACTGGCAGCCCGCGCCAACTCAGGCGGCCGCTGCATAATCCGGCCATGAAAGTTCTTGACTTGGCATGTGCCCATGACCATCGCTTTGAAGGCTGGTTTGCCTCTGAGGGTGATTTCGTGGATCAGTGCGGACGCGGGCTGGTGAACTGCCCGGTCTGCGCCGACGCCAGCATCACCAAGCGCCTCAGTGCGCCTCGCCTGAATTTAGGCGCTGCCTTGCCGCAAGAAGCACCAATGCAAGCCGTGGCGCTGGGCGACGAGCAACTGCGGATGCAGGCCGCCTGGATGGCCCTGGCGCGCCGCGTGCTGGCCAATACCGATGACGTGGGCGACCAATTTGCCGAAGAAGCGCGTCGCATCCATTACGGTGAAGCGCAGGAGCGCGGCATTCGCGGCAAAGCCAGCGCCGCCGAGACCGAGGCCTTGAT
>JBAXMQ010000130.1:0-8745 GCA_037134215.1 Betaproteobacteria bacterium
GGCAACACCATCAGTGCCAACGTCACCACCGGCTTCAACAACGTTGAGGCCAAGAACAACAACGTGGGTGTGGCGACAGCCAACTCGGTGAACACGGTGGGTAATGCGGGCACCTCGACCAATTTGGTCACGGGCGCAACCAACGGCCTGACGGCCAGCACCCGCAACACGATGACATCTGCCGGCGCAGCTGCAGACGCCAACCTGATCACAGCCACGGTGGGTGGCAACACGATGAGTGCGAGCGCTGCCAACCAGGGCAACACCATCAGTGCCAACGTCACCACCGGCTTCAACAACGTTGAGGCCAAGACCAACAACATAGGCGTGGCAACGGCAGCGTCGATCAACAACATTGGTAACAGCGCAAGTTCTACCAACACCATCAATGGTGTGACCAGCATCAACGCCGGCATCAATGCTGCCACCAACATCAACACCGGCACCAGCACCAGTGCAGTGTCAATTGGTAATTCGGGTAGCTACGGCACTAACAACGTGAACGCCTACAGCGGCAACACCACGATGTCGCTGACCAACAATGTCGCCATTCTGAAGGCGGGCACGACGTTGGCGAGCAACGGCAGCACTGGCGTGAGCTCTGGCACCGGTTCTGGTGGCTTGACGATTTACAACACCGCGCAAACCATTGGTGCCGGTACAACCATCCCCACCACCCTGTCGCCCACGGGCATTCTGACGGGTAAGACCTATCAGAACAAAATCAATGGCAACCTGTTGGTGGACGGCAATGTCTACATCAACGGCACGCTCGACTACGTGTCGAGCAACACCGCCAACACCACGGTGATCGGCTCAACCAGCGGCGTTGGCGCCAGTGTGTTGGCTGGCGCTACTGTAGCCACCAACGGTGGTACAGCGATTGTGATGAAGGGCGCCACCGGAACACAAACCGTGGTTGATACCAATGGCAAGATCACCAATGTGGTGACCACCGCAACCCAATCCACGGCAGCCTTGACCCTGACCAACGGTATCGGCAACACCCACGGATTGGTGGTCACTGAATCGCAGGCCACCCTGTCCGGCGGCACGCGCTCCAGCAGCTTGACCATGGGCGACAACGGAGGCACGTTCAGCGATGCGCAAACTGGCGCACCGGTACAGGTGCACGGTGTGAACGACGGGACCAATGATTTTGACGCCGTCAACGTGCGTCAGTTCGCCGGCGCGATTGCTTCGGTCACCGCCATGGCCAACATCCCGCAGGTAGACCAGGACAAACAAGTTGCCGTTGGCATGGCACTGGGCAGCTTCATGGGTAAAACAGCGCTGGCAGCTGGTGTCACCTACCGGTTCACCAAGAACGGTGTGCTCAAAGGCAGCCTGTCGTCGGCGTTCAACAGCAGCCAGAGCACGGCCGTCGGTGTTGGCGCGGCTTGGTCCTATTGAATAGCCCCACCCATGTCTGTCCGGGAGGCGAAAGCCATGGTGAACAAGTCAGCTCTTACGCACTGTGGCGATACCCTGTTCTCGGTGTCTCTGGATGGGTGCGCACGCTTGGATGTTGGCCGGCCCTTTGGGTTGGCCATTCTTACTGGTCTCATTGCCTCGGTGGTTTGCGCATCGGCCCTGGCGCAACAGGCGCCAGACGCTGGCTCCCTGCTGCGCCAGCAGGTACCCGAGCCGGTTGCGCGTCCTCGGCCGCCTTCACCACAATCTGAGCCGGCCGCGCCACCAGCGCCGTCGGATACATCGCTGTTGCCGGAGTTCAGCCTCGAGGTCAAGGGCTTCCAACTCCGTGGCGTTACGCTACTGCCCTTGCCCGAACTACAAACAATCGTAGACGTAGGCGTCGGCCAGCGCATGGGTCTAGCGCAATTGCAGGCCCTCGGGCAGCGTCTTGCTGACGAGTACCAACGCCGCGGCTTTCTGGCCCGAGTGGTGCTACCACCTCAGGATGTGACCGGCGGTGTGGTCGAGTTCCAGGTGGTCGAGGGCCGTCTTGCTGGCGTGGACTTGCAACCTGTTGATACGCCGAGGCTGAGGCGCGAGCTCGTGGCGGCACTGGCCAGCGGTGATCTGCCCGCTGGTGCTCCGGTGCGGCCCAAGGCGCTGGAGCGTGTGGCCCAGTTGCTTGGCGACTTGCCGGGCGTGGCGGCCTCGACGACGCTGGTGCCGGGGCGGGAGCCGGGCGAACTTCGCCTGCAGGTGCGCTACGAGGATCGACCCCTGCTCAGCGGCGCGGTGCAACTTGACAATTTTGGTGTGCAGGCCACGGGGCTGAATCGGGTGAATGCCGAGCTGAATCTGAACAACCCCACCGGCAGGGGTGACCAGTTGTCGCTCACTGTGCTGGCCAGCGAGGGCACGCGTACGGCACGCGCACAGTACACGACCTCACTGGGCGGCAGTGGCTTGCGCGGTCTGGTTCAAGCCTCGGGGCTGGACTATGAATTGGGAGAGCCGTTCAAGAACGTGGAGGGCCATGGCCAGGCGCGAGTGTGGGGGCTGGGTCTGCAATACCCGCTTTTGCGGACGCAGGCGCGCAATGTCATCGCCAACCTGGGCTGGGAGCGGCGGCGTCTGCAGAACAGCGCGCTGGGCCAGCAGACAGACGACCGCGCTCTGGACGTGGTCACGTTCGGGCTGGCCGGTGACGCCCTGGACAACTTGGGTGACTGGGGGCAGCTGCGGTGGTCACTGGCATTGGTGTCGGGCGGGGTAGACCTTTCGGCCAACGCTGCGGACCTTGCCCGCGATCAAGCTGGTCCCGATCGCCAGGGGCAATTCAGCAAGCTCACCTGGGCGGTCGGCCGCCAACAGCAGCTGGGCGCCAAGACGGAGGCGTTTTTGCAGGTGTCGGGGCAGTTTGCTTCAAAGAACCTTGACCCTGGCGAAAAGCTTGGCCTCGGTGGCCCAGGTGGCGTGCGCGGCTACCCGGCGCTGGAGGCTTCTGGCGACTCAGTGGCAGTGTTAACAGCCGAGTTGCGTTACCGCCTTGCTGACAGCTGGCGCTTGGGAATCTTCTACGACCACGGTCAGGTGCAATTGCAGCGCAACCCATGGACAGGATGGAACGGCGGCAACCCGGGCCTGCCCAACCGCTATGAGCTGCGGGGGGCGGGTCTGAACCTGGTGTGGTCACCGCCAGAACAGTGGTCGGTGCGCGCAACGCTGGCCTTCCCGTTGGGCGAGAACCCAGGGCGCGATGCCTCGGGCAACGACGCCGATGGGCGTCAAAGCAATCTGCGCGGCTGGCTGGTTGCCACAGCGTTGTTCTGAGACATATTCTGACAAGGACGCAAGACATGAATCGCATCTACCGACTGGTCTGGAACCACCTCACGCAGAGCCTGGTGGCCGTGGCCGAGAGCGCACGCGGCCGTGGCAAGCGTCCGGGCACCGCGCTGGTGGCGGCGGCCATCGGTGCCGGCGCCCTGGTCACTGGTGCAGCGGCCCAGGGCGTGCCCCCGGCCACGCAGTTGCCCACGGGCGGCCAGGTGGTGCGCGGCCAGGCTGGGATCACCCAGTCGGGCAGCCGCATGGACATCGCACAGTCCAGCACCCGCGCCGTGCTGGACTGGCAGACGTTTTCCATTGGCTCCCAGGCCCAGGTGAGCTTCGCCCAGCCCTCGGCCGCCAGCGTGGCCCTCAACCGCGTCACGGGGCTTGATGCTTCAGCCATCTACGGCCAGTTGCGCGCCAACGGGCAGGTCTTCCTGTCCAACCCCAACGGCGTGCTGTTCGCCCCCGGGGCGCAGGTGAACGTGGGCGGCCTGGTGGCCAGCACGCTGCGCATGGGCGCGGACGACTTCATGGCCGGCACGCTGCGGCTGGCCGGTGACTCCACCGCTGCCGTGGTCAACCGCGGGCGCATCGCCGCCGCATCGGGCGGCAGCGTGGCGCTGGTGGCCGCGCAGGTGGACAACGCTGGCGAGATTCACACCCCCGGCGGCACGGCTGCGCTGGTGGCGGGGGCGGACGTGACCTTGAACCTCTCTGGCGGGGCGCTGGGCTACCGCATCGACCAGGGAGCCCTGGGCGCGCAAGTGCTGGCCGGCGGCTTGGTGAGCGCGCCTGACGGGCAAATCCTGATCAGCGCGCGCAGCGCCAGCCAGTTGCAGGCCTCGGCCATCCGGGTGCCCGGGCAGCTGCAGGCCAACTCGCTGAGCCAAAAGGGTGGGCGCATCGTGCTGGAGGCCGGCGTCATCGACCACAGCGGCAGCGTCAGCGCCAGCGGCCCGCAGGGCGGGGGCGAGGTGAGCTACAGCGCCACCTCGGCGCTGGTGCACACCGGCCGCACCGAGGCCATGGGTGCCGCCGGTGGCCTGCTGCAGGCGAACGTGCGCAACCTTATTGACGCCGGGCAGTGGGACGCCTCGGGCACCCACACCGGGGGGCAGGTGCGGGTGCAGGCCACGGGCTCTGTGGAGCAGACGGCTGCGGGGCACTGGCGCGCCGACGGTGGCGTGCAGGGCGGGCAGGTGCGGGTGACCGCGGGGGACGGCGCGTGGCTGTCGGGCCGGGCCAGCGCCGAGGGCTCAGGCGCCGAGGGCCGGGGCGGCGCGGTGGCGCTGACCGCCCCCACGCTGACGCTGGCCGGGGCACAGGTCAGCGCCGACGGGCAGGCCGGCGGCGGCACGGTGCACGTGGGCGGGGGCTGGCAGGGGCGCGATGCAAGCCTGGCCAATGCCACCACCACCACGGTGAACCCGGCCAGCGTGCTGAGCGCGGCGGCGCGCCAGGCGGGCGACGGGGGCGAGGTGGTGGTGTGGTCGCAGGAGGCCACGGGTTTTGGGGGGCGCATCGAGGTCAGCGCCGGGGCGCAGGGCGGCGACGGCGGGCGCGCCGAGGTCTCCAGCCACGGCCGCCTGGTCTATGGCGGCCAGGTGGTCACCCAGGCCCCGCGCGGGCGCCCGGGCCAGTTGCTGCTAGACCCGCGCAACCTCACCGTCGATGACAGCGCAGGTGCCTCCGGCGTGCAGGGCACGGACCTGACCTACCCCGGCCATGCCGAGGGCGATCAGCACGGCAGTGGCGGCTTCTTGGTGCTGAGCGGCGGCAACATCGTGGTGGCGAGTCCTAATGACAGTCAGGTGGCTCCTAGTGCCGGCGCGGTGCGCCTGTACAAGCCAGATGGCACACTGCTCTCGACGCTCACCGGCTTGCAGGCGAATGACCAGGTGGGCTTCGCGAGCGAGGGATACAGCAGCATCAAGGCCCTCACCAACGGCCACTTTGTGGTGACGAGTGAGTCTTGGAATAATGGCCCTGTCGGCTACGCGGGTGCCGTCACCTGGGGTCACGGCACCAGCGGCGTGAGCGGCGTCGTCTCCAGCAGCAACAGCCTCGTCGGGACCTCGGAAGTCGATTATGTCGGCGCCGGAGGAATCACCGCCCTCACCAACGGCAACTACGTGGTGAAAAGTAGTGGTTGGCAGAACGTCGATCCGGGTAACGTCGGCTATGGCGGTGCCGTCCGGGTCGGCGCCGTCACCTGGGGTAACGGCACCAGCGGCGTCAGGGGCGTGATCTCCAGCAGCAACAGCTTGGTCGGGACCTCGTACCACGATGATGTGGGCTCCGGCGGCATCACCGCCCTCTCCAACGGCAACTATGTGGTGGGCAGCCCCGACTGGAGCAACCTCAAGGGCGCCGCCACCTGGGGCAGCGGCACCAGCGGCGTGAGCGGCGAGGTGTCCAGCAGCAACAGCCTCGTCGGGACCTCATCAGGCGACGAGGTGGGGGCTTCCATGCTGGGCCTCAATAACGGCAACTACGTGCTCAACACTCCCGGTTGGAGCAACGGCCGGGGCGCCGCCACCTGGGGCAGCGGCACCAGCGGCGTTAAAGGGGTGATCTCCAGCAGCAACAGCCTTGTTGGATCTTTAAGCAACGACAGAGTCGGGACGTGGCTCGTGACGCTGCCCAACAGCAATTATTTTTTGACCAGTCCTGACTGGCTGAACAAAACTGGCGCCGTCACCTGGGGCAGTGGCACCAGCGGCGTCCAGGGTGTGGTCTCAAGCACGAACAGCCTCGTCGGCTCCTCGGCGGGCGACCGTGTGGGCGACCAACCTTTCGAAGTCGGCAACAACTTAGTGGTGGTCAGTAGCTCCTGGAAGAACGGCGCCGCGACCAACGCTGGCGCCGTCACCTGGGCCAGCGGCGCCAGCGGCATCACAGGGGTGGTCTCCAGCAGCAACAGCCTCGTCGGCTACTCGGCCTACGACCGGATAGGCAGCGATGGTGTCATCACACTAACCAATGGCAACTACGTGGTGGTGAGTCCTGGTTGGAAGAACGTAACCTCGGTTATCGCCGGCTACGGCGGTGCCGTCAACGCCGGCGCCGTCACCTGGGGCAGCGGCGCCAGCGGCATCACAGGTGTGGTCTCCAGCAGCAACAGCCTGGTCGGGGCCTCTTCAGGCGACCGCGTAGGTTCCGACGGGGTCACCGCACTCACCAACGGCAACTATGTCGTGCGCAGTGCCAGTTGGCAGAACATGGACGGTGACGTCGGCTACGGCGGTGCCGTCAACGCTGGCGCCGTCACCTGGGGCAGCGGCACCAGCGGCGTCAAAGGTGTGGTCGCCAGCAGCAACAGCCTCGTCGGGACCTCTGAAGGCGACCAGGTGGGAAGTGGCGGCGTCACCGCACTGCCCATCAACGGCAACTACGTGGTGGTGAGCCCAAATTGGACGAACCCCGCAGGCCCAGGCGGCACAGCCTACTCTGCAGGCGCCGTCACTTGGGGCAGCGGCACCAGTGGGGTAAAGGGTGAGGTCTCCAGAGACAACAGCCTCGTCGGACCCTCCTCTTATGACCGCGTCGGTAACTCCGGCGTCACGGCCCTCAGCAACGGCAACTACGTGGTGGCCAGCCCAAGTTGGGCTAACAGCGACGGCGATGTGCCGTCCGCTGGTGCGGCGACTTGGGGCAGCGGCACCAGTGGGGTCACAGGGTGGGTCTCCAGCAGTAACAGCCTCGTGGGAAAGGCTTATGACATGGTGGGCGAACAAATCCTGGCGCTCACCAACGGGAACTACGTGGTGCTCAGCCCACAGTGGAGTTCCAACACTGCCGATGTAGTCGGTGCCGCCACCTGGGGTGACGGCACCATCGGCGTCAAGGGTCCGGTCACCAGCACCAACAGCTTGGTCGGGTCTTCCTTTAACGACCAAGTAGGCACCAAGGGCATCGCCCTGAGCACCGGCAACTATGTGGTGGGCAGCCCATATTGGAACCATCCGAACAACAGCTCGTCTGGGAACAATGGCAGCGCAGCGGGCGTTGGCGCCGTGACCTGGGGCAATGGCAGCAGCGGCGTCACGGGGGTGGTCTCCAGCAGCAACAGCGTCTTGGGCAACGCGGAAAACACAGCCTTGGGCATTCCAGCAAACATAGGCTTGGGGGAATTTATCACTGCAGCAGCCGACGGCAGCTTCGCCGTTGCCAGCACATCGGCATACGACAGCAAGGGCCGGGTGGTCGTCATTCGGGAACTGGCCACAGGGGTCACGGCCGGCGCCGGCAATATCTACTACGCTGATCAGTCCGGCCAGGACTCCAGGGTCTCGGCCAGCCAGTTGTCCGCCCTGCTCAAGGCCGGCACGGCCGTGACGCTGCAGGCCAGCAACGACCTCACCGTCAACACCGCGCTGGATGCCAGCGGCGGCACCGTCACGGGCGGCGCCCTGGCCCTGAGCGCCGGGCGCTCGGTGCTGCTGAACGCTTCGATCATCTCTGGCGGCGGCAACGTGCAAGTGGTGGCCAATGACCAACTGGCCAACGGCGTGGTCAACGCCGACCAGGCCGCGGGCGCGGCGGTCATCACCATGGCCTCAGGCACTTCCATCAACGCTGGCGCTGGAACGGTGAGCCTGGAACTGCGCGACGGCGCAGGCAAGACCTACTCGTCCAGCGGCGACATCACCACACGCGACATCACCGCCGGGCGCATCAGCGTCATCAACCGTGGGCCTGATGCAGGTTCGGGCGTGGCGCTTCAGGGCACGCTGACGGCCACCGCGGCAGCAGGCGGCAGCCCGGCCACGCTGGTGGTTGCGGGACGGGACTTCAGCAACGCCACCGGCGCCGGGGCGCTGGTGGCCAGTGGCGCGGGCAGCCTGTGGCAGGTGTGGTCCGGCAGCCCAAGCAATGACTCGGTCGGCGGTCTGGGCTTTGACTACAAGCAATACGGCGCCACCTACGGCACCAGCACCGCCTTGGGCGCAGGCAAAGGGCTGTTGTACAGCCAGAGCCCGCAGCTGACGGTCAGCCTGGCCGGCACGGTGCAGAAGACCTATGACGGGTCGCAGGCGGTGGACGTGTCCACACTGACAGGCTCCAACCTAAGCCTGAGCGGTGCGCAGACGGGTGACAGCGTCACCACCACGGCCACGGCGGGCCAGTTCGACAACCGCAACGCAGGCACCGGCAAGACCGTCAGCGTCAGCGGCCTGGCCGTCACGGCCAAGACCAGCATTGGCGACAAGCCGGTGTATGGCTACACCCTGGCCTCGACCACCGCCAGCGCGGCTGTGGGCACCATCACACCGCGCGCGCTGGGCGTGACCTACACCGGCGTGAACCGCACCTACGACGGCACCACCGTGGCCGGCGTAACTCCGAGCGACAACCGCGTGGCCGGTGATGCGCTCACTATCAATCGCACCGCCGCCTTCACCGACAAGAACGCCGCCACCGGCAAGACTGTCAACGTGACGGGCGTGAGCCTCAGCGGCACTGATGCGGCCAACTACACGGTAGCTGCCACCG
>JBAXMQ010000131.1:0-8740 GCA_037134215.1 Betaproteobacteria bacterium
GACGTGCGTCCTTCCGAGGCTGTGCCTGGCGTTGTGGCCTCCTGGAAGCCAGCGTCTTTCCCTGCGACCGGCACCGGCATGCAAGGTTTTGGCGTGGCTGTGAATGCACCGCTGTACGCTGCCCTGATCGCACGTGAAGTGGCCGCCAACCGCATGGCCTCCACCTGCACGTCCAGCGAAACGCTGACTGGCGCGACCTTGGCACTGAGCGCTGATTGCCAGCCCACCCTCAGCACAGCCGAGTACGCAGCGCTGATGACTGGCAAGATCAACACGGCCAACGCCTTGCTGGGCACCACTGGCGACACCAAGACCATCACCTTGAACCGTCGCGTCAAGACCTCCGGCACGCAAGCTGCTGCCGAGGCCTTCTTTGCTGGCCGTTCCATGTACAACGCCAAAACCCCCGCAGCTGACGGCTACCTGGACGTGCTCGGCGGTGATGCGGCGACCCCGGTTGTGACTGGCGACCTGACGGTCAAAACCTGGTCCACCACCGACAACGTGCGTGATGGCATCAAGGGTGAAACCACCAACTACTCCCTGGGTGTGATCTCGCTGGACAAGGGCTTTGATCTGCTCACCGCCAACTCGCTCAAAGGCGGCCTGTGGGTCAAGCTGGAAGGCGTGAGCCCGATGCTGTCGAAAAACGTCGCTGGCGCCACCGTGGTGGACAAAAAAGCCAAGGTTGGTTTTGCACAAGGCTATCCGTTTGTGTATGAAGCGCAAGCCATCAAGTCGGCCAAGTTGTCGGGTGCTTACCTCGACATCTTCAACAAGATTGTTGGCACCGACGGCCTGACCAACACCAGCGTTGACCTGGCTGGTGTTCTGGCGAAATCTGTTGCACCGTTCACACGTGGCGACAGCAACTTCTACCCGCTGACCAAGTACTGATCGGCAGGGGCACCCTTGACGGGTGCCTGGGTGTGAGTTAACGAGCGGCGCTTCCGCGAGGAAGCGCCGCTTCTGGGTTTTTACAGGGTGGCCATACCACTCGTTCTGCGCACAGGCAGGTTGACGGCGGAGCGAGTGGTATGTTTGATCTGATGGATAGGACCGGCTTAGGCGTGCCGGCCGGTAAGTTGCGGTGGGTGGCCTGGCTGCGTGTGGCTGCTCTGTGCTTTGGCTGGGTGGCTGCGCCGGCTTGGGCACAGGCTCAAGGGGACGGGCGCTTTGACATTCTGGAATACCGCATCGAAGGCAATAGCCTGCTGCCAGAGCGCGAGGTGGCCTTGGCCGTGACGCCACACCTGGGCGAAGCGCTCAGTTTGCAGGATGTGGAGGCGGCACGGTCCGCGCTGGAAAAGCGTTACCACGACGCGGGTTTCCTGACCGTGCTGGTGAGCATTCCCGAACAGCAGGTGGATGGCGGCGTGGTGGGTTTGCTGGTGACCGAGGCCAGCGTGTCTCGGTTGCGGGTGGCGGGGGCGCAATACCATCTGCCCAGTGCCATTCGGGAGCGCATGCCGCCGGTGGCGGAAGGCACGGTGCCCAACTTCAACGCCCTGCAGCAAAGCCTGGGGGAGATCAACCGCTCAGCAGACCTGAAGGTCACGCCCGTGCTCAAGCCGGGCCGCACGCCAGGCACGGTGGAGGTGCAGCTGGATGTGGATGACCAGCTGCCCCTGCACGGCCAGGTGGATGTCAGCAACCGGCAATCGGCCAACACCACGGCCACGCGGCTGGGCGCCTCGCTACGTTATGACAACCTGTGGCAGCGCGGCCACAGCTTGGGCCTGACACTGCAAACCTCGCCCGAGGCGCCAGAACAAACCCAGCTGCTGTCACTCAACTACCTGTGGCCCATGGGCCCGAACGGCACCGCACTCACTCTGTACGCTGTGACATCGCGCAGCGAATTTGCCACGCTGTACAACGCGCCGGGCTTGGGGGTGTTGGGCAACAACGATATTCTGGGCTTGCGCTATGCCATGCCCTTGGGGGATGCACTGGGCTATGCGCAAACCCTGAGCCTGGGCCTGGACATCAAGAAGAACCTGCAATCCCTGCGCTTTGCCGGGGTAGACACGCCTTCCCCGGCGGTCACTTATGCGCCACTGACGCTGGCTTATCGGGGCGTTTGGCTCAATGACCAACCGCAGCCCAGCACCCTGGACGTCAGCGCCACGTTGGGGGTGCGCGGGCTGCTGGGCAATGGCGATGCAGCCTTTGAAGCCAAGCGCGCTGGCGCCTCGGCCAACTACTCGGCCCTGCGTTCGACCTTGCAGTTGTACCGGGCCATGGCGCGCTGGCAGTGGGGTGCCAGGCTGGAGTGGCAGGCTGCGTCGGGCCCGCTGTTGCCAAGCGAGCAGTTCTCAGCCGGCGGCGCAGACAGTGTGCGGGGCTTTTTGGAGGGCGAGCGCGCTGGCGACCAGGCGGTGCGCCTGAGCTTTGAGCTGACCAGCCCGGGCGTCAAACTGCCTCTGGGCAAGGGTGACTGGCGCATGACGGGGCTGGCCTTTGTGGATGAAGCCTGGCTCAACACCCATCAAGCTGGCGTGGGGCAGGCGGGCGACACGTCCTTGGCGGGTGCGGGCTTGGGGATGCGCCTGACTGGCCCCGCTGGCCTGGGCGTACAACTGGATGCTGCCCGTGCCCTGACCGACGGCGACGTGGCGGGTGGTGGTACACGCCGTGGCGACTGGCGCCTGCATGGCCGCGTCAGCCTGGAGTTTTGACCATGGCACAGCAGATTCCGTCCCGCGCTTTGCAGCGCTTTTTGGCGCGCCAGCCAAATAGCATTTTAAGTGTTGTAGCCTTGCTGGGCGCGGGTGCATTGCTATCAAATCAGGTGCAAGCCCAGTCGCCCCGCGTACCGACGAACGCCCTGCCAGTGCAGGCACCCGACTGGCTGCAGCGCGGCACGGCCGCCACCTACAGCGTCAACGCCAACCAGGCCACCGTGGGCCTGAGCGGCCCGGCCACCATCCTGCATTGGCGCAGCCTAGACGTGGGGGCCGACGCCAGACTGAACTTCAGGATGCCGAGCAGCACCTCCCGGGTGCTGAACAAGGTGGACGGCGGCGCCTGGCAAAACAAGACCACCATCGAGGGCGCACTCAATGCCAACGGGCAGGTCTATATTTACAACCCCAATGGCATCCTGTTTGGCAGGGGTTCCACCGTCAATGTCAACACCCTGGTGGCGTCCAGCCTGAAGCTGGAGGACCAGCGTTTCATGGACGGCTTGATTTCGCCAAGCACTGCTGCCAACATGGCGCGCGACCCGGCGCTGGGCGCCGGCTTTGTGCCGGGCGCGGTGGTGGTGGAGGGTGGCAGTGCCGATGGCCTGACGCAGCGGGCCGCCATCACAGCGCAGCAGTACGGCATGATTTTGCTGGCCGCTCCGCAGGTCAGCAACAGCGGGCTGCTGAGTGCGCCTGACGGCCAGGTGGCCCTGGCGGCCGGCGCCAAGCTGTACCTGGTGGCTCCCACCGACAACGCCATGCGCGGACTGCGGGTCGAGGTCAACAGTGACGGCCTGGCTGCTTTGTCTGGCGCCGCACCCAGCGCCACCAACACGGCCATAGGGGTGATCGATGTCAAACGCGGCAACATCACCATGGTCGGGCTGGCGGTCAACCAGTCGGGTATCGCGTCGGCCACCACCTCGGTGAGCCTGAATGGCTCCATTGTGCTGCGGGCGCATGACGGGGCCTCCAAAAGTACACCCTTGGAGAACCCGCAGCCCAAGGTGGGCGGCACCCTGACACTGGGCCCAGGCAGCAGCACCCTGGTGCTGCCGGACCTGCAAGACATTGACGCCCAGACTGGCAGGCCCCGCACCGCGCTGGCCCCGCCGGCCGGCCCTGGCTTCAAGCCTTCGACGGTCACTCTGGGTGGGCAGACGATTCGGCTGGAAAAAGACGCTCAGGTGCGCGCACCTGGCGGCCAGGTGAGCGTGGACGCGCGTGCCAACCCAGACCCTAACGCCACGGTACAAGCTCCCACGGCCAGCCGGGTGGAGCTGGCCAGCGGCAGTGTGATCGATGTGGCTGGCGCCAGCGACGTGCTTCTGGACATGGACAGCCATGTCATTACCGCCGAACTGCGCGGCGGTGAGTTGGCTGACAACGTGCTGCTGCGCGACTCGGCGGTACGCGGCAAAACGGTGCGTTTTGACGCGCGCAAAGCGCGTAAGAACGGCATTGCTGTGGCCAACCTGGACGCCTATCTGAACCAGCAAACCCGCACGGTGGGTGAGTTCACCGCGGATGGCGGCACGGTGAGTATCAAATCCGAGGGCGACCTGTGGCTGCGCGCCGGCAGCCTCGTCAATGTGTCCGGCGGCTCGGTGCAGTACCAGGCTGGCTATGTGAACACCAGTAAGCTGAGCCTGGGCGGCCGCCTGTACGACCTGGAGACAGCACCGGCCAACCTGCCCTATGACGGTGTGGTCAACCTGGCCAACAGCACGCAAAATTTCGAGCTGGGCTACCGTGAGGGCCGCAGCGCTGGCACGGTGACCTTGACCGCTCCCCGCATGGCTTTGTCGGGCAGCCTGAGTGGCCAGCTGACGCTTGGTGAGCAACAACGCGACCGCGGAGCCGCTGGCGCGCCCTTGGGCGGGCAACTGATTCTGGGCAGCGCCGCAGCGGACCCCTTGAGCCTGGCGCGCGACCTGCAGCTGCGCGGTGGCATTGACCTTTCGGGCAAGCCGGCCACCTATTACCGGACAGTGGCGCCCATCACCCGAGGCGCCAGCGACGACGGGCAGGGGGCCATGCAGCTCGATGTGATGGCATTGGGGCTGGCTGGCTTTAACCGCTTCACGCTGGGTACCACGGGTGGGATTGGCCTGAGCGAGCCCATGACCCTGCCCCTGGCGGGACGGCTTGGCCTGCGCGCCCGGGGTGATATCCGTTTGGCGGCCGATCTTCAGATGCCCGGTGGTGCTCTGTCGGCGTCAACGCCAGCGCAACTGATCGTCGGGGGCGGTGACAAACCCATCCGCCTGGATGTGGCGGGGGAATGGCAAAACGACCTGTTGCGCGACGCCGTGGCGCCTGTCGCCGATGCCTTGAGCCACCCCAAAGCCAGTTTCATCACACGCGGCGGCAGCGTCAGCCTGAGCGCCAACCTGCTGACCCTGAGCCAGGCTGCCTTGGACGTGTCAGGCGGTGCTGCGCTGGACGTGGCCGGCAAGCTCAGTGTCGGCAAGGCCGGAAGCATCAGCCTGGCGGCCTCGCCATTCAACCTTGCGGGTGACGAGCGCTTGACCTTGGGCGATGGTCTGACGCTGGCCGGCTACGGTTTGAGCAGTGGCGGCTCGCTGAGCCTGACTGCCCCCAATGTGACGGTGGGCAGGTCCACGGGCGGCCCGTCCGATCTGCTGCTGGACCCGCTGTTTTTCAGCCAAGGTGGGTTTACCAGCCGCACGGTGCGTGCCAACGGCAATTTGTCGGTGCAAGCGGGCACGGACATCCACGCCACGGCGGCGTCCTGGGTGCTGACGGACAATGCGGCCAGCCTGGGCGGGCACAGCATGGGCGACGTTGCAGCGACGGCCCGGCTGGCGTTGGCGGGGCCGCGCGGGGCCCGGCCAGCCTCCAGCCTGTCGCTGTCGGCAACCGGGCCACGCCTGCCCGGTGACGGGCAGGGCCGGCTGACGGTGGGCACGGACGCTTTGGTTCGGGTCGACTCAGGCGGCACCATCAGCCTCTTGGCCGACAACCAATTGGCGGTGAATGGCACCCTGTCTGCACCAGCGGGCGAGATTTCGCTCTTTTTGAATGCGCCGGTGCCAGAGACCACAAAAGACAATGGCTACGACGCCACCCGCAGCATTTGGCTGGGCGCGCAAGGCCGCTTGCTGGCGCAAGGCAGCAAGGCACGGGTGTACACCGACAATGCCGGGCTCACGGTGGGCGACGTGAACGACGGCGGCAGCGTGCGCATCGGGCGGCAACAGGACGGCCAGTTGTCGGTGGCGGCAGCCACGGTAGTGACAGAGCAGGGGTCCTTGATCGATGTGAGCGGCACCCGGCTGACCGACGCTCGCCTCAAGTCTGGGGGCAGCGTGCTGGCCCCACAAACCCTGGGCAGTGCTGGCGGCAGCATTGACATCCGCGCACGCGAAGGACTGCTGCTGGCGGGCGACCTCAGGGGCGAAGCCGGCAGCGACATGGCGCGCGGAGGCAGCCTGAGCGTGATGCTCGACGGCGAGGGTAGACCCGGCGGACCAAAATACCCGAAGGGTCCTCGCCAGTTGTTCATCAGCACCGCCGATCCTGGCTCGGTGTTGCCTTCTGGCTTGCGGCCGGGCGATGCCCTGCCCTCGCAGGTCGCCCAAGGGGTGTTGCCCTTGGCCACGTTTGCCCAAGGTGGCTTCAGCCGCTTGGCCCTGAGCAGCGAGGATCAGATCGGTTTTATCGGTGATGTGGCGCTGTCCGTGGGCAGCAGCCTGAACTTGAACGCGCCGGTGGTGGCCGCAGGCACGCCCGGTCAGCAGGTGCGGCTGGATGCACCGTACATTTCGCTGGGCAACACGGTGCCACGCGACCGAAAAGCCCCAGTAGGCAGTGGCGGCAATGCTGCGCTGACCGTGCGGGCCAGCAACCTGGATCTGACGGGTCAAATCGCCACCCAGGGCTTTGGCCGGGTGACCCTGGCAGCCAGCGAGGACATTCGACTCAACGGTGTCGCCAAGCAAGACGGCCCTTACACGACGGGCGCCTTGAGCACCGGACCCGCGCTTGACCTGCTGGCCACGCGCATCTACCCCAGCACCTTGAGTCACTTCGATATCGGCTTGACGGGTGCTGATTCGACCTTGCGTTTTGGCAGCACGGGTGGCGCCGCAGCCCCCGTGCTATCGGCCGCCGGCAGCCTGAGTGCGCACGCCGACCGCATCCTGCAAGGTGGCCAGGTCTCTGCGCCTTTTGGCCAAATCAGCCTGGTGGCCAAGGAGGAGATCAGTTATTTGCCAGGCAGTCTGACCTCGGTGGCAGGCTCGGGGACCGTGCCCTTTGGCACAGTGACCAATGGCACCGATTGGTCCTACCAGCTTGGTGGGCAAACCCTGGTGTTCAAAGCCAAGCCCAGCACTGACCCGCTGTTGGGTGAGTACGGTCTGCCGCAAAAATCGGTGCTGTCCCAGGCGCCCAAGGTCACACAGGCTGCGGGTGCCGTGTTGGACGCGTCGGGTGCTGGCTCCTTGCTGGCTTATGAATTCACGCCCGGCCCCGGCGGTTCGGGCGACGTGCTGGCCAGTACCGGCGCAGGCAATCAGCGCTTTGCCATCAATCCGGCTTACAAGGGCGGGCTGGCGCCTCTGGATCCGCAGTACGGTCAGGACGGACTCAAAGCGGGCGACCAGGTGTACCTGTCGGGCTCGCCCGGACTACCGGCGGGCTACTACACGCTGTTGCCGGCCCACTACGCGCTCTTGCCCGGTGGCTACGCCATCGAGCCGCTGGCCAACAGCCGCGACATGAACGCCCTGGACAACCGCCGTAACCTGGATGGGTCTCTGGTGATCGCTGGCCGCCGCGTGTCGGGCACCGACCAGCGTGGCGACACCCGCAGCGCTGGCTTCCGTTTGACCCCGCCCGACCTGATCCGGCGCAGTTCGGAGTTTCATCTCTATGACGCTGACAGTTTTTTCAAAACGCAAGCCGCACGCGACGGTTCCGTGGTGCCGGGTTTGCCGGCAGATGGCGGGCAGCTGACCTTCTCGGTTCAAAACGGCCTGGCCCTGGCGGGCCGAACCGTGCTGGCCGGTGCGGCGGGGGGTGGCCGACGTGGCATTGTGGATATCGCAGCGCCTGACATTCTGGTGGGGTCAGCGCGTGGTGGCGCTGGTGGCGGTGGTGGCGGCAGCGTTGGGGGTTTAACCCTGTCGGCGCCCGAACTGGTCGCCTTGGGCGCCGACAGCCTCTTGCTGGGCGGACGACGTACCTTTGCTGACGATGGGGCCCGCCTTCAGGTGGTGGCAGAGTCGGTCCGCGTTGACAACGATGCAGCCCATGCCCTGACCGGACCGGAGATTCTGTTGGCAGCCCGCGACAGCGTGCAACTCACCGGACGGGCCAGTGTGTTGGTGCAAGGGGCGCCCGAGCAACTGGGTCGGGCCCTGACGATCGACGGTCAGGGGCTGCAGGCGGATGGGGCCTTGCTGCGCGTCAGCGGCGGTGCGAGCACGCCAGTGTTGCGTTCTGCCCCTGCAGGGGTGCGGGGGCGTCTGGACATCCAGGCGGGTGCGCAGGTCGGGGGGGGCGCATCGCAGTACCTGGACAGCACGGCGTCGATGTCGCTCGACGGTGGCCTGAACGTTGCCACGGGCGCCAGCCTGGTCTTGCGGGCGCCGCAGATCAACCTTGGCGCAGCGGCGCCCAAGAGCAGCACAGGCATCACACTGGGCTTGGACGGCTTGAGCCAGTGGTCGCGGCTGGCTGAACTTGACCTGCTCAGCTATGGTGGCATTGATGTCTGGGGTCCTGTGGCCTTCGGTGGCGCAGAGATGCGCCATATGGCGCTGGGTGCACAGGCGCTGCGCGGGCATGGCGCATCGCTGGTGCTTCAGGCGCAGAACCTGTCCCTGACGGGCACCGGGCCCGTCGACGGCGTGGGCCCGGTGCGTCAGGCTGCTGACCAGGGCAGCCTGAGCATCAAGGCGGACACGGTGCAACTGGGCCAGGGTGTGCTGCGGGTGCAGGGCTTTGCCACGACGGATCTTCAGGCGCGGGGCGACTTGCAGGTGACTGGCCAGGCGACCCGCCTGTTGGTGGACAACGAT
>JBAXMQ010000132.1:0-8695 GCA_037134215.1 Betaproteobacteria bacterium
CCCTGCTCGCCAGCGCGGGCTGCTTCTACGGCAGCATTCAGGGCGAGGATATTGGTCTGGAACGCAATGCCGTCAATGACACTGATGATGTCCGAAATCTTGTGCGACGAGTTGTTGATCTCTTTCATGGTGTCCACGACGCGACTGACGACCTCGCCACCCCGCACCGCCACGGAACTCGCACTCTGCGCGAGCTTGCTGGCCTGGCGGGCACTTTCAGCAGACTGTTGAACAGTACCGGTCAGGGCTGCCATGCTGCTGGCAGTGCGCTGCAGATTGCTCGCTGTCTGCTCGGTGCGATTGCTCAAATCCTGGTTACCACTGGCTATTTCTGCCGACGCGATTTCGATTTCGGACGCACCCGACCGCACCGATCCAACCGCAACGTCCATACGACCCAAGGTCACCTTCAGGGCGCTGCCACCAGAGCTGACCGCCGCAACGCCCGCAACGTCCAGGGATATGCCATCACCGCGGTTCACACTCGATATCAGCAAAGCAAGTTCCTCGCCCTCTTTGGCGGCCCGGCTCATCAGAACGGCCAGGACGATTTCCACGCCAGACTGAACCACCACATACAACGCGTGGAGCATGATCCGCATGAAATCGAGCTCGGTTGTGCAATAGACACCAAACCCTGCTGCCTGCAAGCGGTCGAAAACCAGGTGGTGCACAGCAAACAGTGCCGCACCAAACACGATGACTTTCCAGTCCAGGTAAACGAGCAGAAAAGCCAGCACCACAAAAACGCCAAAGTGCAGCTCTATCATGCCCCTGGCCAACTGGATATGCAGCGCCACGAAGGACACCAGCACAAACGTGAACACATACCGGCTGGTGGTTGTTCCGCGCGCCGCCATGTATCCCACAGCCGTGATGAGCAGCAACACCAGGCTGGCGCCCATGGCCAACCGGGAATCAACAAATTGCATACCGAGCGCAAGGGCTGCAAGCGCACCCATGCCAATGGCGGCCAAAAGTACCCTGTCGCCCAAAATAGCCAGGCTCGGGGGTGGACGATCTGGCCGGTTGTTGGTCATTTGAATACTCCAGTTTTGACGCGTGGCTTTGGTGATGAGAACGGTTCTTGTCACGTAAGGTGCGCACACGGCCAGCGTGCATCTTAGGCCACCTGAAACAGCAAATCAGCGGGATCGTGGGTTTGCGGGCCGAGACAGATGGGCGGTGGCGTCACCAGGGACGGGTTTGAAGGGCCAATGTGGCGGTATTATCAATTTGCGTTGTCAAGCTGCTGACTGCCCGCCGCATTTGCCAATGACCTATTGCCAGCCAATCAGCTTTTGCCCAGACCCAATCGCAACCGCTCAACCCATCGGAATCATCATGAAGCAAGTTGCGGTTCTCATCATTGGTGCCGGCCCGGTCGGCCTGGTGTCGGGCCTGCGCTTAGCCCATGCGGGCATTGAAACCCTGGTGTTGGACAAGGCGGGCAGTGTCAACGACGACTTCCGGGCCTCCACCTTTCACCCGCCGACGCTGGAGATGCTGGATGAGTTGGGGCTGGCGCAGAGCCTGATCGCGCAAGGCCTAGTGTCGCCTACCTGGCAAATCCGCCAGCATGAGTCGCACGACAAGGCGCTGTTTGACCTGTCGGTGTTGCGTGGCGACACGCGCTACCCGTTTCGGTTGCAGTGCGAGCAGCGGGTGCTGACTCGGCTGGCCGATGCCAAGGCGCAAACCACAGCCAACCTGCAGGTGCGCTATGGCGTTGAACTGACAGGCTTGACGCAGGATGCCAGCAGTGTGTTGGCCACCGTGAGCACGCCCACAGGCACTGAAACCATCAGCGCCAGCTACTTGATCGCCGCAGACGGTGCGCGCTCGGTCTGCCGCAAACTCACCGGCATGACCTTTACCGGCGAGACCTACCCCGAAACCACGATTCTGGCCACCACGCCCTACCGGTTTGAAGACCAGCTGCCGGGCCTTTCCAACGTCAATTACGTGTGGTGCGAGCAGGGCACCTTCTCGCTGTTGCGGCTGCCCGATATCTGGCGCTGTTCGCTCTATGCTGACCCGGACGAGTCGATGGAACAGGCGCTGGCGCCCCAGGCTGTCGAGCGCAAACTGCAACGCATCGTACCGTGCCAAGAGCCGTACGAGATTGTCGAAATCCGGCCCTACCGCATCCATCGCCGCCTGATTGACGACTACCGGTCGGGCCGCGTGCTGTTTGCCGGCGACGCCGCACATTTGACAAGCCCCTCCGGCGGGATGGGCATGAACGGTGGTATTCATGATGCGGTGAACCTGACGGACAAGATGGTGGCCGTGATGAACCAAGGCGCACCTGACGAGCTGTTCAACCTGTACACCCGTCAACGCCGCCCTGTGGCGCAAGACGAGATCCTGGCCCAGTCCCACACCAACCGCATGCGCATGCAGCGGCGCGATCCGGCCTGGCGTGCCACCGAAATGGCGCGCCTGCAGGCGCTTGTTGCCAACCCTGTCAGCCACCGCGAGCATTTGCTCAAAAGCTCGATGATTGCCGGGCTGACGCGTGCAGCGGCCACACCTTGAACAGGCTGTGATGCCGTCTACAAACAACGTTACCGACGCCACGCCGCGCGACTATGCCCGCGCCGGGCGCCTGGGGCTTGGCACGCCGCAAGCCAACCCGACGGTGGAAGCCGAAATGCGCCGGCTGCTGCCCACCGAGGTGGACTACGTCACCCTGCGTTTGACCTCGCCCAGCCCCGACCCGGCGACACGGCTGAAGGCCTACCTGACCGATCTGCCGCAGCATGCCAAACAATTTGCCGGCATGAAAATTGATGCTTTTCTGTTCGCCTGCACGGCCACCAGCTACCTGCTCGACACAGCCGCCCAAGACCGGGCCATCGCCGAGGCGCAAGCGGTGCTGGGCGCCCCGGTGATCACGGCGCCGGCGGCACTGATGGCCCAGTTACACGCCATCGGCGCGCATCGCATTGCCTTGGTCTCACCCTACCCTGCGCCCATCATGACGGCGGGGGTGCGGTGGTGGCGCGCGCAGGGCTTCGATGTGGTGTGCCAGGGCGGTGTTGACATCCATTCACATGACACCGTGCAGATCTACGGCCTGCAGTCGGCAGACGCCTGGGCCGCCATGTGCCAGTTGGACATCGGCAACGCCGAGGTCGTGGTGCTGTCTGGCACGGGCATGCCCAGCCTGCCGCTGATCGAGCGGGCCAGCGCGCATTTCGGCGTGCCGGTGATCTCATCCAACCTGGCGCTGGCCCGCGAAGGCCTCAAGCACTTTGGCCTGACACCGGCCCCCTATGACAGGCATTGACCCCATGACCCAAAGTCTGGCCCGCAGACGCCTTGTCTCCGCACTGCTGCTGGCAGGCCTGCTGGGTGGTTTGCCAGGCGCCCTGGCGGGTGCTGCGGCGCAGGCCTACCCATCACGACCCGTGAAGCTGATCGTTCCGTTCCCCCCGGGTGGCTCAACCGATGTGATCGCCCGCATGATGGCGCAGCGGCTGGGCGACGCACTGAAGTCGCCGGTAGTGGTGGAGAACAAACCGGGCGTGGGTTCGGTGCTGGGCACAGATGCTGTGGCCAAGGCGGCGGCAGACGGCTACACACTGGTGGTGTCGGCCAATCCAGCCATAGCGCCGGGGCCGCTGATGCGAACCAGCATGCCCTACGACCCCATCCGCGATTTCACACATCTGGCACTGCTGGGCACGTTCCCCAATGGTTTTGTGGTGCGCGCAGAACACCCGGCCAAGACGATGGCCGAGTTTGTCGCCATGGCCCGCGCGCGGCCCGGGTCCATCAACTACGCGTCGGCGGGCCTGGGCAGCGCCGGCTTTCTGACCGGCGAGTTGCTCAAGCAGGCCGCAGGCATCGACATGGTGCATGTGCCCTACAAAGGCTCGGGGCCCGCCATCACAGATCTGCTGGGTGGCCAGCTCGACGGCATGTTCGAAAGCCTGGTCACCGCAACCGCTTATGTGCGTGGCGGCAAGTTGCGCTTGCTGGCGGTGAGTGGTGAGGCGCGCAGCAAGACCTTCCCCGAGGTACCTGCTCTGACCGAGGTGGTGCCGGGCGTGGTCGGAGGTGCCTGGTTCGGCATCTCGGCACCAGCCCGCCTGCCAGCCAACATCGCCCTTCGTTTGCAAACGGAAGTCCAAGCCATCGTCAATGCTCCGGACATCCAAGCCCGCCTGGGCGAACTTGGCATGACACCTGTGCCGCTGGTCGGCGCAGAATTTTTGGCCTTCATCCAGGCGGAAAACCGCAAATGGGGGCCCGTCATCAAGGCCGGCAAGATCACGGTGGATTAGGCTTTGGCCGACCGATCGCACTTAAAAAACTTTAAAAGATGAAAAAAACACAACGTATGCGGGCTCTGATTCGAGACCCCAAAATTTGCGTCTCGCCCGGTGTCTATGACGGCTACAGCATCCTGCTCGTTGAGCAAATGGGTTACCAGACAGCGTCGACCAGCGGCGCCGGTCTCTTTAATTCCCGCTTTGGAATGTCAGAGAACTTGGGCGTGATGTCCATGCTCGAAAACGTGGAAGCCTGTCGTCAGTTGGCCCAAGCGGTGGAGATTCCGATGATGGCAGATGCGGACACCGGTTACGGCAATGCGGTGACCGTTACACAAACAGTTCGGCACTTCGAGCAGGCTGGGGTGGTGGGGATCAACATCGAAGACCAGACCTTCCCCAAACGCTGCGGCCATGCAGGCGGCAAGGAACTGATCGATCCAGCAGAAATGGCCAAGAAAATTGAGGCGGCCGTGCATGCCCGCAATGACGATGATTTCATCATCGTGGCCCGCACCGATGCCATCGCGGTCGAGGGTATCGACCAAGCCATCGCACGCGCGAAGTTGTATGCTGCCGCCGGAGCCGACATGATCTTTCCGGATGCCGTGCGCTCAGAGGTGCAGATCCGACGCTTCGTGAACGAGGTGGGCATCCCTATCACCATCAACATGGGTCTCGGCATACGATCGCGTGCTACCACGCCCCTGATCCCCGTAGGACAGTTGGAGGCCATGGGAGTGGCCCGGGTATCCTTGCCGCGCATGCTGCCGGCTGCGGCCATCTCTGGCATGCGACACGCGCTGCAGCTGATGCGTGAAAGCATAGAGACTGGCGTTACGATGGATCGCCCCGATGTGTTGGTAGGGGTCGATGAGATCATGCAACTGGTGGGCGACGATCGCGTAACCGAGCTAGAGCAAAAATTTTTGACTGATGCACAACGGAAGAAAAAGCAGAGCGCCGCCTGAACCCATTTGCACCACTTTTTTTATAAGAGAAAGCAAATATGAGATTCAAACGTTTGGCATTGTTAGGTGTGATGACATTGGGATTAGCAACGCAGGCATTCGCACAGGCGTGGCCGTCCAAGCCAGTTCGGCTGGTGGTGCCGTTCCCGGCCGGTGGCTCCACTGATGTCGTGGGACGCGTTATAGCCCAGGAACTTTCTCTGCGATTGGGTCAGAGCGTTGTGGTGGATAACCGCGGTGGCGCGAGTGGCACGATCGGGTCTGAAGTCGTTGCTCGCACGCCGCCTGACGGCTACACCTTGCTGCTCTCCAACGTGGGGAGCCAGGGCGTTGGCCCATCGCTATTTGCCACAGTGAAGTACGACGCGGTGAAAGACTTCACCCACATCGCCATGATCGGTACCTTTCCGAACGTCATGATTGCGCACCCCAGTGTTCCGGCCAAAAACGTGTCTGACTTTATTGCGTTGGCCAAGAAGTCGCCCGGCAAGCTGAATTACGCCACCAGTGGCAATGGCTCGACCAATCATTTCATGGGCGAGTTGCTCAAGTTTTACGCGGGTGTCGACATGGTGCATGTTCCGTACAAAGGATCTGGCCCGGCCTTGACCGATGTGATCGGCAAGCAAATTGAGTACATGTTCGACTCCATGCCCTCTGCTGCGCAGCACATCAAATCTGGCGCCGTGATGGCCCTGGCAGTCAGTGGCGCCGAGCGCGTGCCGGCTTATCCCAATGTACCCACCTTCAAGGAAAGTGGTTTTGCCAATATCGTGATCTCGAACTGGTTCGGTATTTCCGCACCAGCCAATACGCCGGCGGAGGTGGTGCAGCGCGTCAATGCCGAAATGAAGGTGATTCTGGCCAAGCCAGACATCATTGCCAGGCTGGAGGTTCTGGGCCTGACGGCGCAGGCCCAGACGCCAGAGCAGTTTGCCCGCTTCGTTGCGGCCGACGTTGAAGGTTGGCGCAGTGCCGTGAAAAACACTGGCATCAAGGCGGACTGAGCGGGCTGCCAGGCGCCTGGCATCAGTGGCCGTGGCGCCTTATTTCCGGATGATCGACTCTTTGATCCAGTGATCGCCATGTATGGCGATCACGTCAAGCTGATCCACGTAATAAATAATTTTCCCTTCCAGACTCTGAGGGAATTTGGCGGCCTGCGGCGAATGGGTCAGCAGAATATGAGAAATCGCCAAAGGCAGCCCCTTTTGTGCCGCCAGCATGGTCACCCAAAAGGCATGGCCGTAGGTCAAGCCAATGTCCGTCCGCTCGACGCCGCCCGCTGGCTTGGGACGGTATTCAACCACTTTGCTTGCATCCTGAAGAATGGCAGCGACGATCAGCACATCCCGGTCCACCTTGACGCCATGGTAGCGCTCGAACGAGTCGGCGACCGCCAGGCACATCGTCAAGACCGACCTTGAATGCGGCAGGCTAGGGGTGGGAATGTCGCCGGAAGTCGGCACAGTGTCGATATCCTGAAAATCAGACATGTCCCAAAGCTCATTCCAGATTTCGATGGTTTTTTGCTGCAGCACCTGATCGCTCACTTGTGCGAACTGGGGAAACATGGCGTGAACGTCGATCGGTTTTTTCATGGGCGTTGTGGGGTTCAAAGGTTGGGCGTGGGTGGTCTTTGCCGATGCCAATCGGTCTCGGCCTGGTAAGCGTGCCCCAGCTTGAGCAGCATCGGTTCGCCCCAGGGCTTGCCGACGAGTTGCATACCGCTGGGCAGCCCATTGGGCAAGAACCCCATCGGGACCGAAAGGGCAGGCAGTCCCAGAAAATTCACTGGCCGCAAACAGCGTGTCAACTGGCTGTGCAAGCGGTCAAGCTCAGGACCTACCGGCAGATTGGACGCATCGATGGGTGGGGTCACGATAGGCGTGATCGGGGTTTGCAACACATCTACTTGCGTGAAAACTGTGGCCATGATGTTTTCCAGCGCGATGGCGCGGTAGCGCAGGGCATCGAGGTACTGGGGGCCAGAAATCGCAAACCCCCGCTCAAGACGCGCATGCACCTGCGGCGTGTACAAATGCCCTTGTTCGCGCAGCAAGGTGCCATGCACGGCGGCGGATTCGACCGCCATGATCAGGGTTGCTGCCGCATTGGCTGCATTGAGCGCCTCCTCATCAATTTTGACCTCTATCAATGCACAGCCAAGGTCTTTCAATGTTTGCCGGCTTTGCGCCAACAACATGTCAATACAATGGTTGACGCCCTCGTTAAAGTAAGACGTCGGGATCCCGACCCGCACGCCGCGGACGCCCGCATCCAGACCGGACGCAAAGTCGGGCTTGACAAAGCCAGCGGTGGTGGGATCGAGGGGGTCGGGCCCGGCAATAACATCCAACATCCAAGCGCAATCCTCGGCAGTCTGCGCCAGCGGACCGACAGTGTCCAGGGTGAACGATAGGCCCATGGCGCCAGCTCGGCTGACCCGGCCGTAGGTGGGCTTCAAGCCCGTGACGCCATTGAGCGCAGCAGGCAGCCGGATCGAGGCACCGGTGTCAGAACCAAGTGTGGCCCAGACTGCCCGCGTGGCGACCGCCACCGCCGACCCACTTGATGAGCCGCCAGTGATAAGGGTCGGATCCCAGGGGTTTCGACAATGGCCCATCGAAGCGTTATGCCCCGTCGGATTGAAGGCGAATTCAGCCATGTTCAGAACGCCGATTTGAATGGCCCCCGCATTGTCAAGTCGCTTCAAGACCGTGGCAGTGACAGTCGGCAATGGCAGGCGCACCCGCGATCCGCAGGAGCTAGAAACCCCCTGCCGAAAGAACATGTCCTTACAGGCCATCGGAATGCCATGCAGGGGGCTGCGCTTGAACCCGCCTTGCCGCTCTAGGTCGAGCTGCCGCGCCTGCTGGCGAGCAGAGTCGGCATGAATACCCAAAAAGGCATTCAAGGGGGCTAGCTCAGTAAGGCGGCTCAGAAAGCCCTCAACCAGAGTCAATGAGGACAGCTCTCCAGAATCCAATCCGGCGGCCACTTCCGACAACGTCAGACCCAGTGCGACACTCATGCTTGCTGGCGTTCCAAAACAAGCCGATAGTGTGAGGGTTCAAGCCCAAATGCCAGCGCCGCGAAAACTGGGGCACTTTGACGAAGTGCAGTGCTAAGCGCGGTGGCGATGAGCTGGGTATCCTCGGCTGGGGTCAAGCCAGCAGTGCGCAAAGCAAGGGCAACTTGACTACCGCTGAGCCCGACGGCGGGGTGAACACCTAACGTCACACTGCACCTTGCGCGCGCAAGCGGGCTACCGCCGCACTGTCCCACCCCAGCTCAGCCAGGATGGCGTCGGTATGCTGCCCCAGCGCGGGGACGGGGTCCATGCGGGCCGGAGAGGGATCATCCACGCCGCTGCCCGCTGGCAGCAGGGCCGGCACGGGGCCAGTGGGCGTTGCCACCTGGCGCCAGCGCTGCCGCGCC
>JBAXMQ010000133.1:0-8692 GCA_037134215.1 Betaproteobacteria bacterium
ACCACTTGGGAAATCATGTTGACTGTCATTGAGTTTGAAGTCAGCAACCAGTTTCACCAGGTCCTGCGCTTGACTGCTTAAGCTGCTTGCGGCAGCGGCCATCTGCTCCACCAGTGCGGCATTTTGCTGCGTCACCTGGTCCATGCTGCTGACGGCTTCTCCTACCTGGCTGACACCTGCAGCCTGTTCGCTGCTTGCGGCGCTGATCTCACCCATGATGTCGGTGACGCGACGGATGCTTGCGACCGTTTCCGTTATCGTGACACCCGCCTTGTCGACCAATGTCGTGCCTTGTACAACCCGCTCCACACTTGCGTTGATCAAACTCTTGATTTCCTTGGCAGCCTCTGCACTGCGTCCCGCAAGGCTTCTCACTTCGCTCGCAACCACAGCAAAGCCACGTCCCTGTTCACCTGCACGCGCAGCCTCCACCGCGGCATTTAACGCCAAAATATTGGTTTGAAAGGCGATGCCGTCAATCACGCTGATGATGTCGAAAATCCTGCGGCTGGACTCGTTGATCCCTTTCATGGTTTCCACAACCTGGGCAACAACCTCGCCGCCCTCAGTCGCAACGGTGGACGCACTCGCGGCCAGTTGGTTGGCTTGACGCGCAGAATCCGCGTTTTGCTTTACGGTGGAGGACAACTCCTCCATGCTGGCCGCTGTTTGCTCCAAGGCACTGGCTTGCTGTTCCGTCCTGGCCGAAAGGTCGTTATTACCCTGGGCAATCTCGGTACTGGCAATGGCGACGTTGTGTGAACTGCTGCGAACGTTGGAAACCATTTCCTCCAGGTTCATCTGCATTTCCTTCAGGGCGCCAAGCAGCTTCCCAGTTTCGTCCTTGCTGGTGACCTCAATAGGCGTCGTCAGGTCGCCAGCAGCCACATTTGTGGCGATTTGCACCGCCTCGTTCAATGGCTTGGTCACCGAGCGGGTAATGAGAAAGGCCACGACAGCTGCAAAAATTGCAGCAAACGCGGCAATTCCAATCGCATTGGTGATGGCTGATTGTGCTGACTCGGCGGCCTGCTCGCCATCCTCCTTCATCAGTGATTCCTGAAAGTTGGCCAACTTCCCCACGGCATCAAAGTAGTCCAGTTGTGGTTTCTGGAAGTCGCCAAACAGATAGGCCGTTGTGGCCTCAGGACTCCCGGCCTTGATACGCTTGATCAGTTGACTTCTGACTTCAAGGTATGCGGCGCGTTTTGTCTCAGCTGCCACCAAAAGCTCTTTGCCTTTAGGGCTGGTAATCGTCGCCTCGAGTTTCTCAAAGATCACTTTGATCTGGTTTGAGTCCTCATCCACCTTGCCAAGCCATTTATCAACCTCGGCGGGGTTGGCCGCAATGATGGCGTTTCGCAAGAAGCGCGCTTGATCGCTGATCTTGTTTTGCAATTCTCCTACTGCAACGATCTTTGGATACCGATTCTTGATGATCAAATCGATCGAGTCGTGAAGTCCAGCGATGCGTTGAATCGACATGGCAGCGGCGATCAACAGCAAAGCCACTGTGAGGCCGAATGCCAGTCCCAGACGCACGCCCACTTTCATGTTGCTCAAGCGCATAAGTTTTTCCGTCGAATATGGCTCGTCGCCATTGGAATGTGACGATACACCAGGTAACCACTTGTAAAAATCAGGATGGCACGAAAATTTGAATTGGATAGAGGGCCAGAACAAGCCCTCACACACCGTTACAGGTTTCCTGGATGCCCCCGACCACGGTCGCCAGCGGCAAAGTAGTACATTGTTGCCATCCATCCCACCCATGCACCCGCCTTAACCTGTCGCACCCCTGCTGCCCATGGCCACCGACAAGCCCAAAGACACGCCGGAATTCGTCTTCGATTGGGAGGGAAAGGACCGCGGCGGCAAGCCGGTGCGTGGCGATAGCCGGGGCGCTGGCGAGATTCAGGTCCGCGCTGCGCTGCGGCGGCAGGGCGTGCTGGTCACCAAGATCAAAAAAAGACGTATGCGTGCCGGCCGGCCGGTTCGCGCCAAAGATCTGACCATTTTTACCCGCCAACTTGCCGCCATGATGAAAGCCGGCGTGCCCCTGCTGCAGGCCTTTGACATTGTGGGCCGGGGCAACCCCAACCCGCGCGTCACGCGCCTGCTCAACGACATCCGCACCGATGTGGAAACCGGCACCTCGCTCAACGTGGCGTTCCGAAAGTACCCACTGCACTTTGACAATCTGTACTGCAATCTGGTGGAGGCCGGCGAAGCCGCGGGTGTGCTCGACCAGTTGCTGGACCGGCTGGCGTCTTATATGGAAAAGACCGAGGCCATGAAATCCAAGATCAAATCGGCCCTGATGTACCCCATCGCTGTGCTGGTGGTGGCCTTTGTGGTCACAGCGGTGATCATGATCTTTGTGGTGCCAGCCTTCAAGGATGTGTTTTCCAGCTTTGGCGCAGACCTGCCCGCGCCGACGCTCTTCGTGATTGCCATGAGCGAGGTCTTCGTGCGCTACTGGTGGCTGATTTTTGGCAGCCTGTTCGGCGGCGTCTATTTTTTTCGGGAGGCCTGGCGGCGCAGCGAGAGAGTTCAGCAACTGATGGATCGACTTCTGTTGCGATTGCCGATCTTCGGCACGCTGGTGGAGAAATCCTGCGTGGCGCGCTGGACGCGCACCCTGTCCACCATGTTTGCCGCCGGCGTGCCATTGGTCGAGGCCCTCGACTCGGTGGGCGGCGCCACGGGCAATTCGGTTTACGCGAAAGCCACAACCAAGATCCAGCAGGAGGTGTCGACCGGCAGCGGTTTGACGGCGGCCATGGGCAATGCGAGGTTTTTTCCATCCATGGTGCTGCAGATGTGTGAAATCGGCGAAGAAGCCGGCTCCATTGATCACATGCTGGGCAAGGCCGCAGATTTTTATGAGTCCGAGGTGGATGACATGGTGGCGGGGCTGTCCAGCCTGATGGAGCCCATCATCATCGTCATTCTGGGCACTATGATCGGCGGCATTGTGGTCGCGATGTACCTCCCGATTTTCAAGCTGGGGCAAGTGGTCTGATGCTGGTTTCTCCTGGGTTTGATCTGGGCCTGATGGCCGTCTTGGGCCTTTTGGTGGGCAGTTTCCTCAACGTGGTGATCCACCGCCTGCCGCTGATGCTGGAGGCGCAATGGAAGAGCGACTGCGCTGAGCTGTGTGGTCAGCCCGTAACAGAACCCACCGAAGCGTTCAACCTGAGCGTGCCGCGCTCGCGCTGTCCCCACTGCGGCCACGCCATCGTCTGGCATGAAAATATCCCCGTCCTGAGCTATCTGTCGCTGCGCGGCAAGTGCTCGGCCTGCGCCAAGCCCATTGCGCTTCGCTACCCGGCGGTTGAACTGGTCTGCGGCCTGCTGTTTCTCTATTGCGGCGCGCAATGGGGCTTTACCCCGACCGGTCTGGCCTGGAGCGGTTTTTGCGCCTGCCTGCTGGCACTGGCTTTGATCGACTGGGACACCACCCTGCTGCCTGACGACATCACGCTGCCGCTGCTCTGGGCGGGTCTGCTGGCTGCGCTGCTGCAGTGGACCCCGGTGGCGCTGCCGGCCGCAGTGTGGGGTGTGATTGCCGGGTACGCCTCACTCTGGCTGGTCAATGCCGGCTTCAAGTTGCTCAAGGGCGAGCGGCACCCGACTCACCCGGTCTGGGACCTTGCCTGGTGGCTGCATCGCCATGCCACGGGCAAGGATGGCATGGGTTTTGGTGACTTCAAGCTGTTTGCCGCGCTGGGCGCCTGGTTTGGCTGGCAGGGCCTGGTGCCCATCATTCTGATGGCCTCGGTACTGGGCGCTGTCACCGGCATTGCCATGAAATTTTCCAGCGGGCTGCGCGAGGGTGGCTATGTGCCATTCGGCCCGTTCCTCTCCGGCGCCGGGGTGACGGCCATGGTGGTCGGACCGGCTGCCATGCTGCGCGCGGTCGGGCTCTAAGCCATGCGGCCCATGCTTCGCCTTGGGCTGACCGGAGGGATTGGCAGCGGCAAATCGACTGTGGCCGGGATGCTGGTGGCCTGGGGCGCGGCCCTGGTCGACGCTGACGCCATCTCGCGCCAGCTGACCGCGCCCGGTGGCGCCGCACTGCCGGAAATTGCTCGCCAGTTTGGCGCCGAATGCATCACAGAGTCTGGGGCGCTGGACCGAGACCGCATGCGCACACTGGCCTTCACCGATCCCGTAGCGCGGCAGCGGCTGGAGGCCATCATTCATCCCCTGGTCGGACGCGAGGTGCAAGCCCAGACCCTGGCGGCGCAACAGGCCGGGCGACGCTGCACGGTCTTCGATATTCCGCTGCTGGTCGAGTCCGGCCGCTGGCGGCAGCAACTGGACCGGGTGCTGGTGGTGGACTGCAGCACCGATCTGCAGTGCGAACGGGTGATGGCACGCAGCCAGCTGTCGCGGGCCGGCGTTGAGGCCATCATCGCCGCCCAGGCCGGCCGGGAACGGCGCCTCGCGGCAGCGGACATGGTGATCTTCAACCAGTGCCTGAACCTGTCGCAACTGGCCGACGAAGTGCGGCAGCTAGCGACTGGCTTCGGGCTATCATCCGGCCAGCGAACGAGCGAAGAAAACACAGCGTGATCCTCTACGAATACCCCTTTAACGAGCGCATTCGCACCTACCTGCGACTGGAACACCTGTTTGTGCGGCTGATGCAGCTGGTGGCGCGCGAATCAGCGATGGACCACCATTTCGCGCTCGCCACCATTTTCGAGATCATGGACGTGGGGGCACGGGCTGACCTCAAATCCGACGTCCTGAAGGATCTCGACAAGCAAAAATCACATCTGGACGCTTACCGCGGCAACCCGGCCATTGCGGTTGGTGTGCTGGATGAGGTGATCGCGCAGCTGGACCACTGTTTCCAGAACCTCAACAACCTGGCCGGCAAGGCCGGGCAATCGCTCACCGACAACGACTGGCTGATGAGCATTCGCAGCCGCATCGGCATTCCTGGCGGCACCTGCGAGTTTGACCTGCCCGCCTACTTCGCATGGCAGTTCAAGTCGGGAGAGCAGCGTCGGCAGGATTTGTCGGGCTGGGTGGCCACACTCATGCCACTGGCCGATGCCATTCATCTGCTGCTCAAGTTGCTGCGCGAGTCGGGTGCCCCGCAAAAAGTCATGGCCAGCGCTGGCCAGTTCCAGCAGACCCTGCCCCAGGGGCGGACCTTCCAGTTGTTGCGGCTGGCGCTCGACCCGGCGCTGAACCTGGTCCCGGAGATCAGCGGCAACCGCCTTTTGGTGTCCATCCGCCTGATGCAGCAGGGTGAGGACTCACGACTGCACCTCACCGGCAGCGACACCGGCTTTGAGCTGGCCCTGTGCGCATGAGCAGCAGCGGACCGGCAGCGCCGCCGGTCAAGCCGACCATCGTCCCCTGCCCGGCCTGCCGCGGCGACAGCCTGTACGCCAGCAGCAACCCCTACCGCCCGTTTTGCAGCGAACGCTGTAAAGACCTGGATTTGGGCGCCTGGGCCAGCGAGAGCTTTCGGGTGCCTGCCAAAGGGTCGGGCGATGACTTGGCTGACGACGTGGCAGAGGCCCACTAAAGTCGAGGCCAAAAACCGGCTTAAAGCCCCGTCAATATTGGGTCTTAAGCTACTAAATGTGTAGCACCAGAGAAATCTTGTTCCTGCGCCAGCCAGGCCAGTACCGGCACTGTGCCGGGTAGTACCGGGCTGACCTGCACAGGCAGGCGCTGCCAGGCAAACTGCTGGGCCTCGCGCATCTGCAATTCCCCGTGCCACTGTGAGACCTTGCAAAAATTGAGCCGAACCAGTGCATGGGGGTAGTCCACCAGCTCAGTGCGCCAAAGCGAGGCTTGCACGGTGGTGATGCCCAGTTCTTCCTGCAACTCACGCTGGAGGGCCTGCAGCACTGTCTCACCCGGCTCCAGCTTGCCGCCAGGGAACTCCCAGTAACCGGCGTAGACCTTGCCGGCCGGGCGCGAGGTGAGCAAAAAATCACCATCCGGACGAATCAGCACGCCCACTGCCACCTCCACCACAGCGCGGTTGAGTCCGCCTTCACGCACCTGGCTGGCGTCAGCAAGCAGCGGCGCCTTGCTCATACGCTCCCGGCGTGAGTGCCTGCGTAATCGCGGGCAAACTGGTAAGCCACCCGGCCGCTGCGGCTGGCGCGCTCGAGCGCCCACACCAGGGCGTCGGGTCGGGCAGCCGCGATCGCCGCGGGCGCCACGCCAAACCAGCTGAGCCACTGGGCCACGATGGTCAGGTACTCAGCCTGCGTGAAGGGGTAAAAGCTGACCCACAGGCCAAAGCGTTCAGACAGCGATATCTTTTCTTCAACGCCCTCGCCGGGATGCACCTCACCATCTTCGGTGTGGGTGTAGGTCAGGTTCTCCTTCATGTACTCGGGCAGCAGATGGCGCCGGTTGCTGGTCGCGTAGATCAGCACATTGGGCGAGGTGGCGGCCACCGAGCCGTCCAGGATCGACTTGAGCGCCTTGTAGCCGGGTTCGCCGTCATCAAAGCTCAGGTCATCGCAGAACACAATAAATTTCTCGGGGCAATCCGACACCACGTCGACGATGTCGGGCAGATCGACCAAGTCAGCCTTGTCGACCTCGATCAGGCGCAGGCCCTGGTTGGCGTATTCGTTCAGACAGGCCCGGATCAGCGATGACTTGCCAGTGCCGCGTGCACCGGTCAGCAGCACGTTATTGGCCGGCCGGCCTTCGACGAATTGCCGCGTGTTGCGTGCTATTTTTTCCTTTTGCGGGTCGATCTCTTTCAGGTCGGCCAGCCGCATCGGCCCCAAGTGGCGCACCGGCTCCAGGACCCCATGGCCGGCACTGCGCTTGCGGTAGCGCCAGGCCACGGCAGCGGTCCAGTCGGGCGCACTCAATGCGCGCGGCAGCACCGACTCAATGCGACCGATCAATTGCTCGGCGCGCTGCAACAGTTGTTCAAACTGCGGGTTCATGAGCGGTAGTCCGCGTTGATGGTGACGTAGTCATGGCTCAGGTCGCAGGTCCAGACAGTATCGGCAGCATCGCCGCGCCCAAGCACCACCCGCACAGTGATCTCGGACTGTTTCATGACCCGCTGCCCATCTTCTTCGCGGTAAGCGGGGTGGCGCCCACCCTGAACCGCCACATGCACGTCGTCCAGGTACAGGTCGATGCATCCCTGGTCCAGATCGTCAATACCTGCGTAGCCCACGGCGGCCAGAATTCGGCCCAGGTTAGGGTCACTGGCAAAAAATGCCGTCTTGACCAGTGGCGAATGGGCAATCGCATAAGCCACCAGCCGGCACTCGGCAGTGGTTTTACCGCCTTCGACAGCCACCGTGATGAATTTGGTGGCACCCTCACCGTCGCGCACGATGGCCTGTGCCAGCTGCTGGGCGACGCCCAGCATGGCGGCCTTGAGGGCCTGCCCCTCGGCGCTGGCCAGCGACTCGATGGGGGCGTGCGAGGCGCGGTTGCTGGCAATCACCACCAGCGAATCGTTGGTGGACGTGTCGCCATCCACCGTTACGCGGTTGAACGATGCTTCCGCCAGCGCCAGCGCCAGCTGCTGCATGAGGGCCGGGCTGACGCAGGCATCGGTGGCGATAAAGCCCAACATGGTGGCCATGTTGGGCCGGATCATGCCGGCGCCCTTGCTGACGCCGGTGATGCTGACCCGGCTGCCGCCGATGTGAAGCTGCGCGCCAAAGGCCTTGGGCAGGGTGTCGGTGGTCATGATGGCTTCGCTTACGCGCAACCAGTTGTCCTCACGCGCGTCCGCCAGGGCGGCGTCCAGCCCGGCTTCGATGCGCTCATTGGGCAGTGGCTCCATGATGACGCCGGTGGAAAACGGCAAGATCTGCTGCTGAGTCAGACCCAGTTTGCCCGCCAGAGCGGCGCAGGTGCTCAGGGCGCGGGCCCTTCCGTCGGCGCCGGTGCCGGCATTGGCATTGCCCGTGTTGATCAACAGCGCCCGGATGCCAGCGCCGGTGCTGGCCAGGTGCTCTCGGCAAATTTGCACGGGTGCCGCACAGAACCGGTTCTGAGTGAACACGCCGGCCACCGAGGCCCCAGGCTCCAGCAAGACCACCGTCAGATCCTTGCGATGGGCCTTGCGGACGCCAGCCTCGGCAACTCCGAGTTGCACGCCAGCAATCGGGTACAACTGGGCGGGGTTGGGGGGACTCAGATTGACGGGCATAGGGACTCCTCAGGTGATGCTGGATTATCTGAAATTTATCTGGCTGCTACGCCGACAGAGTGACTTCTGCCAGGCCGACACGCGCAGCCGGTCGCCTTGAATAGGCCGGAATCAAGCTGCTTTTCTGTGTATCAGGGATCGGGCATCGCCCTACATTGTGCGCATGACTGTCAAACACCATCCATCGCACCGCACGGGCAAAGCCCGGACGGGTGGCTCGACCCAGGCCCAGTTGCACAAAGCCTTGGCACTGCACCAGCAGGGTTTACTCGAAGAGGCGCAGTCGATCTATGAGGCCATCCTCAGGATTCAACCCAGGCATTTTGACGCCCTGCACCTGCTCGGCGTCATTGCCAACCAAAGCAATGACCCGCAGCGCGGAGCGACTTTGATCGCCAAGGCCATCGCCATCCATCCGCACTTTGCCATATTCCATTTCAACCATGGCAACGCCTTGATGGCATTGGGTCAGGCGACTTTGGCTGCCGCCAGCTTCCGACGCGCGATCCGACTGCA
>JBAXMQ010000134.1:0-8517 GCA_037134215.1 Betaproteobacteria bacterium
CCCCCGGCGTGACAGGCCGGTATTCTAACCAACTGAACTACCACTCCTGGTAGCGGCAACCTTTGCTCTTTCGAGCCAAGCCACCGGCCCTTGCGGACCGGCTGTTACCGGCTTGCGCCTTGCTCATCTTGCGATGAAACCTGGCGACCCCACGGGGATTCGAACCCCGGTACTCACCGTGAAAGGGTGATGTCCTAGGCCTCTAGACGATGGGGTCAAAACCTTTGGACTTCCGTCTCAACACACAGCTTTGCAACTGTTTCCCGAAAAATGGTGGTGGAGGTAAGCGGGATCGAACCGCTGACCTCTTGCATGCCATGCAAGCGCTCTCCCAGCTGAGCTATACCCCCTTCTACCCGGGTTGCCTGTGCCCTAAGTCACGCTGGCAGTCCCGTTTTCCGAGCCTCAAATTATAGCGTCAATTTTCAGGCGGCTTGGAGGCGCTGCAGCACTTTTTCTCGGTCGCACAGTTCCAGCACCGCATCCAGCGATGGTGTCTGGGCCGTGCCCATCACCAGCACGCGCACCGGCATGGCCAGCTGCGGCATCTTCAGGGCGCAGGCGGCCAGCACTTCTTTGATGACAGCGGCAATGGCGGCGCGCTGCCAGTCGCAGCTGGCCAGCTTTTCCGCCAGCAGCGCCAGCGCGGGCCGCACCGCGTCGGTCACATGCAGGGCCACCTCTTCGGGCGATGGCCGCACGTCGGCATAAAAGGCCTGGGCCCAGTCGGCCAGCACCAGCGTGGTGTCGCAGCGGTCTTTGAACAGCGCGCAGATGCGGGGCAGCCGCTCGTCCACCGGCACGGCGCGGCCTTGCAGCTGCTGCGCCACCAGCGGGGCCAGCACCTCGTCCGCCGTGGCCTTGAGGTGCTGGGCGTTGACCCAGCGCAGCTTGGCTTCGTCAAACTGTGCGGCGCTGCGGCCCAGGTGGTCCAGGTTGAACCACTGCAAAAATTGCTCGCGGCTGAAGATTTCGTCGTCGCCATGGCTCCAGCCCAGGCGGGCCAGGTAGTTCACCATGGCATCTGGCAGGTAGCCTTCGTCGCGGTACTGGGTGACAGGTTTGGCGCCGTTGCGCTTACTCATCTTCTCGCCCTGCTCATTGAGCACGGTGGGCAGGTGCGCATACACCGGCGGCACATGGCCCAGGGCTTCAAAGATGTTGATCTGGCGCGGCGTGTTGTTGACGTGGTCGTCGCCCCGGATCACATGGGTGATGGCCATGTCGATGTCGTCCACCACCACGCAAAAGTTGTAGGTGGGCGTGCCCACCGGCTCGCCAGGGCCGGCTGGTCGGGCAATGACCAGGTCGTCAAGCTCGTCGTTGCTTATCTCGATGCGGCCCTTGACCTTGTCGTCCCAGGCCACCACGCCATGCAGCGGGTTCTTGAAGCGCAGCACTGGTGCCACACCGGCCGGCACCGGTGGCAGGGTTTTGCCGGGCTCGGGGCGCCAGGTGCCGTCGTAGCGCGGCTTTTTTTTGGCGGCCATCTGGCCCTCGCGCAGGGCGTCCAACTCGGCCACGCTCATGTAGCAGGGGTACACATGACCGGCGGCCTGCAGCTCGGCCAGCACCGCCTTGTAGCGGTCCATGCGCTGCATTTGGTAGAACGGGCCTTCGTCGTAGTTCAGCCCGAGCCAGGCCATGCCCTCGATGATGACGTCCACCGCGGCCTGGGTGGAGCGGTCCAGGTCGGTGTCTTCTATGCGCAGAATAAAGTCGCCGCCGGTGGCGCGGGCAAAGGCCCAGGGGTACAGCGCCGAGCGAATGTTGCCCAGGTGGATGAAGCCGGTGGGCGACGGGGCGAAGCGGGTGCGGGTTTTGCTCATGACAAAGTATCCAGGCCAAGGGCCAGGTCGGCCTTGATGTCGTCGATGTGTTCCAGACCTACCGCCACGCGGATCAGGCCCTGGCCGATGCCGGCGGCCTGGCGTTGCGGCTCGGTCAGGCGGCCATGCGAGGTGCTGGCCGGGTGGGCGGCCAGGGTTTTGGTGTCGCCCAGGTTGGTGGACAGCGACAGCACCTGCATGGCGTCCAGCACGGCAAACGCGCGCACTCGGGCCTGCTCGGGGTTGGCGGCCTTGACGTCAAACGACAGCACCGCGCCGCCCACACCCGATTGCTGTGCCATAGCCAGCGCATGCTGCGGGTGGCTGGCCAGCCCGGGGTAGTGCACCCGGCTGACGGCGGGATGGTCTTGCAACCACTGCGCCAGCACCAGCGCCTGATCAGACTGGGCGCGCATGCGCAGGTCCAGAGTTTCCAGGCCTTTGAGCACCACCCAGGCGTTGAAAGGCGCCAGCGACATACCGCCGCTTTTGAGCACCGGCAAAAACTTCTCGGTGACCATGGCCCGGCTGGCGCACAGGGCGCCCGCCACGATGCGGCCCTGGCCGTCCAGGTACTTGGTGCCCGAGTGCATGATGATGTCAGCCCCAAACAGCACCGGGCGCTGCAGCGCCGGCGTGGCAAAGCAGTTGTCAAGGGCCAGCAGCGCGCCGGCGTTGTGGGCAATATCCGCCAAAGCCTGGATGTCGCACACCTCGGTCAGGGGGTTGGTGGGGGTCTCGGCAAACAGCAGCCGGGTGTTGCTGCGCATGGCGGCTTGCCAGGCGGCGGTGTCGGTTTGCGACACAAAGGTAGATTCCACGCCAAAGCGGGCCAGGTCGGTGCCAATGAGCCGGATGGTGGAGCCAAACATCGAGCGCGAGCACACGATGTGATCGCCCGCCTTGAGCAGGGCCAGGCACATCATCAAAATGGCGGACATGCCCGAGGCGGTGCCCATGGCGGCCTCGGTGCCTTCCATCGCGGCCAGCCGCTGCTCAAAGCTGCTCACGGTGGGGTTGCCGTAGCGGCCGTAGGTGTAGCCTTCTTCCTCGCCGGCAAAGCGGCGCGCAGCGGCTTCGGCAGATGGCTGCACATAGCCGCTGGTCAGGTACAGGGCTTCGGAGTTTTCGCCATACTGGCTGCGGGCCACGGCCTCGCGCACGGCCAGCGTGTCGCGGTGCAGGGGGCGGGGTGGTGTGGGCTGGGTCATGGCTCAGTCTTCATGGTTGGGCAGGGCCAGGCGCGAGTTGTCCTCCAGGGCCTCCTCGTGCTGGGGGCGGTCGGCATTGAGGCGGGCGATGTCGGTGGCAGTGATGTCACCGGTCACGTACACGCCGTCAAAACAGGAGGCGTCAAAGCCCTGGATGGCCGGGTTGAGCGAGCCGATGGCGCGCTTCATGGCGTCCACGTCCTGGTAAATCAGGGCGTCGCAGCCGATGATCTCGCGAATCTGCTCCACCGTGCGGTCGTGCGCCACCAGCTCATGGCTGGTGGGCATATCAATACCGTACACGTTGGGGTAGCGCACCGGCGGCGCGGCGCTGGCCATGTAGACCTTGCGGGCGCCGGCATCGCGGGCCATTTGCACAATCTCGCGGCTGGTGGTGCCGCGCACGATGGAATCGTCCACCAGCAGCACGTTGCGGCCCTTGAACTCGCTGGCGATCACATTGAGCTTTTGCCGCACCGATTTTTTCCGCACGGCCTGCCCCGGCATGATGAAGGTGCGGCCCACATAACGGTTTTTGACAAAGCCCTCGCGGTAAGGCAGACCCAGCAGCTGTGCCAGCTGCGCGGCGCTGGGGCGGCTGGATTCGGGGATGGGGATGACCACGTCAATCTCGTTCGGTGGCACGGTGGAAATCACCCGCTTGGCCAGGGTCTCGCCCAGGTTCAGCCGCGCCTGGTACACCGAGATGCCATCCATCACCGAGTCCGGCCGGGCCAGGTAGACAAACTCAAAAATGCAGGGGTTGAGCACCGGGTGCTCGGCGCACTGCTGCGCGTGCACGGTGCCATTCAGGTCAATAAAGATGGCCTCACCCGGCGCCACATTGCGCTCGAAGCGGTGCGCGGTGCCCTCCAGGGCCACCGATTCACTGGCCACCACCACCGTGCCCTCACCGCGCCCCAGGCACAGGGGCCGGATGCCAAAGGGGTCGCGAAACGCCAGCACGCCGTGCCCGGCGATCAGGGCAATGACGGCATAGGAGCCGCGCACCCGACCATGCACCTTGCGCACGGCCTCAAACAAGTCGGCCGGCTGCAGCGGCAGACCCCGGGTGGTTTTGTCGATTTCGTGCGCCAGCACGTTCAGCAACACCTCGGAGTCACTCTCGGTGTTGATGTGACGGTGGTCGGTGCTGAACAGCTCGGCCTTGAGGGCCTTGGCGTTGGTGAGGTTGCCGTTGTGTACCAGCACGATGCCAAAGGGCGCGTTGACGTAAAAAGGCTGGGCCTCTTCCTCGCTGTAAGCGTTACCGGCGGTGGGGTAACGCACCTGGCCCAGGCCGCAGTTGCCCGGCAGCGAGCGCATATTGCGGGTGCGAAACACGTCACGCACCATGCCCTTGGCCTTGTGCATGAAAAACTTGCGCTCCTGCTGGGTCACGATGCCGGCCGCGTCCTGGCCTCGATGCTGCAGCAGCAGCAAGGCGTCATAGATCAGCTGGTTGACAGGGGCGTTGCTGACAACACCAACAATTCCACACATAGGTTTCCAATCCGCCCCGGGCACGCGTTTGCCGCAGCCTCAGGGCAAGTACTTTCCAAATTCTTGCGGCAGCAGGGGCTTGAGGCCTTTGACGGCCGCGCTGGCAATGCCCGCGCCCACCGAGTCGCGCCACCAATCGCTGGTCTGCAGGGGCGTCATGGTGATGACCACGGCGGCCGCCAGCACCAGCACGGCGCCACGCACCAGGCCAAATACCGCGCCCAGAATGCGGTCGACCGGCTGCAAGCCGACCAACGAAAACAAGGTTTTGGCCAGCCGCGCCAACAGCGCCGCTGCAAACACCGACAACACAAACACCAGCAAAAACCCAGCGGCGTAACGCACAGCCTCGCCAGCGCCGCGCATGGGCAGCAGTTGCGCCATGTCGGCTGCAAACCACTGCGCCAGGATGAAAGCAGCCACCCAGCCCAGCACCGACAGCACCTCGTAAACCAGGCCGCGCCAGGCGCCGAGCAGCATGGATGCGCTCAAAGCGCCCAGCATGATCCAGTCCAGCACAACCATGGGTAGGGCGGGGTCGTCACAAGGTCAGGATGGCAGCGGGCAAGTCCAGCTGCTTGATCCTGGCGGCGGCCTTGGTGGCCTCGGCCTTGTCGGCAAAGGGGCCCACGCGCACCCGGATGCGACGCCCCTCTTTGCTCTCGGCGACATGGGTGTAGGTCTTGAGGCCAGCACGCTCCAGCTTGCCGCGCACCTCTTGCGCCCGGGCGGCTTCGGCATAGGCACCCACCTGCACCACGTAACGCCCGGCCGCTGCGGCAGCCGATGCAGTTGCAGATGCCGGCGCCGACGCAGACCCAGCAGCGGGCGGCTCGCGCCCCTCCAACAGGGCCTTGGGCTTGGCGGATTCATCGACCACGGGCGCGGGGGCCGGCGCTGGCTTCGGCGACGCCGTGGCTGGCGGTAAGGCAGGGGCTGGGCTGGCTGGCACGGCTTTGGGTGGCGCCACCTCTGCTATTATTTTCGAAGCAGAAGATGCAGCAACGACGGGGCTTGGCGCCTCTTTTTCTTCAATGATCGGCTGGGCTGCAGGGGCTGGCGCGGCAACAGTGGGTGCTTTGGCACGCTCCGGGATGTCGATGGCGACATCCAGGGCAACGGGGCGTGGTTGCTGGTCAAACAGAAGGGGGAAGCCAACGACGCCGACCAGCACCAGCGCGGCCGAGCCGATGAGGCGGTGGCGGGCGCGCCTGCGGATCACCTCGACGCTGTCGGGCTGAATCGGCGTGGCAGCCGGCTCGTCGCCACTTTTGCGGGTCTTGAAAAAGGCCATAGGGGGAGGCTCAGACGTTCATCGGTCCGGGAGGTGGGGCGCCTGCAGCCGGGGCAGCCCGTTCTGGAGGACGCCGCCCACCGTGTAGAACGATCCGAACACCACAATTCTATCAGCGGGGTCTGCCGCGGCCACCGCCGCCTGCAGGGCCTGGCGGGGGTCGGGAAAGGTACTGGCAGAGGCCTTGGCCTGTGGGCTGAGCGCCTGCCACTTGGACAGCAAACCGGTGGCCGTTTCAGCGCGCGCCGTGGGCAAATCGGTGAAATACCAGCGGTCAATCAGCGGGTTGACGCGGGCCAGCATCGGGGCCAGGTCTTTGTCGGCCATGGCGCCAAACACCGCGTGGGTGGTGGGGTAGTAGCCCATGGCATCCAAATTCGCCGCCAGCGCCGCCACTGAGTGGGGGTTGTGCGACACATCCAGCACCAGCACCGGCGTGCCCGGCACGATCTGGAAGCGGGCGGTGAGCTCCACCATCGCCAGCCCGCTGCGCACGGCCTGCGCCGTGACCGGCAGCCGGGTGCGCAGCGCCGTCAGGGCGGCCAGCACGCCAGCGGCATTGACCAGTTGGTTGGCACCGCGCAGGGCCGGATAGGCCAGGCCGCTGAAACGGCGGGTGCCCCGGGCGGCGCTGCTGTTCCAGCCCCACTGCTGTTTGTCGCCCGAGAATTGGAAGTCGATGCCGGCCCGCCAGAGGTCGGCGTCGATGTCGAGGGCGCGGTCCAGCACGCTCTGCGGCGGCATGGGGTCGCTCACCACCACTGGCCGGCCGGTGCGCATGATGCCGGCTTTTTCGCGACCGATGCTCTCGCGGTCGGGGCCCAGGAGTTCCATGTGGTCCAGGTCGATGCTGGTGATGATGGCGCAGTCGGGGTCAATGATGTTGACGGCATCCAGGCGGCCGCCCAAGCCGACCTCCAGGATCGCCACATCCAGCGCTTGGCGCGCCATCACATCCAGAATGGCAAGGGTGGAAAACTCAAAATAGGTCAGAGAAATTTCATCGCCATTTTGGCACCTGGCCCGCTCCACGCTTGCAAATGATGCTATCAATTCAGAAGCGTCCACCGGCTCTCCGCCCAGGCGCAGCCGCTCTTCAAAATGCACCAGGTGGGGCGAGGTGTACAGGCCGGTGCGGTAGCCGGCCTGACGCAAAATGGACTCCAGCATGGCGCAGGTAGAGCCTTTGCCATTGGTGCCCGCCACGGTGAACACCGGGCAGCTCAGGCGCAGATCCATGCGCCGGGCCACGGTATGCACCCGCTCCAGGCCCATGTCGATGGTTTTGGGGTGCAGCCGCTCGCAGTAGGCCAGCCATTGGTCCAGGGTTTGGGATGTGCTTGTCATGGTTGCGCAGATTGTCGCGCAGTGCGGCATGATGACACCATGAACAACGCGACCACCCTCACCCTTTACGGCATACCCAACTGCGACACGGTCAAAAAGGCCCGCACCTGGCTGAACGATCAGGGCGCAGCCCACGCCTTTGTCGACTTCAAGAAACAGGGGGTGGACGCCGCCGCCCTGTCGCTGTGGCTGACGCAACTGGGCTGGCAGGCCCTGCTCAACACCCGGGGCACCACCTGGCGCCGGCTCGATGACGCCGCCCGCGCCGCCGTGACCGATGCGGCCAGCGCCCAGGCGCTGATGCTGGCCCAGCCCAGCGTGATCAAGCGGCCGGTGGTGGCCTGGCCGGACGGGCGCATCAGCGCCGGCTTCGAGCCCGCCACATGGCAGGCCAGACTGGGCCAGACAGCCGCCGGCCGCTGACTCGCAGCCCAGCGGCATGGCGGCAGGGGTCGCCTAAAATTGCGGTCTTTCGTCACGAACCCGCACACACCACCATGGCCACGATTCTCCAAAACCTGCCGCTGGGTCAAAAAGTGGGCATCGCCTTCTCGGGCGGTCTCGACACCAGCGCCGCGCTGCACTGGATGAAGCTCAAGGGCGCCCTGCCCTACGCCTACACCGCCAACCTGGGGCAGCCCGACGAGCCGGATTACGACGACATCCCACGCAAGGCCCTGCAGTACGGCGCTGAAAAAGCCCGGCTGGTGGACTGCCGCGCCCAATTGGCCGCGGAGGGCATTGCCGCCCTGCAAAGTGGCGCCTTCCACATCTCGACCGGCGGCCTGACCTACTTCAACACCACCCCGCTGGGCCGCGCTGTGACCGGCACCATGCTGGTGGCCGCCATGAAGGAGGATGACGTCAACATCTGGGGGGACGGCAGCACCTTCAAGGGCAACGACATCGAGCGCTTTTACCGCTATGGCCTGCTGACCAACCCAGCCCTCAAGATTTACAAGCCCTGGCTGGACCAGTTGTTCATTGACGAGCTGGGCGGCCGGGCCGAGATGTCGGCCTTCATGACGCAGGCCGGCTTTGGCTACAAGATGTCGGCAGAAAAAGCGTACTCGACCGACTCGAACATGCTGGGCGCCACCCACGAGGCCAAAGACCTGGAGCACCTGAACAGCGGCATGACCATCGTCAACCCCATCATGGGCGCAGCCTTCTGGCGCGAGGACGTGGCCATTGCCCGCGAAACCGTGCGTGTGCGCTTTGATGAAGGCCGACCGGTGGCGCTCAATGGCGTGGAATACCCGGACCTGGTGGCGCTGATCCTGGAGGCCAACCGCATCGGCGGCCGCCACGGCCTGGGCATGAGCGACCAGAT
>JBAXMQ010000135.1:0-8466 GCA_037134215.1 Betaproteobacteria bacterium
CGTCATCGCGATTCTTCCTCAAGAGACTGGAGGGCGAGTCGGCGGGACTGCATGGCCGCAAACTCATCCATTTGTTTTTGTTCACGCCGCACTTGGGCCAGGGCCAATTCGGCTTGCTTTTGCTTGAGCACCTGATTCAGGCCGGTCAACCGGACTTCAGTCTCCAGCCAGAAGGCGCGGGCGCGTTCCACCTTGGTCGCGACCTGCTCCAACACACCCTGCTGCATGCCAATCGCTTGGTGCAGGCGGTCCATGAACTGGTAATGGTGGCGCATGAGTTCGGTCGTCATACTGGTCTGTGCCGCCGCGGTCCAGCGGGTCTGGGTTTCATCCGCATAACCCTGCAATTGCGCCATTTGCCCCTGCGCCTGTGCCTGCGCCTGTTGCATCTGGGTCAAAATGGCTGCCGCCTGGTCACGCCTGAGTGTGGCCACGTGAATCGCCAGAAGCACGCTTTTTACGCCCGACATGTCCGCACACCTGCTGCTTTGCGACTCATGGCGAGCCCGGGTTGGCATCCATGGCAGCCTGCATCTGGCCACCGCTGTCTGTCAAGCTCGCCGACTCATGCATGTCCTGCCGCAAAAAGGCGGCCATCGCATCGTGCAGGCGAATCGCCTCATCCAGCCCCGGATCCGAGCCGCCCACATAGGCACCGATTTGCACCAGATCGCGGCCTTTCTCAAAGCGGGAATGAATGGCACGGAAACGCCTGGCCATTTCGAAATGCTCACGGGACACCACGTTATGCATCACACGGGACGCTGACTGTTCAATGTCTATGGCCGGAAAATGCCCCTCCTCGGCCAGGGAACGCGACAGCACGATATGCCCGTCCAGAATGGCCCGGGCAGCATCGGCAATCGGGTCCTGCTGGTCGTCACCCTCCGACAACACGGTGTAAAACGCCGTGATCGAACCGACGCCGTGCAGCCCGTTGCCGCTGCGCTCCACCAATTGCGGCAAGCGGGCAAAACAGGAGGGCGGATAGCCCTTGGTGGCGGGTGGCTCGCCGATGGCCAAAGCAATTTCTCGCTGAGCCATGGCGTAGCGAGTCAGCGAATCCATTAACAACAAAACGTGCCGCCCCTTGTCCCTGAAACTCTCCGCAATTGCCGTGGCATAGGCCGCGCCCTGCATGCGCAGCAAGGGTGGCGCATCGGCGGGCGCGGCCACCACGACCGAACGGGCCCTGCCCTCTGCACCCAGAATGTCTTCAATAAACTCTTTGACCTCACGTCCGCGCTCACCAATCAGACCCACCACAATCACGTCGGCGGCGGTGTAGCGCGCCATCATGCCCAGCAGCACGCTTTTACCGACCCCAGATCCGGCAAACAGCCCAATGCGCTGGCCGCGTCCAACGGTGAGCAGCGCATTGATGGCCCGAATCCCGGTGTCCAAGGGTTCTCGCACCGGGGCGCGGTCCATGGCATTGATAGGCTGCCGGTTCAGGGGAACAGAGGCTACATCGGCAATAGGCCCCATGCGGTCCATTGGCTGTCCCTGCGCGTCCACCACGCGGCCAAGCAAGCCGTCACCCAAAGGCAGCCGCAGCATGCCGTAGCCTGATTCGCGCTGTACCTGCCTTTTCTCCCGCAGCCGGGGCGGCGCGATATCGGCCGCCAAGGGCGCGACGCCGGCGCCATTGGACAGGCCATGCACGTCGCCGGCAGGCATCAGGAAAGCACGGTCATTGGCAAAGCCCACCACCTCGGCCAACACCGGCGTTTGCCCCTTCATGCTGACCAAACACTGTGAACCCACCGGTGCCCGTACGCCAGCCGCTTCCAGCACCAAGCCTGACAGACGCGTCAGAGTTCCCCGCACCTCCAGGCCGGTATTCACCCGAACGCGTTCACAAGCGTCAACCAAGAACTGCGGCCATGGCGACACCGTCTCAGGCATGGGATTCATGGGGCAGTTCCCAGTCGACGCTCACACCCAGGCTGGCTACCGCGCGGGACCATCGTTTGGCCAACGTGGCATCAACCACCGTCCCCGCGGACTCCACGATGCAACCGCCCGGTGCAATGGTGCCATCAGCCACCAGGGTCAGCGCCAAGCCAGAAAATTCGGTCTCCAGCGTTGGGGTCAGGGCGTCCTTGTCCGCCGGGTTGAGTCGGACCACCGCGCTTTTTCCATCGGCCAGCAAGAGCCCGAGCGCCTCGCGCACCACCGGAACCAGGCCCTGCGCGTTGACCGTCAGCTCCCGGCGCAGCACCTGGCGCGCCACCTCACAGGCCAGCTCCAGCACGCCCTGCGCGATGCCCTGTTCAGCCGCTGCCAATTGCGCCTGGGCGTTTTCAAACAAACGGGCCCACTGTTGCGCCGCTGTCTGCGCTTGCTGGGCGAGAAACTCTGCCATCTGATGCTGCGCTGCCTGGGTGGCATGGGCCCTGCCTTGCTCAAACCCGTCCGCAAACCCCTCCTGCCGCACAGTCTCATCCTGAGCGCGTTCAACGGCCTGCTGCTGAACCCTGGCTTGCGCCGCCAGCAGCAATGCCCGGCTGTCCACCGCACCAAAATCCCACTGTTCGACGGCACCGATTTCTTCGCCGGGAATGAAACGGGTGTAGTTGCGCATGTTCACACCATGGCCTCGTCACCGCCAGTGATGAGCACAATCGTGCCCTCATCTGCCAGCCGGCGAACGACCTTGAGGATTTCCTTCTGCTGAGCCTCCACCTCGGACAGGCGCATAGGGCCACGCGACTCCAGGTCTTCCCGAAACGCCTCTGCAGCCCGGGTCGACATATTGGCCATGATTTTTTCTTTCAGTTCCTGCGGCGCGCCCTTGAGCGCCACAATGAAGGTGTCAGAGGCAATTTCCTTGAGCACGGCCTGGATCGCCTTGTCATCGAGCTTGAGCAAGTCGTCAAACACAAACATCTTGTCCATGATTTTTTGCGCCAACTCAGGGTCGTGGATGCGGATGGATTCGATCACCGTGCCTTCCAGCGCGGTACCCAGTTGGTTGATCATTTCTGCCGCGGTTTTGACCCCGCCCAGCGAGGTCTTGCGGGTGCCCTCGGAGCCGGCCAGAACCTTGAACAGCACCTCGTTCAGGTCTTTCAAGGCCGCGGGCTGGATACCTTCCATCGTGGCGATCCGCAGCATCACCTCGTTGCGCTGGCGTTCGGTAAAAAACTTCAGGATCGCGGCGGCCTGGTCATAGTCGACGTGCACCAGAATCGCTGCAACGATCTGCGGGTGCTCATTGCGCAACAGTTCAGACACGGACGACGGGTCCATCCACTTCAGGCTCTCAATGCCCGAGATGTCATTGCCGTGCAAAATACGGTCGATCAGCAATGCCGCCTTGTCATCCCCCAAGGCCCGCCTCAAGACCGAACGCACGTAGTCGCCGGTGTCAGACACCATCAGGCTTTGCGCCTCGGCGATAGCGGTGAAGCGGTTGACCACATCGTTGACCCGGTCCAGCGTCATGGATTTGGTCTTCGCGATCGCCTCACCCAGTTTCTGCACTTCTTTGGGCGACAGGAACTTGAAGACGGCCGCAGCCTCCTCTTCGCCCAGCGACATCATCAACACGGCGGCGTCTTGCAGTCGGTCGGTTGTAGTCATGGTCAATTGAACGGGGGCGGTTCGGTTAGCGTCGTCAGGCAGGAGCTTCGCCATTGATCCAGGTCTTCACAATGTTGGCCACCGCCGCCGGATTGTCCAGCGTCAGCTTGCGGGCATTCACCAAGGCCAGTTCTCCCGCGGTGGGCAAAATCGGCAAGGCCTTGGCTGGCGGCGCAGCCAGTTGTGGGCGCTCCGGCTCTTCAGACTCCAGGGCGTCGAGCTGGGTGGCCAGGGCATTGGTGGTGACATGCGGTGTCGACTGCGTCAGGGCTTTGAGCGCTGGCCGGATCACGCCCAGCAACACCAAGGCGCCGAACAACAGGGTGCCAATGGGCCAGGCGAAACTGCGCACCAAGTCCTGCACCTCTGGCTGCTTCCACAGCGGGAGCTCGGCAATCACCAACTTTTCTTGGGCAAAGGGTGCGTTCATGAGGTTCACAGAGTCCCCCCGATCCTTGTTGAAACCAATTGTCTCACGCACCAATGCCGTCATTTTTTCAATTTGCTGGTCTGTCAGGGCTGCGGTGGTGACCTTGCCCTTGGCGTCGGTCACGCTCTGGTGGTTGACCACGACAGCCGCGTTGATGCGCTTGACCACACCCGTGCCGCCACGCACCACCCGCACCGTCTTGTCCACCTCGTAGTTGATGATGGACTCGCGTTTGGAACCACCGTTGGCCGATCCGCCATTGGTCCCACCCGCCGTCAGCGTCTGGGGCGCGCCGTTGACGGCAGCGCTGCTGGGGCCCGGTGGCTGGTTGCTGGTGGCGCCAGGCACGCCGGAGGGCGGGGTGCTGCCGCTGCCATTGGTACTCTCCACCACCTGCTGGCTGCGGATGGCGGTGGAGTCTGGGGTCTGGTTGGGCTTGTGCAGCTCAGAGGTCGACTCGGTTTGCGAGAAATCCAGCTCGGCAGTGACCTGCGCCTTGACGTTGTTGCGGCCCACCACCGGCTCCAGAATGTCCAGGATGCGGCGGCTGTACAACTGCTCCAGCTGCTGCACCATCTGCAACTGCTGCGCGTCTCCACCCACGCCATTGGTGCCATCCGGCGGGGTGGACAGCAGTTTGCCGCTGTCGTCCAGCACGCTCACTGCGGCCGGCGTCAGTTCAGGCACGCTGGACGACACCAGGTGAATAATGCCGGCCAGTTGGGCCCGGTCCAGCGATCGGCCCGGGCTCAGGCTCAACAGCACCGAGGCCGAGGGCTTTTGCTGTTCCCTAAAAAAACCGTTCTGGTTGGGCAGCGCCAGGTGCACCCGCGCATTGAGCACCGACGACAGCGCCTGAATAGACCGCGTCAATTCGCCCTCCAGGCCGCGCTGAAAGGTCAGCCGCTCCTGAAACTGCGTCATGCCGAAGCGGTTGGACTCCATCATCTCGAAACCCGCCACCGAACCCTTGGGCAGTCCCAGCGAGGCCAGGCGCAGGCGGGTGTCGTGCACCTTGTCCGCCGGCACCAAAATGGCGCCGCCGCCCTCGGCATGCTTGTAGGGCACGTTCATTTGCGACAGCTGCGCCACAATGGCGCCGCCGTCCTTGTCAGCCAGGTTGGTGTACAGCACGCGCCACTCGGCTTGCCGGCCCATCATCAGGCCGATCACGCCGATGGCCACGAACACCACGATACCCAGGCCCAGACGCATGCGCTGACCCGGCTCAAGTCCGGCCAGGCGCTGGCGGAGGCTGGGATTCAGGGGTATTGCAGGAGCGGTGGCCATGGCGGATTCCGGTTCGTCGTGGCGCGGCATCGCACCAACTCTGAGCGCGATTATTCTGCCTGACACGAAAAACTTGAGGCTAAAAAGGCCGGCTTTTACCCCTCACTTCAGATTCAAGTTTGGCTGCTTGCCTTGCTAGTATCCATTCCCATAGCAGCACCCACCCACCATGGACCTCCGCCTCACCCCCAACACCATGCCGACCGGCATCCGGTCGGCTTTGGCGCCGCGCTTGGGCGCAGCACAGGTCAAGGGCGGCGCAGAAAACGGGTTTTCAGGGGCGCTGAAGAGCGCGCTCAGTTCTGTGAGCGCGGCGCAAAACGAATCTGCCCGCCTGCAGCAAGAGGTGCAAATGGAAAATCCCCAGGTCAGCCTGGAGCAGACCATGGTGGCGATCCAAAAGGCTCAGATCGGCTTTCAGGCCACACTGCACGTGCGCAACCGCATGGTGCAGGCCTATACCGACATCATGAACATGCAGGTCTGAGTCAGGGCCCTAGTGCAGCAAGCTGGCCATGCGTGGGCGCAGCAATTTGTCCAACTGACCTACCCAGGGCTCGATCAGCAGGCGCACCTGGGCGTCGTTGCGCAAAATCTGCTGCATGATGCGCGTCTTGTCGCGCCGCTCAGCTGCTGTCATGGTCTCGTTCAGGGCGCGTCGGCGCAATTGCTCGATCAGGACGGCGCAGGCGCCCTCGTAGCGCACCACCTCGTTCCAGTCAGCCAACTGCGCGGCCTCCAGCATCTGCTGGCTGGCGGCCTCAATGGCGCGGTAGCAGTCCATCAGGGTTGGGGGCATTGGTTTCAGCCGCGGCGCGCGACCCCCGCAGCCTTGCCACTCACCTCGGGGCGGATCTCTTGCCAGGCCTGGGCCAGCGGCTCCAGCAAAGCCCGCACCTCCACCAGCAAGGTGTCGTCGTTCAGGGCGTTGGCCTTGGTCAGCTGCAGGATGCAGTAGTCGTACAGGCTGTTCAAGCTCTCGGCCAGTTCGCCACCGGCGGACATGTTCAAACCGCCCTTGAGGCCTTCGTCCAAGATGCCCACGGCGCGGCCAATGGACGCACATTTTTCGGGGATCTGCTTGCGCGCCATGGCGCCACGGGCATTGGCAATGCTTTGCAGCAGCTCCTCAAACAACAGGTGCACCAAATGGTGGGAGTCAGCGCCGGGCACAGCGGTGTCGGCGCCCACACGGCGGTAGGCAGAGGAGGCGCGGCTATGGACGGGTGTAAACATGGGCAAACTCCTTCAGGTTCAATCAGCTCTTGGGTTCTATATCGGCTGATTGGGCAGCACTCTGAAGTCCTTTTTATACCGGTTGATCCAAAGAAAAGGGCTTGGATTCGATCTGGCAAATTGCTATTTATTACATAGCAAACAATCCAATACCAGCATGGCTTAGAGGCCAAATTTACCCAAAGAAAAACCGGTCAAGCGGTACTCTTGTTCCACTGCGTGACCTGCTGGCTCACATAAGCGTTGAGTGCGGTCAGCTTGCCCATCTCGCCATCTAGGGCGCTGTAACGTTTCCTGAGCTGCAACTCCAAGGTATCGGCGCGGTCCAGGACTTTGGTCTGTTCTTTGCTATTTTTTGTCAGCTTGTCTGCCAAGGCGGTCTCCTTGGCCGTCACCGCCCCCTGTATTTTCAGGCCTGAGGCCGAAAGGCTCCCATCATTGAGCCAGTCTTTCCCGAGTGCCTTGAACTTGAGCGCAAAGCCATTGGTCAGGGCGTTGCTGTTGTCCTGGGTGAACAACTTTTGCATACTCGTTCCGTCGTTGGCCGCTGTCGTGAGCTTGGCGTTGTTGATGGTCAGCAGGCCATCGGTCCCAATCTGCAAGCCCACGTCCGACAGGTACTGGCTGGTGGCGCCCAAGCTGGCTGAGCCAGCCACGCCACGCATCATGTTAATCAGGCCCACCACCGAGGCATCCCCCTGAAAGTCCGCCGCCACCATTTTTTGAGTCTTCGGATCCTTGGCGTACTTGGTTAGGTCTTTCAGCGTGGTCATCAGGGCGTTGTAGGCAGTGGCAAGGTCCGACACATTCCGCACGGCCGGTGTCACGTCCTCGCTGACGGACATGGTGATGGGCTTTTTCACCTCGGTGATCAAACCGTAGTCGGTGGTGGTGGTGGCCACCAGTTTGATGGTCACGCCCGGGATGTTGCCGGTGAGCGTGTTGGTGCCCGAGCTGACCGCCAGGCCGTTGATGCGCGCTTTGGCGTCCACGGCGTAGGTGACTGGGCTGCCGGTAGGGTCGGAAGCCATGCCGATGCCAGCCTTGTTCTCGGGATCAAACACAAGCTTGGCCAATTCTGACGTGTTTGCGACATCGGACTGGATGCGAAAACCCGCTGCGGTGCCCGTGCTTTTGCTGCGCAGCAGCAGCCTGTCGTTGGTGCCGTCATTGAAGGCGGTGGCCAGCACGCCGGCACCCGCTGTATTGATCTTGGCCGCAATGGTGGCCACAGTGTCGGTGGCGGTGACGGCAATGCTCACATCGCCAGAAACCGTGCCGCTGGCCCCCAGCCCCGTCACGGACGATACAGCTGCAGTCGTGGTGGCCAGCACAATGTCATTGCCGCTGGCCGACGACAAGGCCACGGCGCCGGTGGTGCTGTCGTAGGTGGCCGTCACGCCGGGGATCTTGTTAGTGATGGCCTCACTGATCTGCTTGCCCCGGGCTGCAGCCGTGGTATCTGCCGTAATGACGCCAATGGACGTGCCATTGATGGTGATGTCGCCATCCGCCAGCGCGGTGGCATAGCCGGTCACGGCCGTACCGGCAAGCGTGGTGGCGGCATTAGAGAAAGTGGTGGTGGTGCCCGCCGTGGTCCAGGTGCCCAGGCGAATCTTGAGCGTGCCTGCACCCGGCGCCTGACCTGCCGTGAACGTTGGCGACGACACCGACTGCTGCTTGGCCAGCTGATCCACATCGAGCGTGAACGAGGTGGCATCGGCGGTGCTGGTGGCGGTGATGGTGGCCGATGTTGGAGCCGACGACGAGGCCGTGCGCGCCGTCCAGGCGCTGGGCAAGGCGATGCGGGTGGCCGCGTCAGTCAACGTGGCGACCTGGGACTTGACCTTTGCAAACGACGATATCTGCGTGTTGATCTTGTTCGCTTGCACGACCAAGCGCCCATCCTTGGCGCCGGTGGT
>JBAXMQ010000136.1:0-8449 GCA_037134215.1 Betaproteobacteria bacterium
TGCAGGATGTGGTAAGCCCCGATGTGGGTGTGCACGCCTTGCAGGCTGAGCAGGGGCTCGTTCATGCCGCCGCACCGGCCTCGGCCTCGGGCTCGGGCTCGGGCTCGGGTGCCAGGCCCAGGTAAGCCTGCTGCACCACGGGCGAGGCCATCACCTGCGCCGGCTCGCCGTCGGCCACCAGGCTGCCGTTATGGAGCACGATGATGCGGTCGGCCAGCTCGCGCACCACGTCCATCTTGTGCTCCACCAGCAGGATGGTTTTGCGGGGGTCGGCCTTGAGCTGGCGGATCAGGTTCAGAATGACAGGCGCCTCATCAGCGCTCATGCCAGCGGTGGGCTCGTCGAACATGTACACGTCCGGGTCCAGCGCCATCAGCAGCGCGACTTCGAGCTTGCGCTGGTCGCCATGCGGCAACGCCGCTACCAGCGTGTGCTGCTGCTCGCTCATGGCCACCTTGGCCAGAATGTCGTGGGCTTGCTGGGTCAGGGCCGGGTGGTCGCTCCAGACGCTCCACAGGTTCAGGCCGCCCCAGTGGGCCCCCGGCCGCAGGGCCTGCACCGCCAGGCGCACGTTCTCCAGCACCGAGAGCTGGGGGAACAGGTTGGTCAGCTGGAAGGCGCGCCCCAGCCCGGCGCGGGTGCGCTCGGACGGGCCCATGCGGTCCAGTTTTTGGCCGTTCAGCCACACTTCGCCGGCCGTGGCTTTGAGCTGGCCCGACAGCAAATTGAAGTAGGTGGTTTTGCCCGCGCCATTGGGCCCCACGATGGCCGTCAGGGTGCCGGGCTGAAAACAGCAGCTCACCCCGTTGACGGCCACGTGTCCGCCAAAGCGGACCGTGAGCCCCCGCGTCTCCAGCATGAGGGCCTGGGATCAGCGCTTGTTGCGGATGGGGACCTGCATGTCCTCGGCCTTGATCTCGCGCACCAGCTCGGGCACGCCCCAGGCGAAGGCCGGATCAACCTTGATTTTGAAGTGGTACATGCTTTGCATGGCCTGGTGGTCTTCCTTGCGGAAGGTCATCTTGCCCTTGGGCGTATCAAAGCTCATGCCCTCCATGGCTTTGATCAGGCTGGTGGCGGAGGTGTCGCCATTGGTTTTCTTGAGCGCTGTGACCACGGCCATGGCGGCGCTGAAGCCGCCGGCGGTAAAGAAATCAGGCGGCGACTTGAACTCTGTGTAGTGGCGTGCCACCATGGCGTCGTTGACCGGGTTCTTGGGCATGCCAAAGTAGTAATAAGCGGCGCCCTCCATGCCAGGGAACTGCTTGTAGGCGGTCATGGCGGGCAGGATGTTGCCGCCGGTGGCGATCTCGATGCCATAGCGCTTGAGGTCCATGTCGGCGATCTTGAACGGGTTGCCGCCGGCCCAGATGATGAAGATGACCTTGCGCCCCGGCAAGCCCTTGAGCTTGTCGATCATGCGCTGGGCACCAGCGGTGAAGTCGGTGGTGGCCGGCGGCAGGTACTCCTCGTGCACCAGCTTGCCCTGCTTGATGGCTTCGCGGAAGGCGGTGACGCCGTCACGGCCAAAGGCCGAGTCTTGGGCCATGGTGACGATGGACGTGCCAGGCTTGTCCATGGCCACCGCGTTGGAGATGGCGTCCTGACTGCTGTTGCGGCCGGTGCGGAAGATGTACTTGTTCCACTTTTCGCCGGTGATGGAGTCCGCCACGGCGGGTTCGACCAGCAGGATTTTTTTGTACTCCTCGGCCACCGGCAACATGGCCAGCGCCACCGGTGAGGCCGTGGGGCCGACGGCGAGGTCGACCTTGTCATCGCCATAGGCGGCCGCGAGCAGGCTCTTGCCCAGGTCGGGCTTGCCCTGGTCGTCGCGCTCGATCACTTCGATCTTGCGGCCGGCCACCAGCATGGTGCCACCGGTGGCGTAGTCCAGCCCCATCATGAAACCGACCGCAGTTTGCTTGCCATAGGCCTCCAGCGGCCCGGTCTTGCTGAAAATATGGGCAATCTTGATGGGCTTGCCCTGGCTGAAAGCGGGCGCCGAGACGGCTGCGACAAGGGCAGCCACGGCCCAGAGTTGACGACGGTTCATGAAAAATACTCCTGTAGGTTGGCGGTCAAGGCGCGCAGGACGCGCCCACCAGAACGCCACAGTGTCGCACGCCCGCGGCAGCCGCTAGGCTTTGCTGCGCCGTGCCTTGAGCCAGCGCGGCAGCACCAGCACGGTCACCACCACCGCCAAAAGCGTCAGCGACATCGGCCGCTGCAAAAACACCATGGCGCTTCCCTCGCCAATGGAGATGGCGTTGCGCAACTGGGCCTCGGCCAGGGGGCCCAGAATCATGCCCACCACCACCGGCGCGGTGGGGAAGCTGAAGCGCCGCATGATGAGCCCGAGCACGCCGATGGCGTACAGCAAAAACAAATCAAAAGCGCTTTGCCGCATGCCGTAGGCGCCCACGGTGGCAAAAATCAGAATGCCGGCGTAAAGCTGGGGCTTGGGCACCTTGAGCAGCTTGACCCACAGGCCCACCAGCGGCAGGTTCAGCACCAGCAACATCACATTGCCAATATAGAGCGAGGCAATCAGCGCCCAGACCAGGGCAGCGGCACTGGTGAACAACTGCGGCCCGGGCTGGATGCCATAGTTCTGAAACGCGCCCAGCAGGATGGCCGTGGTGTTGGAGACCGGGATGCCCAGGGTCAGCAGTGGGATCAACGCGGCGGTCACGGTGGCGTTGTTGGCGGCCTCGGGCCCGGCCACGCCCTCGATGGCGCCGCGGGTGCCGAATTCGGCCTGGTGCTCGCCCTTGGCCAGCTTTTTTTCGACGGCATAGCTGAGGAATGTGGGTATCTCGGCGCCGCCGGCCGGAATGCAGCCGAAAGGGGCGCCAATGGCGGTGCCACGCAGCCAGGCGGGAATAGAGCGGCGCCAGTCGCTGGCACTCATGGTGACGCGGCTCATCTTGTTGGCGGTTTCGACCACCCTGCCCTCGAACAGCACGGCGTGCAGCGCCTCGGCCACCGCGAACAGGCCCACGGCCACCAGCACGATCTCGATGCCATCCAGCAACTCCGGCACGCCGCCGGTGTAGCGGGCCTGGCCGGTGATCTGGTCCAGCCCCACCAGGCCAATGGCAAGCCCCACAAACAGGGCAGACAGGCCACGCACCGTGCTCTGGCCCAGCACCGCGCTGACGGTGGTAAAGGCCAGCAGCATCAGCATGAAGTACTCGGGGGGCCCGAGCTTGACGGCAAAGTCCGCCACCACCGGCGCAAACAGGGTCACCAGCACCGTGGCAATGGTGCCGGCCACAAAGGAGCCGATGGCGGCCGTGGCCAGGGCCGCACCGGCGCGGCCGCTCTTGGCCATTTTGTTGCCCTCCATGGCCGTGACCATGCTGGCGGTCTCGCCGGGCGTGTTGAGCAGGATGGAGGTGGTGGAGCCGCCATACATGGCGCCGTAGTAAATGCCGGCAAAAAAGATCATGGAGGCGGTGGCCTCGACCTTGGCGGTGATGGGCAGCAGCATGGCCACGGCGGTGGCCGGGCCGATACCGGGCAACACGCCCACAGCCGTGCCCAGCGCGCAGCCGACAAAGGCCCACAGCAGGTTGACGGGCGTGCCCGCTGTGGCAAAGCCCTGCATCAATTGGTGCCAGATGTCCATCAGAGCCACCCGCTTTGCGTCAGGCCCGGCAGGTTGATGGCCAGGAATTTGGTGAACATCCAGTACACGGGCGAGGCGATCAGCAGGCCCGTGAGCGCGTCAGTCAGCCAGCTGCGCGGGCCGCCGTCCTCGCCCGCGGCCAGGCGCAAGCCACGCGCGGCCAGCACAAAGCACAGGGCACAACTGAGGATGAAACCGATGGTGGTGATGAGTGCGGCATTGGCCAGCAGCCCGGCCGACATCCAGACAAAACCCGGCCAGTAGGGCCGGTCACCACCGGCTTCTTCCATGTTGCGAAAACCACCGCTGCGCGCCTCGCGCACCATGAAGCCACCGCACAGCATCAGCGCCACGGCCACCACCCAGGGCAAAAAATTGGGGCCAACCCCGGCGTAGCCTGAAGCCGAGGGAATGCTCAGCGCCCCCAGCGCCATGCCCACACCGACCAGGCCAACGCCCAGCCCGACCAGGGTCTGCAGTTCATGCGATGGGGACGGTGAAGACGGCATGGCGTCAGATCATCCCGGCTTTGACCATGGTGGCGCGCAGGGCGGCGAAGTCGTTGTCGACAAAGTCTTCAAACTCTTTGCCTGACAGGACGGCTGGCGTCCAGTTGTTTTTTTCCAGGTCTTCCGCCCAGGACTTGGTCTTGGCGGCCTTGAGCAGCATGTCAGTCAGGGCTTTGCGTTGGGCCGCGGTGATGCCGGGCGCGCCGTAGACGCCACGCCAGTTACCGATCTCGACGTTGTAGCCGAGCTCTTTGAGCGTGGGGATGTTGATGCCCTTCAGGCGCGTGCCCGAGGTGACGGCCAGCGCCTTCATCTTGCCGGCATTGATGTACTCGGAGAACTCGCTGTAGCCGCTGCCGCCGACCGTGACGTTGCCGCCCAGAATGGCCGCCGTAGCCTCACCGCCGCCCCGGAAGGCCACGTAATTGATCTTGGCCGGGTCCACGCCGACCTCGCGCGCGATCATGGCGGCGGCAATGTGCTCGGTGGAGCCGCGTGAACCGCCACCCCATTTGACGCTGCCGGGGTCTTTCTTGAGCTGCTCGATCACGTCCTTCATGCTCTTGAAGGGTGAGTTGGCCGGCAGCACGAACACGTTGAATTCGCTGGTCAGACGCACCAGCGGGGTGGCCACGCTCAAGGACACCGGTGGCTTGCCGGTGATGATGCCGCCCAGCATGACCGCACCCATGATCATGATGGCGTTCGGGTCACCCTTGCTGGCATTGACAAACTGGGCCAGGCCCAGCGCGCCTGCGGCGCCACCCTTGTTCTCATAGGTGACGGTGTCTGCCACTTTGCCTTCAAGCAGGGCCTTGCCCAGCGCGCGGCCGGTGCCGTCCCAGCCGCCGCCGGGGTTGGCGGGGATCATCATCTTGACGTTCATGCCCGCAGCCAGAGTGCTGAGCGGCAGGCCGGAGCCGACGGCCAAAGCGGCCACAGACTTGAGGAAGGTATCGCGACGCATGGGTGTCTCCTTTCGGTTGGGTAACCCGCTGATCATGCGGCATCGACCTGTCAATCGGCTGTCGAATCCACCCGGGATTACCTAGGGAAAACACTGAGGTCACCGGGAATGACGCGCTGGGGCCATGGTAAGGTCTGCGGCCATGAAGCTGTTGCTGGTGGAAGACGACCCTGCGATGCGCACCACGCTGTTGCGCGCCCTGACCCGGCTGGGCTGGCTGGTGGACCAGTGTGCTGATGGCAGTTCTGCACTGGCGCAGTGGCAGCAGAGCCGGCCCGATGTGGTGCTGCTGGACCTGAGCCTGCCCGGCCTGGACGGGCTGCAGGTGCTGGCGCAGGCGCGAGAACAGGGCCTGAGCACGCCGGTGCTGGTTCTGACCGCCCGTGGCACGGTGGGCGACCGGGTGCTGGGTCTGAACGCCGGCGCGGACGACTACCTGCCCAAACCGTTTGACCTGGACGAGCTTGAAGCCCGCATCCGCGCCCTGGTACGCCGCGCTGATCATGGTGTCGAATTGACCTCCAGCCCGCATGGAGTGGACATTTTCCACTATGAAAAAGAGAGCGGCGCGGTGTACCATCAGGGTCAGGTACTGGACCTTGCGCCGCGCGAGCTGGCTCTGCTGCGGGCGCTGCTGGCCCGCCCAGGCCACGCGGTGAGCAAGGAGCGGCTGTTTGAGCTGGTGTTCCCCGATGCCTCTGACACGCAGGTTGAGGCGGTGGAGGTGGTGGTTTACCGCTTACGCAAAAAGCTGCTGCCCACTGGTGCCACCGTGATGACGCTGCGCGGCCTGGGCTACCTGCTGAAAACCGCCTGATGGCCGTCTCGCTGAGCCGTTACCTGCTGATCGGCATCCTGGTCCCGATCGGGCTGTTCATCGTGGCCGACACGCTGAGCGTCTACCAGCAGGCCTTGGCCGCCGTGGGCACGGCCTACGACCGCACGCTGCTGGCCTCGGCCAAATCCATCGGCGAGCGCATTGAGGCGGTGGGCGATGGCGATCAGGCGCAGTTGCGGACGACGGTGCCCTATGCCGCGCTGGAGGCATTTGAGGCCGACAACCGCAGCCGCATGGTGTACCGCATCTCCAGCACCCAAGGGGCGCTGGTGGACGGTTTTGGCGACTTGCCAATGTGGCGCGGCCAGCTTCCCGACCGCGGCCCCTACGCGGCGCTGGTCGACTTTTACGACGATGTTTACCTGGGCGAGCCGGTGCGGGTGGCGGTGTTGCTGCAGCCTGTGGCCATGGCCCAGGCCCGCGCCATGGCGGTGGTGCAGGTGGCCGAAACCCTGGAGCTGCGCCGCACGCTGGCAAGGCAGATATTGCTGGAGACGCTGTGGCGGCAGGCGCTGCTGGTGTCGGTGATTGCGCTGGTGGTGGTGGTGGTGGTGCAGCGCGCCACGCGCCCGGTGTGGCGCCTGAGCCAGCAGATGCAGCAGCGCCCGGCAGGCGAGTTGGCGCCCCTGCAGCACGACGGTGCACCCCGTGAACTGCTGCCGCTGATCGCGGCCACCAACAGCGTGATGGGCCGCTTACAGCACCTGCTGGACCACCAGAAGCGCTTTGTGCGCGATGCCTCACACCAGTTGCGCACGCCGCTGGCTGTGCTGAAGGTGCAGGTGCAGTCGGCACGGCGTGGTGACATTGCGCCCGAGCAGGCCCTGCGGGAGATCAGCGACACCGTGGACCGGGCCACGCTCCTGGCCAACCAGATGCTGGCGCTGGCGCGGGTGGCGCAGCTGCGCCAGCAGGCACCTGGCACCAGCGCAGGCTGGGCGCAGGTGCTGCGGGACGTGGCGCTGGACCTGTCGCCGCTGGTGGCCGAGGGCGACCTTGACTTCAGCATCAGCACCGAAGCCGCTGCGGTGCAGACCCATGACTGGATGCTGCGCGAACTCTCGCGCAACCTGCTGCACAACGCCATCCGCCACAGCCCCTCAGGCGGCAGCCTGCAGGTGGCGCTGCACACCGAGGGCCAACAGGCGGTGCTGCACATCACAGACCAGGGGCCGGGCATTGGGCCTGAGTTGCGGGAGCGGCTGTACCAGCCGTTCTCGGCGGGCGAGGCGCGCACCGGCTCCGGGCTGGGGCTGGCGATCTGCCATGAGATCGTGCTGGCGCTGGGCGGCAGCATCAGCCTGGATAACCGGGTGCAGGACGGGTGCATCCTGGGTCTGGACGCCACGGTGCGGCTGCCGCTGGCGCACAATCCTGACCCATGAACATTCCACGTTTGACCCATTGGCCTGCCTTGGGCTGCACCCTGACCATCTTGCTGGCCTGTGCCCTGCCCGCCCGGGCTGCGACACCTGCAACACCCTTAACGACCGCAGCACCTGCTGCACTTGCCACAGCCAACTGCCCGGCGCTGTGGCAGCAGCAGGTCAAGCGTCTGCAGGACGAGGCGCCCCAGTCGCTGTGCCAGTACGCCGGCCGCGTGGCGCTGGTGGTCAACACCGCCAGCTACTGTGGCTTCACCAGCCAGTATGAGGGGCTAGAAGCCCTGCACGCCCGCTACCAGTCGCGCGGACTGGTGGTGCTGGGCTTCCCCTCCAATGACTTTGGGCAACAGGAACCGGGCTCGAGCAAGGAGATCGCCGACTTCTGCTTCAACACCTACGGCGTCAAGTTCCCGATGTTCAGCAAAACGGTGGTGGTCGGCACCAGCCGCAGCCCGCTCTACAGCGCCCTGGCCAAGGCCAGTGGGGAGACGCCGCAATGGAATTTTCACAAGTACCTGGTGGACCGCCAGGGCCGCGTGGCTGCCAGCTTTGCCAGCAGCGTGAAGCCAGACGACAAACGTCTGCTGGCAGCGATTGAGCGGGCATTGCAAACGCCATAGCCCGCAAAGCTGCCGACCTGATTGCCCATGGACCGTTTACGCATTGACAAGTGGCTGTGGGCCGCCCGCTTTTACAAAACCCGTAGCCTGGCCTGCGAAGCCGTTGACAAGGGCCGGGTTCGGGTCAACGGCGCAGCGGTCAAGCCGGCGCGGGAGCTCAAGGCTGGTGACATACTGCAGGTGCTCGCAGGCACGGTTTTGCGCACGGTTCAGGTGCTGGCCATCAGCGACCGCCGCGGCGGCGCGCCCGAGGCCGCCTTGCTGTACAGCGAAACCCCAGAGTCAGTGCAGGCCAGGCTGGCCGCCGCCGAGCAGCGCCGCCTAGCGCCCGAGCCGGCGCTGAGCCTGGCCCATGGCCGCCCAACCAAACGCGACCGGCGCGAGGGCGAGCAGGCGCGCGGCTGGGGCGACCGCTGGAGCGCCTCGATCGACGACGTGTGAACGAAAGGACCAAAAAACTCCCAAACCCGAATTGGACTTGGCAAAAGAGCGACTCAAA
>JBAXMQ010000137.1:0-8444 GCA_037134215.1 Betaproteobacteria bacterium
ATCTCGCAAATTGCCGAGCAAACCAACCTGCTGGCCCTCAACGCCACGATCGAGGCCGCCCGTGCGGGTGAACTGGGCAAGGGCTTTGCTGTGGTGGCCAACGAGGTGAAGGAGCTGGCACGTCAAACGTCCCGCGCCACCGAAGAGATCAGCCAGAACATCTCCAACATCCAAACCGACGTGAAAGGTGCGATCTCGTCGATCGATGCCATCTCGGGCGTGATCAACCGCATCAACGACATCTCGGGCGTGATCGCCAGCGCGGTGGAGGAGCAGGCTGCTACCGCCAACGAAATTGGGAAGTCCGTGGCCACTGCCGCTACCGGCAGCAGTGAGATCGCCCGCAACGTCGACTCGGTGTCCAAGGTGTCTCGCGACACCACCCAGGGCGCCTCCAGCTCGCAAAAGGCGGCAGCCAACCTGACCAAGATGGCAGGCGAACTGCAAACCCTGGTGGGCCGGTTCAAGATCTGATGCGGACACCAGCGCAGCCGGCCACCTTTCTCTGATTCTGTCGGGGTTCCACCCATGGAAAACAACGAACAAATCCTCGATGAATTCCTGATGGAGGCCAAGGAGATCTTTGATCAGCTTGACCTGGATTTTGTGCTGCTGGAGCAAAGCCCCCAGGACAAAAAGCTGCTCGGGAGCATCTTCCGGGCCATGCACACGCTCAAAGGCAGCAGCGGGTTTTTCTCGTTTCGGCGCCTGGAAAAAGTGGCGCACGCGGGTGAGTCGCTGCTGGCCAGAGTCCGTGATGGCACCTTGGCCATCAACCAGGCCAACACCAACGCCCTGCTCAGGACCTTGGATTGCCTGCGTGGCATCGTCAACGGCATCAACACCAACCGCGCCGAGCCGGCGGGCGACGACTCTGCCCTGCTGGCCCTGTTGCGCGCACTGACCCAGGGCGAGATACCCGCCGAACCAGAGACTGTGCTGGTCGTGTCCGCGGTGGGCGACGTGCCGCCTGCCGCTCAAGCCGTGACCGCCACACCGGCGGTGCCGCCGGTGAAGGCCGCAGCCGCTCCGCCGTCACCCGCGCCGACCCCAGTGGCGGTCGCTGCAGTCGCTGCAGCCGCCTCAGAACCTGCGACGCCGGCCATCACTGACGATGCGTCAGTTGCGGTTGCAGCCAGCGGTGATGCCGCAGGCAAAGAGGGCGCGAAAAGCAACGATGTGGTCACGCAGGTGCGGGTCAACGTCGATTTGCTGGACAAGCTGATGAATCTGGTCAGTGAAATGGTGCTGGCCCGCAACCGGCTGGTCACCTGTTCGTCGACCAGCACGGACGCCAGCCTGCTGACCACCGTGCGGGCCATTGACTTCATCACGCTGGAGCTGCAAGAGCGCATGATGCTGACGCGCATGCAGCAGATTGGCAGCGTCTGGATCAAGTTTCCCAGGCTTTTGCGGGATGCCGCGGCGGAAACCGGCAAAAAGGTCGAGCTCGTCCAGGTCGGTGGCGAGACCGAGCTGGATCGCTCAGTGCTGGAGACCATTCGGGATCCCCTGATCCACATCATCCGCAATGCCGTGGACCACGGCATCGAATTGCCGCACGTCCGCTTGGCCAAAGGCAAGCGGGAGATGGGCACGGTCACCCTGAGCTCCAGCCATGAGAGCGGCATGATCATCATTGACGTCACCGACGACGGTGGCGGCATCGACCTGCCGCTGGTGGTGCGCAAGGCGGTCGAAAAAGGGATGATCAGCGAAGAGCGGGTACAGAAGATTGCCTACGGCGAAATCATCGACCTGGTCTGTATGCCGGGCTTCTCAACCCGCGATGAGATCACCACCATGTCCGGCCGCGGCGTGGGCCTGGATGTGGTGCGCACCAACGTTCAAAAAATCGGTGGCTCGGTGGACATCCGCACCTCCGAGCAGGGCACCAAGATTCGCTTGCGCATCCCGCTGACCATGGCCATCATGCCGGCGCTGTTCGTCGAGTGTGGCGGCCAGACCTTCGCCCTGCCGCAGTCCAACCTGTTCGAGATGATCCGACACGACAAGAGCCGTGGCACGCTGGGCGTAGAGGAAATCGATGGCGTGCCGGTGATCCGGCTGCGCTCCAAACTGACCCCGCTGATCTACCTGAACAATGAGCTCAAGCTCAACGCCAACAAACTGTCTGACATGGACTCGCTCAACATCGTGGTGGTGCACGTGGCGGGCATGCATGTGGGCCTGATCGTGGACAAGGTGCTGTTCATGCAGGAGGTGGTGGTCAAATCGGTGGGAGAGCAGCTGCGCTCATTGGGCATCTACAGTGGCGCCACCATTCTGGGCAATGGGCGCGTGGCCATGATTTTTGATGTCAACGGCCTGGCGATCCGGTCCGGGCTGATTTCGAAACTCAACGACAAGGGCTTCCGGCCCGATTTGCCGGAGACCGCGGCGGAGACTGAGAAAACCGAGACCATGTTGATGTTCGACTTGGTCAACCTGAAAAAAATCGCCATCCCGCTGGATTACGTAGACCGGCTGGAGATGCTGCCGGTGGCGCGAATCGAACACCGCGGCGCGCACGACGTCGTGCTGTACCGCGACAAGATCATGAAGCTGATCTGGCTGTCGGACATCATCGAGACCCCGGACATCCGGAACCGCGACTTCGCCGACTTCATCACCGTCATCGTTCACTACAACAATGGCGTGCCCATTGGCTTTGTTGTGAAACAGATTCGGGACATCATGCAGATCAACCCGGAAATCATCCTGATCTCGCCGCGCCAGAAGGGCATCATGGGCAGCTCCATTGTGAGCGACTCAGTGGTGAGCATCCTGAACGTCCAGGAGGTGCTGGACATCCACCAGTTCACGCACTCTTTCGAGACCATGGCGACCCAGGACACATCGATCCGGTATGAATCCCGAGAGGCAGAGGTGACACCATGAGCCTGAACCGGTCCTACGCCACGTTTTACGCGGACAAGTTCTACTTCGGTATCCAGACCTCGGAGGTGATCGAGCTGACCAAGGTGTCAGACATCACACCGGTGCCACTGGCGCACCCGACGATTTACGGCTTGATCAACCTGCGTGGTCAAATCGTCACCGCCATCAACATGCGGCGGCGGCTGGGACTCAGCCAGGCCGAGTACCCCGGCGATGTGATCACCGTGCTGATCGAAAAATTCGGCGTGCTGTATGGCCTGTTGGTGGACCGTGTCAGCGACATTCTGGAGCTCGACGAAAGCGATTTTGAAACGCCGCCGAGCAACGTGTCGAATTCGGCCAAGGAGTTGCTGCTTGGCGTTTGCAAACTGCCCACTGAATTGTTGTTTGTTATCGACACGGCCAAGGTCATCTCGGGCATCACGACCGACCAACCCAGGTAAACCTATCGGTAGGCAAGCGCGACGACTATGGCTGAACCTGATCAACCCAAAATTCGCGTACTGGTGGTGGAAGACTCATCGGTGATGCGGCGCATCATTTTTGGTGCACTGGGCAAGTATGCAGAGATCGAGGTTGCGGGATACGCCGTGAATGGCATTGAAGCGATTGCCAAGACACGCGAGCTCGTCCCCGATGTCATCACGCTCGACATTGAAATGCCGGAGATGGATGGCCTGACGGCGTTGCGCGAGATCCGCAAGGAGCAACGCATCCTGCCGATCATCATGTTCAGTTCGCTCACGCATGCCGGCACCCAGGCCACCGTGATGGCCCTGACCGCTGGCGCCACCGACTACGTGGGCAAGCCCACCAGTGCCGCGGGCAGCGCCGACGCCGCATTCAAGGTGCTGGATGCGGAACTGATTCCCAAAATTCTGGGGCTTGCCCGACGCCGGCGCATTGCCAAGGAGGCCAGACCAGCAGGAGCCCGCGCAGCACCTGCCGCCGGCAGCCCGACCCTGGCCGCAGCCGCACCTGCCGCAGCCGCCTTTCGTCTGGTGCCACCGCCAGCTGTACGTACCCCGGTGGCTGCCCTGGTCATCGGGGTGTCCACCGGTGGGCCGATGGCGCTGATGGATATTTTCAAGACGCTCACAGCGCCGCTGCCGGTGCCCGTGTTCATCGTGCAACACATGCCGCCCACATTCACCTCTCTGCTGGCCGCGCGGCTGACGGCCTCTACCGTGATGGACTTCCGGGAGGCCACCCATGACGAGGTGCCCGTGCCGGGCACGGTCTACCTGGCACCCGGCGGTCAGCACATGGTCATCGCGATGAGCGCGATGGGCAAGATCAGCATCCGGCTGACCATGGACCCGCCGGAAAACTCATGCCGCCCAGCAGTCGATGTGCTGTTTCGCAGCGCTGCTGCCGCTTATGGCAGTGGTCTGCTCGCGCTGGTGCTCACGGGTATGGGCTACGACGGCATGAAGGGCTGCCAGGACATTCAGGCCAGACACGGGCAGGTCCTGGCCCAGGACGAGGAAACCAGCGTGGTCTGGGGCATGCCGGGGGCCGTGGTGCAAAACAACCTCGCCAACATGGTGTTGCCACTGGAGAACATTGCCAATGAGTTGGTCTTCCGAACCCGCAGGACTGCGGGTTCCCGCCCTGGCAATGACTGACGCCGTGTACAACAAGTTTTACGCGCTGCTTGAACAAAAGACGGGCATCTGCCTCAATGACACCAAGCAGTACCTGATCGAGGCCCGCCTGGCCACCCTGCTCAAGAACAGCGGCCGAGGCAGTATGGTCGATTTCCTCCAGTCCCTGATCGGGTCACCGGTGGGTGCATTGCATTGGCAGGCCTTTGAGGCACTGACCACCAACGAAACCTTGTTTTTTCGGGATCGGCTATTTTTTGACGCGCTGGCTGGCCAGATCCTGCCGCCCATGATCCAGCAAAAAAAATCGGAGCGTACGTTGCGAATTGCCTGCTCAGCAGTATCGACGGGCCAGGAGGCCTACAGCGTGGCGATGCTGCTGAAACAGTATTTTCCAGAGCTCAATGGCTGGGACATTTACATCCAGGCCACCGACATTTCCAACCGCGTGCTGGACCGGGCGCGCCAAGGCGTTTACAGCAGGACGGAGGTCGAGCGAGGCCTTGATGCTGCACAGATCCAGCGCTTCTTTGACAGGACGGATGATGGCAAGTACGAGATCATCCCCACCATCCGCGAGGCGGTGACCTTTCTGCCCTCCAACCTGCTGGACCCCTCCCCCGCCTACCCGAGGTTCGATCTGATCTTGCTGCGCAATGTGCTGATCTACTTCAGCCAGGCCACCAAAGACCGGGTGTTGGAAAAAATGCACCGGCAACTGAACCCCGTGGGCGGTGTGCTGGCCCTAGGTTCAACCGAATCCATTCTGTCCAACGGCCTGTTCAAACTGGTCCAGCATGGAAAAATTTCTTGCTATACGCCCCTGTGAGTGGGCTTTGACGAAAGTGTTACCTTGAACCTGCCATCTGCGCCGACGCTGTCCAAAGAATTCAGTAACTTCCGCGTCCTGGTTGTGGACGATAGCCGCACACTTCGCCGCATCCTGATCCAGGAACTCAATTCGCTGGGCATCACCAACATCGTTCAGGCCACCGATGGCCTGGAGGCCGTTGAATTGCTCAAGACCACGCCCATTGACCTGATGCTGCTGGACATGGAGATGCCTGAGCTTGACGGCCTTGGCGTGCTGGAGCTGCTCAAGCAGGACAACACGCTGCAGTCCTTGTCGGTGATCGTGATCTCTGGCGCCGAGGCTCTGGACAACACCATAAAATGCATTGAAATTGGCGCAGAGGACTACCTGCCCAAGCCGTTCAACCCGGTGTTGTTGAAGGCGCGTATTTTTTCTTCATTCGAGAAAAAGCGTCTGCGGGACCTGGACCGAAAACGCATGGAGGCCTTGGACCAGGAGAGGCAGCGTTTAGAGGTGGAACAGCTGAAGACCGAAAAGCTGATGTTGAACATCCTGCCGCGGCCGATCGCCGACCGGCTCAAGCGCGGCGAGAAAAACATTTCGGGCAGCTACCCTGACGTGAGCATCCTGTTCAGCGACCTGGTGGGCTTTACCCAGATGTCGTCGCAGATTTCGGCCACTGAACTGGTCAAGCTGCTCAATGACCTGTTCACCCGTTTTGACAAACGGGCCGACGCCATCGGGCTGGAAAAAATCAAGACCATTGGCGACGCTTACATGGCGGTCGGCGGCCTGCCGATTCCGCGGCCGGACCACGCCGAACTGTGCGCGGACATGGCGCTGGGCATGTTTGAGGACCTGAGCGAGTTCAACCGTGAACATGGCAAGTCACTGGCGATGCGCATCGGCATCAACTCAGGCCCGGTGGTGGCTGGCGTGATCGGATTCACCAAGTTCTCTTACGATCTCTGGGGCAACACCGTCAATACCGCCAGCCGGATGGAGTCCACCTCACAGGAGGGCAAGGTACAGGTCTCGCCCAGCACCTTTGCGGCACTTGAGGCCAACTTCACCATGGCCAACGCCGGCCTAGTGCAATGCAAAGGCATTGGCGAGGTGCAAACTCACTTTCTGATCAAGCGCAGGTAGCGCTCAGACGGCGCCGACCTTTCTGTCATTCCCGCCAGACCTGGCCCGCCACCCGCATCATGTTGCCGCCCATCACCTGCGCAGCCTCGGCGGCAGTCATGCCGGTGTCTTGCAGGGCCTGGCCCAGCACCTGCCAGGTGTCTATCGGGGTGTAGGTGGACGGGTGCACGGCCCGGTTGTAGCCGGCTGAACTGGGCCACCAGTAACTCGGGTCGTAGTTGCCGGGTGGGTTGTCGTTGAGCTCAGGCTGGCGAAAACTGATATCCAGGCCAATGCCCGCGTGCGCCACACCCACCAGGTCGGCCACATAAGCGGCGTGCCGCGCCACATCGACCGCAGTGGGTTGATCGTTGCCCAGAAAAAATGACACGCCCGAAACACACACCACGCCGCCCGTGGCGGCGCAGGCTCGGATCTGCTCGTCGGTGACGTTGCGGCCGTGCTCGACCAGGGTCAGGGGGTTGGCGTGGCTGAAGATCACCGGCGCGCTGGATGTGGCCATGATGTCCAGGCTGCAGCGCCGACCGGTGTGCGAGCAGTCCATCAGCACGCCTGCGGCGTTGATGGCCTGTACCACCTGGGCCCCAAGGGGGGTGAGGCCCTGCTCGACGTCATGACAGCCGCCAGCCACGCTGTTGTTGCGGTTGTAGGCCAGGTGCATCTGGCGCACACCCAGGCTTTGGTACAGCGCCACCATGTCAGGCTGCTCCAGCAGCGGCATGGCACCTTCCAGGTCAAAGCCGATGGCCAGTTTGCCGGCGGCGGCGGCCTGTTCCACATCCTGCACGGTGTTGGCGAGCACAAAGCGCTCGGGCTGCGCTGCCACGCTGGCGCGGAAGCCAGCAATGGTCTGCATCACCTGCGACAGCGGGTTCATGTCCATGCCGATGTTGATCGACACATAGTGCACGCCAGCAGCGTGAAAGCGCTCGATGGGCGCAAAACTGGCCTGCGGGTGCAGAGGCAGACAGGCGTGGGCTTCCCAATGAATCATGCGGGTACTCCGGTACGGCGAAAGCCAGACGAGGCTTCCATCAGGTTTCGGGTGTAGGGGTTCGTGACACGGCTGGCGGCCAGATCGGCGGAGGTGACCAGTTCCACCGTCTGGCCGCGCTGCATCACCATCAGACTTTCGCACAAGTGAGTGACCACTGCCAGGTCGTGGCTGACCATGACAAAGGTGAGGCTGCGGCGGCGACGCAGGTCTTCAAGCAGGTTGAGCACCTCGGCCTGCACCGAGGCGTCCAGCGCCGAGGTCGGCTCATCGAGCAGCAGTATCTGGGGCTCCAGAATCAGCGCCCGTGCGATCGCGATGCGCTGACGCTGGCCGCCCGACAGCTGGTGCGGGTAGCGAAAACGAAAGCCGGTGCCCAGCCCGACCTCATCGAGCGCGCGCTCAATGCGCCCTTCCGCATCGTCCATGTCGTGAATGGCCAAGGGCTCGGCCAGGATGCGGTCCACCGTGTGGCGCGGGTGCAACGAGCCATAGGGATCCTGGAACACCATCTGCACCAGCCGCCGAAACGGCTTGCTCCCCGGCCTTGGCAGCGCCGCATCGGCACTTGAGGCTTCACCGATCAATTGCACACTGCCGGCCGCCATGGGGGCCAGGCCGCAGATGGCGCGCAGCACGGTCGATTTGCCGGAGCCCGACTCACCCACCAAACCAAAGCTGCCGCCCGGCGCCACCTCAAACGAGGTGTCTGCCACCGCAACAAAGCCGTCGTAGGTGACGCGCAGGCCCTGGACGGCCAGGCCGACCGGGCGGCTCACAGCGCCCACTCCGGCTTGCGCTCCAGTGTGGGCAAGGGATGCCGCGCGTCGCCTAGCTTGGGCAGGCAATTGAGCAGGCCCAGCGTGTAGGGGTGACGGGCATCGGCCAGACCACCCGCGGCGATTTCTTCAACCACCCGGCCAGCGTACATCACCAAAATGCGGTCGCAAAAGGTGGACACCAGGCGCAGGTCGTGCGA
>JBAXMQ010000138.1:0-8407 GCA_037134215.1 Betaproteobacteria bacterium
TGTCTGGCGCGTGCTGCCCTAATGCGCTGAGCAGGGTTTGGGCTGAACACAAAAAAATGCCGGCGTTCCAAAGGGCGCTGCCGGACAGGAGCAAGGCCTCGGCCTTGTCTTGGGCGGGCTTTTCTGTAAAGCCTTCTACATTGAATGCGCCGTCTGGCCTGGCGCTACCTTGGCGGATGTAGCCATAAGCGGTGCTGGGGAAGGTGGGCGAGATGCCAAAGGTAACGATGGCGCCGGCTTGGGCTGCGGCAACGCCTTGCTGCACCACCTGCACAAAAGCGGCAGCGTCAGGAATGTGGTGGTCAGAGGGGCAGAACAGCAACAGGTCTTCAGGCTTGGCTGCCGTTGATAGGGCGGCGATGGCCATGGCGGCGGCTGTATTGCGCGCCACGGGCTCCAGCAAAACCATGCCTTGCACTTTGGCAGCTTGCAGGGCATCGGCCACCAAGAAGCGGTGCTCGTCCGAGGCGACGCAGATCACGTTTTTGCTAAAGAGGGAGACGCGCTCCAGCGTGAGCTGCAACAGACTCTTGTTGCCAATGAGCGGTACAAACTGCTTGGGGAAGCTCTTGCGGCTAAGCGGCCAGAGGCGCGTGCCGGAGCCGCCGCAGAGAATGACGGGAACAATGCTGAGCATGGGCATGCGTTGCGGCTTAAGACTTTGCAGGCACGGGCTGACGCATTGTCAGTGGCCGGAAGCACCAGCCAAACTGAGTCAGCCGTGCATACAGCGCGCTGTACACCAGTATGACCATAACCAGCCCTACCATCAGCAGGGGCGTGTTTTGGGCAAAAACCACCGCCCACGTGGCTGGCAGGGCGGCGTATAGCCAAAGAAATGGGCTGGTCATGCCGTTTTGTAACGGTTTGCCGCCATTTTTGAACAGCGGCCTAGCCAGGCGCCGGTGAACAAGCATGTGGAGGTGCACCTTGTCAGGCTGCCCTGGGTGGTGCCCTTGCCGTTTCGATTTACGCCGGTAAGAAAAAGCCACCTCTAACACCGGGTAAGCGCACACCAGCAGGGTCGCCCAGGCGTTGATCTCTTCGGGGTGGCGCATAGGCAGCAAAATGGCCAGCCAGCCCACCAAAAAGCCAAGCAGGTAGGCACCGCCATCACCCATAAACAATTTGCCCAGAGGCCAGTTGACGGCACCAAAACCCAACGCCACAACGGCCACCGCAAAACAGACGCTGGCCAAGGGGGTATCGCCCAGCTGCAGGGCCATGACGCCCATGGCGCCCACCATGATGGCCACCGTGCCGGCGGCCAGGCCGTTGAAGCCGTCAATGATGTTGACGGCATTGGCCACGCCGCCCACCGCAAAGGCAGTAAACAGCATGGCCAGTGGCAGGTAGGCCAACAGCCAGTCGATGGGTGGCACGCCAGTGTTTTGCATGGCTACACCGGTCAGGTAGCAGGCAAGCAGCCCGCTGAGCATGGTGGCCAGCAGGCGGGGCAGCACGCCTACGCGTTTGGTAATGTCTTCCATCAAGCCGGCCACAAAGGCTGGGACGCCAGCCAGCAGCATCGGGCCCAGGATGGCCTGCACGTTTGGCGTGGACAGGCTGTAAGCAGCCTCCAACCCCAGCACGATGGCGATGCCACCCACGCGCGGGGTCGGCTGGGTGTGAAATTTTTGCACACCAACAGTGCTATCCAAACTGTAGCGGCCATGCCAGCGCTTGCTCAGCACCAGCGCCAGGCTGGCCAGCAGGGTGACGGCGAAGGCTATGGCGTCTGGGGTTAACAGATTGATCATGGAGTGATCTTAGTACCGGGAATTGGTAGTGGCTATCCCACAAAAGGGGGATTGACTTGTGGCTTGTTGTGTAAATGAAGGGGGAGGGGCGGGAATGACGGATGCTTCATTTGCGGCCCCATGCTTTGCGCCAGGACCGGTGGAGTTGGCTTAGTTTTTCGGCGCTCTCGGGAGTTTGGGCAGCGGTGCGAAGGGCTTGGCGGATGAAGACGAATAGCAGCAGGGCGAAGCCGGTGGCTAGGGTCGCGATCATGGCGATTTGTGCTTTTTTGGGTTTGCTCTTGCGCTCGGGCGGCTGGGCTATGTCGACCACCTGGATGACGGCGCCTTCCCGGGCCTCGTCCACTTTGGCCAGCTCGAACTGTTTGGAAAACAGCTCAAACAGGGTTTCAAAATATTTGTAGTCGCGGTAGCGGGCTACGTAGTCGGCGTCGCCGGGGGTAGCAGGCTGGGGTTTTTCTGTGCGGGCCAGTTGGCTTTGCATGGCGGCCAGCTCGGTTTGGGCTTGTTTGAAGTCTGGTGCCGATTCACTGAGGTAGCCGCGCATGCTGGCCAGCTTTATCTCTTGGGCTGTGATGCCGGCCTTCAGGCGTGCCAGACCCTCTACCGCCGCTGCTGGCGTGGCTTTGAGGGCGCTGCTGTTGACGCCACTGGCCTTGAGGGCAATGTCGGCCTTGACCAAATTGTCTTTGGCCGATGTCAGCTGCTTCTCAAAAAACGCGCGGCGTTGTTGCGCCTCGGTCACGGCCAGGCGGTTGAGCAGCTTGCCCAGCTCTTCCACATGGGCGTTGGCCAGGGTGGCGGCAAAGGCGGGTTCTTTGTCGTCCACCTCGACAGTAATGAGGCCGTCTTTGCCGCTGGAGATGCGGGCTGATGCATCCAGGGTTTTGCGAGCATCGGTCTTGAGCTCGGCATCGTAGCGCTGCACCAATTTGAAGCGATCAACCAGTGCGTCGGCCACGGTGTCGCTTTTCATGAAAGCCACATACTGGTCAGCCGGGTTTTTGATGCCGGTAGCCGCCCCTGCCAAACCACCCAAAGCCCCCAAGCCCGCCAGCAAAGACGCTGCGCCGCTGGCCTGCTGCTGCGGCGGCATGAAGCGGGTGGTGGCCGTAAACGTGGGCGCAATGGCAAAGCTGATGCCCAACGCCGCCAAGCCCACCACCAGCGGCCCCAAGATCAAAAGGCGCAAGTTGTCGACCACCACCTGCAGTAGGTCTAGCAGGCTGATGTCGTCCTCATCGTCTTCTGGCAGTGCGGTGTTTTCTTGGGGGTGTTGCATGGGTTTAGGGGGCGGTGCTTATTGGCGGCAGTTGACTGTCATCCTCGCGACGGCGGGGATCCAGCGGGCGTGGATTCCCGGTAGTGGCCGGGGATGACGGGATGTGGTCAGCTTGCATGCTGCTTGTCCCAATAAAAATCTTCCAGGTCGCGCCAGGTGCGCTGCAAAAAACGCGCCCATGCCAAGGAGTCTTCGCCAGCCAGAGGCAGGCCTTCTTCGGCCACGCTGGCGCGCATGGCCAGGTTGGCGCGGCGCAGGTCGATGAGGTCAATATCGTCGGGACTGAGGCCGGTGGTTGCTGCCAGTTTGTGCCTGAGGGTTTCAGTGCTACCCAGCGTGGCCAGCCATTCTGTGCCATGAGCCCATTGCAAGGCAATATCCCAGTCGCTGTGCGGCTTTGCAGTGCCAGTGGCGCGGCTACCCACCAAGACGGCAAATTCAAGTTGCGGCTCATCCTGCAGAATGGACGCTAGTTGCTTATGGAGGGGCGAGGTGATAGGCGGCATTGGCTTGTCTATCCTGTCATCCTCGCGCATGCGGGGATCCATGGATTCCCGGTCGTGGCCGGGAATGACGGGTTAGGGGACGGCAAAGGCGGACAGTGCTGATTCATGGCTTTTGTGGATAGGACGCTTCGCAGAACGCGAGGGTGCGGTCGAACCAGGTGTAGAGATCGGGTACTGCCCCGGTGAGGGCGAGGAAAAACTCATTGAGTTTTTCCTCGTTTTCTTCGTATTCGTGGTTCACGGCATTTCGCAACTCGCGAATGACTTTCCATTGTTCAGCTGCGTCCAGGATGCTCAATTTTTCCATGTAGTTCAGCACAAAACTGAAGGGTTCTGTCGCTTGCTCTTCTTCACGAGCGATGGCACGCATGATTTTGCCGAGATGTTCCTGAAACTCACTGAATCTGATCCGAAATGCAGCCAATGTTTCATGCTGAGGCGGTGTCAGTGAATGCCAACCAGAAATCGGAATGATCAGCAGCGTTTGCTCTAACGAGTACAAGAGGTAGGTGCGCATGCGGTGCATATGCGCAATTTTTTTCCAAATCAGGTCCGTATTGCCGCTCATAACCTGATCCCTTGGGATTTGGCGATTTGTGCAATGGTTGAGTTGTCCAGCGGCGGGCGGACGACCAGGTCGACCGCTATTTGCAAAGAATCTTGCAGACTGACTTTGCACTTGATCTCACTCAGCAAAGGGTGTGGGGTGGTCTCTACGTACAGATCAACGTCGCCTCCCTTTTGCTGGTCGTCTGCCCGTGAGCCGAACAGCCAAATGGTGGCGTCGTCCCCCAGATGCCGGTGCACCTGCTGGCAGATCAAGTCAGACTGAAGCGCGCTGATTCGCATTTCAACGTTGGGTTATGGTTAAGTCATGGATTCCCGGTCGTGGCCGGGAATGACGGGGAGGGAGCGGGAATGACGGTAATTGCTTGTCATCATCAATTGATGCTGCCTAGCGATTTGAGGGCGGCGGCGCCTAGGCCGAATTGGTAGAGGATGCTGGTCCAGTCTTTGGCGCCCTGGATGAACAGGGTGTAGGCGCTGCGGCGATCGATGACGGCGGGGACGAAGATGGTGTCGCCGGGGCCCAGGCGTTTGTTGTTGACGGCAGAGCCAAACCATGAGGAGCGGCGGCCGTTGCTCTCGGCCGTGCCGTCGGCGCGCACCAGCATGATGTTGTCGGCGTCGGCGTCTCGGGTGAGGCCGGCTTTGTCCAGGTAGTTACCCACGGTGTCGCCGGGCTTGTGGATGAAAGAGGTTTCGGCCATGACCTCACCAAACACGCCCACGAAGCTCGGGCGGTTGGGCACCAGAATCTGGTCGCCGTCTTCCATGGTGATGTCTGGGGGCACGGGTCGTACCGGGTCGAGGCCAAGGGCAATGCGGCCGCTGGCTTTGAGGCTCTTGAGGCGGTCCAGCAGGATTTTTTGCCCGGCAATCTGGGCTTGTACGGCAGAGCCTTTTTCGGAATCGGTCACGTTTTGCAGGTTGGAGGCAATTTGGCCGTTGATTTCGGTCTCTAGCCGGCGGATGGATTTGTCCAGGTTTTCTTGCTGCTGCACACGGGTGGTTTCGCGGGTGAACACCATGCCGTAGGGAAAGGCATTGCTGCTGAAGCCGCCGGCGCGGCGGATGAGCGCGGGCAGGGTGTCGCCGGGTTGTAACTGGTACACGCCGGGCACCATTACCTCGCCGCCCACGCGCACAAACTGGGTGCGTTTTTCTTGCGGCACGGGGAGGTCTTTGACGCTAAAAATCGTCACGATGTCGCCGCTTTGCAACTGCAGGTCGTGCGCCGGGTCTTTGCTGCGGATGGCTTTGCCCAGGTTGAAGGGAATAAGGGTGGTGCGCACTTCTTTGGCGTCCAGCCGCTCGATGGAGGCGTATTCCCAATTGATCTCATCGAGCATGTTTTGCACGTCGGCAATGACCTTGTCGCCGGCGACTTTGTCAGACATTGTTTTTTTGTCGGCATCAAACTGCACCGTGATGTTTTTACGGGTGTAGTAGTCGGGCTGGATCAGGGCGCTGACCTCCGGGATGAGGTCTGACACCCGCATGCCGGGGCGGTGGGTGTAGCGCAGGGGGCTGGCCACGTTGCCGCGCAGGGTGACGGCGTTGCCAAACTCGGGGCTAATCTTGAACAGAGTCACAACGTCACCGTCACGCACGGCAGAGGACAGGCCGGCGGCGTTGAGCGTGCGCTCTTCGACCTGGCGCGGCGCCTTGTCCTGGCCAGCGTTGATGCGCTCCACCCGCACTTTGTGCGAGGTGGTCAGGATTTGCTGGCCGCCGCTGTAGGCCAGCACTTGGCTCAGCGGCTCTTCTTTGTTGACCAGCTCGTAGATGGCGGGGCTGTCCAGCGCGCCCAGCAGGGCCACGCGCGGGCCGGCGGGCGGGATGACGATGACGTCACCGGGCAGCAGGCGTGCGTCGGCGCTGGTGTCGCCGCTGTGGATGAACTTGTACAGGTCTAGCGTGGACTGCGGTTTGCCGCCGCGCACCAGCTGGATTTGCCGCATGCTGCCGGTGGCGGTGGGGCCGCCGCTTTCAAACAGCGCACTGATGAGGGTGGACAAGCTGGAGACGGTGTAAACGCCGGGCTTGCGCGCCTGGCCCACCACAAACACCTGGATGGAGCGCAGCCGCCCCAGCGTGGCGCTGAGCTCAAAATTTTTGTACAGGCGGCCGACGTGGGCCTTGAGCAGGGGTTCGAGCTGGTCGGCGCGGGTGCCAGCCACCACCAGCGGGCCGGCGCGGGGGATGGTGATTTGGCCGTTGCGGTCTACCGGCAACGTCAGGGCCAGGTCAATGGCGCCCCAAATGCGCAGGCTGACTTCGTCCCCGGGGCCAACGGCGTAGTTGGCTGGCACGGGCACATCGGTCAGCGCCGGAAAGCTGTTGTTGCCAAACAGGTTGTAACCGTACAGCGGCAGGGTTTGGCCTGTGGTCTCTTGCACAAAGCTGCGGAACTGGTTGGTGCCAATGGGGGGGAGTGGGGTGGGCAGGGCGGCGGGCGCGGCTGTGGGCATGGCAGCAGGCAGCGCTGGTGTGGCGACTGGGATGACTGCCGGGAGGGTGGGCAGGCCGGTGCCGGTGGTGAGGTTAGTGCCGGTGGTGAGGTTGGTGCCGGCCCCTGGCAGGCTTGACAAGCCCATTTGTGCCGCTGCGGGCCCTACCAGTGTGGCAACGGCGAGCAGTGCGCAGACGAGGCGGGAGGCCGCGCGGGCGGCTTGACCATAAAAAGGCATGGATCAGGTTCCTGAAGCTTGGTGGGTTTTGACCAGGGGCACCGCTTTGTCCATGCTGCCGCCGCCAAAACGGCGGTCGCGCTGCGCATAAGAGGCAATGGCCAGATCAAGCTCGGCGTCGCCAAAGGCGGGCCAGAGCACGTTGGTAAAGTACAGCTCGGTGTAGGCCAGTTGCCACAGCATGAAGTTGCTGATGCGGGCCTCGCCGCCAGTGCGGATGAGCAGGTCGGGCTCTGGCGCGTAGGCGGTGCTGAGGTGCGGGGCCAGGGCGGATTCGGTCAAGGCCTGGGGCGCAGCGCCTGGGTTGGCTGCCAGCCAGGCCTGCGTGGCCTGCAGCAGGTCCCACCGACCGCCGTAGTTGATGGCGATGGTGAGGGTGATGGTGCTGTTGTGCGCGGTGTTGGCCTGGGCGTCGCGGATCAGGCTTTGGATGCGTGCATTGAAGCCCGAGATATCGCCAATGATCTTGAGGCGCACGCCCTGGGTGGCCATGTCGCTCACTTCTTTTTGCAGGTACAAGGACAGCAGGCCCATGAGGCCGGACACTTCGTCTTCGGGTCGCTTCCAGTTTTCGGTGCTGAAGGCAAACAGCGTGAGGTATTTGACGCCGCGATCGACACAGCCCTTGACCAGCCCCCGCACCCGCCGCGCCCCGCTGGCATGCCCCATGGCCACCGGCAAAGAACGCTGCTGCGCCCAACGCCGATTGCCGTCCATGATGACGGCAATGTGTTGAGGAACCGGATTAAGGGTGGGGAAGGGATGAATCGCCAAAACGTGAGCCCTAAGTTGGATGTCGCCACATTAAAAAAATGACCCCCCAGGGCCCACCCACCTTCGCGACCATTTTTGTCAGGCCTTTTGCGAAAAATCAATTTTACCCGCTTTGCAAGGCTTTTTTTTGACGAGTTTGTGACGGCCGGTAACAGCTGTTCCCCGGCTGCTCTGCATCATCCCCGCCTCGCATTTGTCATCCCCGGCTACGACCGGGGATCCATAGGTTCATGGATTCCCGTTTTCACGGGAATGACGGGGAAGGCTGTCATCCCCGGCTGCGACCGGGGATCCATGCCAGTCGTCATCCCCGGCTACGACCGGGGATCCATGTCTTGCCTCAGCCCAGGATGTCGCCATACAAATCATGCCAATGCGGATTTTTCTCCTCAATGAGCTCAATTTTCCAGGCGCGGTTCCATTTTTTGAGCTGTTTTTCGCGGTAGATGGCGGCTTCTGCGCTGCCTTGGGGTTCAAACCAGACCAGGGTTTTGACGCCGTATTGCTGTGTAAACCCGTCCGCCAGGCCCTCTTTGTGCTGCCAGACGCGCTTGATCAGGTCGGAAGTGACGCCGATGTACAGCGTGCCCTTTGTTGCATTGGCCAGCATGTAGACGTGGAATTGCTTGGCTTCGGGCATGGTGGTTTGCAGGCATGGTCGTGCGCATTGGAATTTTATGGCGCGGAAGCCAGGGGGTCATGGATCCCCGGTCGTAGCCGGGGATGACAGCAATTCACGTCATTCCCGCAGCACCCCGCCATTCCCGCAGCACCCTGTCATTCCCGTGAACACGGGAATCCATCTTCAGGCCGTCAAGGCCTCTGACAAGT
>JBAXMQ010000139.1:0-8390 GCA_037134215.1 Betaproteobacteria bacterium
CCAAGCTGCTGCATGGCAACGGCATTGAAGTGCTGCGCGGCTTGCCTATCGCGGGCTACAGCCAGCAGTTTGCCGCCACGGTGTTCTGCGGTATCGGCGCGCACCTGGGTAGCGCCCGCTCGCAAAATGCAGCCGGCCACATCCTCGGCCATGTGCGTGACCTCGGCGCTTCATCCAAAGACCCCAACACACGCGTTTACCAAACGTCCGAGCGCCAGACCTTCCACACCGACAGCGCCGACGTGGTCGGCCTGTTGTGCCTTCGCGAGGCCCAGTCCGGCGGCCGCTCCTTGCTGGTCAGCGCTGAGACCCTCTACAACCGCATGCGGGAACTTCGCCCCGACTTGCTGGCCCTGCTGTTCGACCCGATCGCCACCGACCGCCGGGGCGAAGTGCCCGAAGGCGCCCTGCCCTGGCTGACGATTCCGCCGCTGTCCTGGCATGCGGGCCGCCTGACCGTGTTCTACCAGCGCCAGTACATTGACAGCGCACAAAGGTTCGAAGGTGCCATGCGCCTCACACCCGCGCATATCGAGGCGCTGGACCTGTTCGACGCGCTGGCCAACGACCCCGACCTGCATTTCGGGATGCAGTTGAAGCCCGGTGACATGCAGTTTGTCTACAACCACGCCCAGTTGCATGACCGCACCGCCTTTGTCGATTGGCCCGAGCCGGACAAGAAGCGTCACCTGCTGCGGCTGTGGTTATCGGTGCCGGGCGACCGGCCGTTACCTGAGTGTTTCAAGCAGCGCTATGGCTCGATCGAGGTTGGCCGGCGGGGCGGGATTGTGACCAAGGAGACGCGCTTGCACGCGCCTATGAACTAATTTGCTACAAAAACGGACAGAGCCTGTCGCCAGAGCGATTCGGTCCATGACAATTTTCAATAAAAATTGAATTGACAAGTGGTGCCATTAGTGGCACCATTTTTATAAAATGTCGAACATTGGAAAACTGTTGGAGCAGATGGGTCGCGAGCCGGCAAATGTGCGCTTTAATGATCTGAAAAAAGTGTGCAAAGCAAAACCTATCAAGTCAGGCAAGTCCTCGCGGCCATTGAACAATTGAAGAACCGATCATGAACATTCAGCATTACACCTACCGAGTCACTTGGTCTCCGGAGGATGGCGAGCACCTGGGGCTGTGCACAGAATTCCCCTCGCTGAGTTGGTTGGCGAAGACGCCAGCGGCAGCGCTCAAGGGTATCCAGAAAGTGGTAACCGATGTGGTAGCCGACATGAACACGCGTGGTGAAGCTGTGCCAGTGGCACTGGCCGAAAAAACTTACAGCGGCGAATTCCGAGTGCGGATTCCGCCTTCTATCCATCGCAATCTGGCACTGATGGCCGCCGAGCAAGGCGTCAGCCTGAATCGACTGGCAAGCGCGAAATTGGCGGCTTGAGCCTCGTTCAATGCCGTCTCGCCGCCTCCGCCTTTGGGCGTTAAAAATTGGTGCACCTGGTGCGCCGAACCATCAAAAATGAATCGACACCGCGTCCACCACCCGGTAGTCGTCGTCCACCACCGGCATCCAGCGCCATTTGTCAAAGGTGGTGCAGGGGTGTGAGATACCGCTGCCCACCCGTTGGCCCACCTGAGGCTGCTGCGCCACTGGGCTGGTGGGGTCGTATTTCAGGTAGGCGTGCTGGTCGTTCAGGGCGGTGATGGTCCAGTGGCCGGGCACGGCGTCCACCCTGCCCTGTCCGCCTTGCCCACCTTCAGCGCGCCACACCGGCACCGGCAGGTCGAGGTCATAGGACACATCGCGCTTGCCCATGCTCAGCAGCGCCAAGCCCGGCTCGGGGCAGGACTGCACCACGCTCCACACCTCCAGCGCCGGACGCAGGGTTTCGGTCAGCTTGAGTCGCTCGCCCACGCACTGCATATGGCGCCGGTACTGAAGGTGGTCGTGCGTGAGGTAGCAGCCCGAGCGCAAAACCCGACGGGTGGGACGACTCAGCATCGACCCCATGTGATCGGCCACCAGGTCGAAGATGGCCGAGCCCCCAGCGGTCAGCAGAACCTCGTCGCATTCAAACAGGTCTTCGCGTTCGCAGTCGGCGGCGGTTTCATGCAGGCGCGCCATCACGGCGGCCACGCCAGCGCTATCTTCCTCGTGCCGGCAGCTGGCCAGCGAGCCTTCGTAGCATTCAATGCCCGCCAGCCGAAGCGCCGGGCTGGCCTTGACCCGGCGCGCCAACGCCAGCGCCTGCTCCCTGGTGCGACAGCCGGTGCGTTTGCCCGCCAGCCCATGTTCCAGCAGCACACTGAACACCACGCCCTGACCGTGTGCCCGGTGCCAGCCCTCAATGGCGTCCACCTGGGCCAGCGAATCCACCAAAAAAAAGGCCTGCAGCCCGGGGTGGGTCTGCAGCAGACTGGCCAGACCCTGCAAGTCGGCCGCCTGCAACACCTGGTTGGCGATGATGAGGCGCGGTACACCATGCCGCGCGCCCAAGGCGGCCTGGTACACCGTGGCGAAGCTGATGCCCCAGGCACCGGCCGCGATCTGGCGCGCGTACAGCTCGGGTGACATGGTGGTCTTGCCGTGGGGCGCAATGTCCAGCCCACGCTGCGCGCAAAAGTCGCGCATCCAGGCCAGGTTGTGCTGCAGGGCAGACTGTTTGAGCACCGCCAGCGGCAGGGGTAGGTCACCCTGCAGCACCCGCCAGCCCTGGGCGCCAACATCGGTCAGGGCCAACGGGGCATGGCCGGTGGGAAAACCCTTGAAGTCGTGGTTCAGTTCCATGCTGCCCAGTGTAGGGGCTTGACACCTCAACGGTCCGTGTCGGGCTTGCCCTCGCTGAGTTGCAACTCGTTGTCGCGGGCGAAGTTCATGCAGAAATCCCAGGCCATGACGTCGTGGTCGCGCAGGTCTTGGTGCACCACCACGCAGCGCACGCCGTCGACGGTGCAGGGCACACACCAGGGGGAGTAGCCCAGGTGGCTGCCCGGGTGCGGACCGCCAGGACGGAACGAGCTCAATACTCCCGCCAGACGCTCGGCCCAGTCGCTGGGCCGAAATGGCTTGCCCTGCCGGGTCATGCCGTGGATGACGACTTCGTTGGCAGGAGTTGGAACCATCTGGGGTGGGTTTTGGCGTGAACCGAGTCAATATGTTGCAATGCACAAGAATTCTACTTGCTGTTGCCCGCGCGCAAGCGCCGCAGCTTGGCGCCTGCCATGGCCCTAGAATCATGTTTCAACGGCCCACCCTGCGTTGGGCCGCTTTATTTTGTCCTGACCTGTCCGGAGTCCGAGCCCATGAATGCCGCAGTCCCCCACCAAGAGGCCTCTTCGCCCCATGTGATGAACACCTACGGCCGCCTGCCGATCGCGCTGTCGCACGGTCAGGGCTGCCGCGTGTGGGACATCAATGGCAAGGAGTACCTGGATGCGCTGGGCGGCATTGCGGTCAACACCCTGGGCCACAACCATGCCAAGCTGGTGCCAGCACTACAAGACCAGCTCACCAAGCTGATCCACACCTCCAATTACTACCACGTGCCGCATCAGGAGACGCTGGCGGCCAAGCTGGTGGAGTTGTCGGGCATGACCAATGTGTTCTTTTGCTCCACCGGGCTGGAGGCCAATGAGGCAGCACTGAAGCTGGCGCGCAAATTCGGCCACGACAAGGGCATCGATCGGCCCGAGATCGTGGTGTACGAGAGGGCCTTTCATGGCCGCTCGATTGCCACCCTCAGCGCCACGGGCAATCCCAAGGTGCAGGCGGGTTTTGGCCCGCTGGTGGAAGGCTTTATCCGCGTGCCGCTCAATGACCTGGCAAGCCTGGAGGCCGCCACCGCCGGCAACCCCAATGTGGTGGCGGTGTTTTTGGAGGCCATCCAGGGTGAAGGCGGCGTCAACCCGGCGCACATGGACTACCTGCGCCAGCTGCGCACCCTGTGCGACGAGCGCGACTGGCTGCTGATGGTTGACGAGGTGCAGTGTGGCATGGGCCGCACTGGCAAGTGGTTCGCCCACCAGTGGGCCGGCATCCTGCCCGATGTGATGCCGCTGGCCAAGGGCCTCGGCTCGGGCGTGCCCATTGGGGCCGTGGTGGCGGGCCCCAAAGCCGCCAACATCTTCCAGCCGGGCAACCACGGCACCACCTTCGGCGGTAACCCGCTGGCCATGCGGTCCGGGGTGGAAACCATCCGCATCATGCAAGAAGATGGCCTGCTGGACAACGCCGCACGCGTGGGCGCCCATCTGGCCGCAGCCCTGCGCGAAGCGCTGGCAGCCGAACTCACCAGCGGCGCAGTGCGGGAGATCCGTGGGTTGGGCTTGATGCTGGGCGTGGAACTGGCCAAACCCTGTGGTGTGCTCGCCCAGCAGTGTGTTGACCATGGGCTGTTGATCAGCGTCACCGCCGATAGCGTGATCCGTCTGGTGCCGCCGTTGATCATGACCACGGCCGAAGCCGATGAGGTGGTGGCCATTTTGTGTCCGCTGGTGAAAAAGCTGCTGGCGGGCTGAGCCATGAAGCATTACCTGCAGTTCAGCGACCTCAGCGCCGAGGACTACGGCTACCTGTTCGAGCGGGCCGCGCTGATCAAGAAGAAGTTCAAGGCCTACGAGCGGCACCAGCCGCTGGCCGATCGCACGATGGCCATGATCTTCGAGAAGGCGTCCACCCGCACCCGCGTCAGCTTTGAGGCCGGCATGTACCAGCTGGGCGGCAGCGTGGTGCACCTAACCACGGGCGACAGCCAGCTGGGCCGGGCCGAACCAATTGAAGACAGCGCCCGCGTGATCAGCCGCATGGTCGATCTGGTGATGATCCGCACCTACGAGCAAACCAAGATCGAGCGCTTTGCCAGCCACTCGCGGGTGCCGGTGATCAACGGCCTGACCAATGAGTTCCACCCCTGCCAGATCCTGGCAGACATCTTCACGTTCATCGAGCACCGGGGCTCGATCCGGGGCAAGACGGTGGCCTGGGTGGGAGACGGCAACAACATGGCCAACACCTGGCTGCAAGCCAGCGAGATCCTGGGCTTCAAGGTGCACGTCAGCACCCCAGGCGGCTACGAGGTGGACCAGTCGGTGGCGGGCCTGCGCTCGGCCGAGAGCTACCAGGTGTTCAGCGACCCGCTACAGGCCTGCGCCGGTGCTGACCTGGTCACCACCGATGTCTGGACCAGCATGGGTTACGAGGCCGAGAACGAGGCGCGCAAACTGGCCTTTGCCCGCTGGTGCGTGGACGACGAGATGATGCGCGCTGCCCGGCCCGACGCTCTGTTCATGCACTGCCTGCCGGCGCACCGCGGCGAAGAGGTGCAGGCCGAGGTGATCGACGGGCCGCAGAGCGTGGTGTGGGATGAGGCCGAAAACCGCCTGCATGTGCAAAAGGCCTTGATGGAGTTTTTGCTGCTGGGTCGTTTGTAAGGCGCTGCGGTACAGAATGCGCCGCCCCATGCCCCGCATCTACGACATTTCGCCACCCGTGGGCCCGGCCAGCCCGGTGTTTCCTGGCGACACCGCCTACCAGCAACACTGGACCGCCACGCTGGCGCCCGGCTGTCCGGTGAACGTGAGCGCCCTGACCCTGTCGCCGCACATCGGCGCCCATGCCGATGCGCCGCTGCACTATGACCCTGCCGGTGTGGCCGTCGGCGCGCTAGACCTGCTGCCTTACCTGGGGCCCTGCCGGGTGATCCATGCCATCGCCCCCGGCCCACTGATCGAGTGGCACCATCTGAACCACGCCCTGAGCGATCTGCCGCCACGGTTGCTGGTGCGCACCTATGAGCGCATGCCCGTCGACCGATGGGATCCCAAACTGAGTGCCTTTGCCCCCGAGACGCTGGAACGACTGGCCGACCTGGGTGTGCTGCTGGTGGGCATTGACAGTGCCAGCATCGACCCGGCCGACAGCAAGACCCTGCCCAGCCACCAGGTGATCCGCCAGCGCGGCCTGCGTGTGCTGGAAAACCTGGTGCTTGATGACATCCCCGAGGGCGATTACGAGCTGATCGCCCTGCCCCTCAAACTCATGCTCGCCGACGCGTCGCCGGTACGGGCCATTCTGCGAGACCTCCCATGACCACCCTTGAACATTGCCAGCAACTCGACCAACAGGACCCGCTACGCAGCCTGCGCGATCAATTTGAGCTGCCGCCGGGGCTGATTTACCTGGACGGCAACTCACTCGGCGTGCTGCCGCGCACCACCGCCGCGCGGGTGGCGCAGGTGGTGACCGAGGAATGGGGCCAGGGCCTGATCCGCTCCTGGAACACCGCCGGCTGGTTTGATATGCCGCAGCGCCTGGGCGACCGCATCGCTGGCCTGATCGGCGCCGGCCCAGCCGAGGTGGTGGCCACCGATAGCACCTCGATCAACCTGTACAAAGTGCTCAGTGCTGCTCTTTTGATAGCTAGAAACGACCATCCGACAAGGCTTAGAGTCATTTCCGAGCGAAATAATTTCCCGACCGACCTGTACATTGCCGAGGGCCTGTGCCGTGAGCACGGCGGCACGTTGACGCTGCTGGAGGCCGACGAGTTACCCGCCGCGCTGGCCCCTGAATCAGCGCAGGACGTGGCGGTATTGCTGCTGACCCATGTGAACTACCGCACGGGCGCCATGCACGACATGGCCGCCCTCACGGCGGCGGCGCACCGGGCCGGCGTGCTCACGGTGTGGGACTTGGCGCACAGCGCCGGCGCCCTGCCGGTGGACCTGAAAGGGTCGGACGCCGACTTTGCCGTAGGCTGCGGCTACAAGTACCTGAATGGCGGCCCGGGCGCCCCGGCGTTTGTGTGGGTACACCCGCAGCACGCCGAGCGCTTCTGGCAGCCACTGGCCGGCTGGTGGGGCCATGCGGCGCCGTTTGCCTTCACACCCGACTACAAGCCTGCCCCCGGCATAGGCCGCTACCTGTGCGGCACCCAACCCATTCTGAGCCTGGCGGCGCTGGCCTGCGGCCTGGACACTTTCAGCGCGGCCGAGCCCCTGGGCGGCATGGCGGCACTGCGCCAGAAATCGCTGGCCTTGTCAGACCTGTTCATTGAACTGGTGGCGCAACGCTGTGCCGGGCAGGGTTTGACGCTGGTGACACCACTTGAGCACGCGCAACGTGGCTCGCAGGTCTGCTTGGCCCGTGCCGACGGCGCCTTTGCCATCATGCAGGCGCTAATTGCACGCGGCGTGATTGGCGACTTCCGGGCCGGCGACGGCGGCCGGCACCCCGACATCCTGCGCTTTGGCCTGACGCCGCTCTACACCGGATTTGCCCACGTGTGGCACGCGGTGGAGCACCTTCGCCAGGTGCTGGCCAGTGGCGAGTGGCAGCGGCCCGAATTCAACCGGCAACAGGCTGTGACATGACATGAGCGCGGCAGCGGGCACGCCGATGGACACAGCGCCGAGCACGCCCGAGCAGATCGTGGCAGCGGAGAAAGCCCAGCTGGACTTCAGCCGCGCCATGAGCTATGGCGACTACCTGCACCTGGACCAGATTCTGGGCGCGCAGCATCCCCTGTCGCCCGACCACAACGAGATGCTGTTCATCATCCAGCACCAGACCAGCGAGCTGTGGATGAAGCTGATGCTGCACGAGCTGCAGGCCGCCATTGGCTGCGTGGCCGCGGATGACCTGGGCAGCGCCTTCAAGATGCTGGCCCGGGTGAGCAAAATCATGGAGCAGCTGGTGCACGCCTGGGACGTGCTGGCCACCATGACCCCGCCCGAGTACAGCGCCATCCGGCCTTACCTGGCCAGCTCCAGCGGTTTCCAAAGCGCACAGTACCGCTGCATCGAGTTTGCGCTGGGCAACAAGAACGCCGCCATGCTCAAGCCACACGCGCACCGGCCCGATTTGCTGGCGCAGGTACAGGCGGCCTATGCGGCGCCATCGCTGTACGACCAGGCCTTGCGCTTGCTGGCTCGGCGCGGACTGGCCCTACCGACCAGCCACACCGAGCGGGACTGGACCCAGCCCTACGCCGCCAGCCCAGAGGTGGAAGCCGCCTGGCTGGTGGTCTACCGCAGCCCGCGCGAGCACTGGGACCTGTACCAACTGGGCGAAGAACTGACCGATCTCGAAGATGCCTTCCGCCTCTGGCGTTTTCGCCACGTGACCACAGTGGAGCGGGTGATCGGCTTCAAACGCGGCACCGGCGGCACCGGTGGCGTGAGCTACCTGCGCAAAATGCTCGACGTGGTGCTGTTCCCGGAAATCTGGACGCTGCGGACCAGCCTGTAGCCGTCAGACCCCATTCCTGCTGTCGTCCTCGCGCAGAGCCCGCTGGCCGTCGTCTTCGCGAAGGCGGGGACCCATGTCTTTGCGTTCGCTACACAGGCCCGCGCCACTTCGGATCAGGCCGGCGACGCATTCGGCTCCGCGGCTGTCCCCCGCCCTGCGGGCTCCTCCTTGATGCCGCTGC
>JBAXMQ010000140.1:0-8312 GCA_037134215.1 Betaproteobacteria bacterium
AACAGCAGCACGTCGCTGACCCGGCCGGCCTCATACAGCGCGTCTTTGATGCACAGGCCGGACTCGGCGGTGATCAGCTGCGCCACGTCGTTCAGGCGCTGGCTGATCAGCGCTGCGGCGCGGTTCAGGATGGCGGCACGCTCAAACCGGCTGAGCTGGGGTGCGTAGGCATGGGCGGCGGCAAAGGTCTCGCGTACCTCTTTCAACGTGGCCTTGGGCACGGTGCCGATCACTTCCTCTGTGTAGGGGTTGTGCACCGCGATGACCCGGTCGCCGCTGCGGTCGGCGCCCACCTGGCGTCCGGCCAGTCGCATGCTGTTGAGGTGGTGGTCAAGGATGAACTGCTGGATCATGGGGGGCTTTCGTTGCGGAGGCGGGCGTGCGCGGGCCGGTGTTATTGGGCGTGGTTTAGGGCAAGGTCAAAGGCATCAAAATTCCGGAAACGACGGCTGGCGTCCAGCTTCGGCAGAGGTCGGTTCAGGATCAGCGGCACGCGTTGTTCGCTGATGCCGCCATGCGAGCGCAGCGGCACCTCCAGGCTGGAGAGGTCGTGCCGCGTGGCCGATGTGCCCAGCACCGTGAAGCGCTCCGACACCACCACCAGGTCGCCAATGCGGTCGGCCGGTAGCTCAAAGCGCGCGGCTGCCTGCGCGCGCGGCAACACCACCTCGATGCCCAGCACTGCTTGCAGGCGAGTGCAGGCGGCATGGGTGTCGGTGCCGGCGGGCAGGTAAACCGTGGCAAACGAGCCCAGTGCGCCATGGTGCACCACGTAGGGGTCGGTGATGGGCAGAATCACCCGGGCCGCCGCAGCGCCCAACCAGGCGTCAAACCAGTCTTGCAGGTAGATCACATCCGGCTTGCCGTCCATGCCCACCTTGGCGTTCATGCCGTGGTCAGCGGTGAGGGCGATCACGCAGCCCAGCGCGTCGAGTTCGGCCAGGTAGCCGTCCATCATGGTGTAGAAGGCGTTGGCGCCGGCAGTGCCGGGCGCGTGCTTGTGCTGGATGTAGTCGGTGGTCGAGAGGTACATCACATCGGGTCGGCGCTGTTGCATCAGCTTGACGCCGGCAGCAAAGACAAACTCCGACAGGTCGGCGCTGTAGACGCTGGGCAGGTGCTTGCCCACCAACGCCAGCACCTCGTCGATACCGTTGTCTTTGACCGTGGCCTGGTCGGCTTTTTCGGCCGAGAAGCAGATGCCTCGCATCTGGTGCCCGAGCAAGGTTCGCAATTTGTCTTTGGCCGTCACCACAGCCAGCGACAGGCCGGCGTCGGCCAGTGCGGCCAGCAGGGTGGGCGCGCGCAGCCATTTGGGGTCATTCATCATGACCTCCACGTTGTTGGCCACGTCATACAAGTAGTTGCCGCAAATGCCATGCACGCTGGGCGGCACACCGGTCACGATCGACAGGTTGTTGGGGTTGGTGAAGGTTGGCACCACGCAGTCGGCCACCAGCGCGGTGCCCTGCGCCAGCGTGCGTTGCAGCCAGGGCATCTGGCCGCTGGCCACGGCCTGGGCCAGGTAGTCGGGCTCGCAGCCGTCGACGCACACCACCACGGTGGGCGCGCGTGGCAGTTGGTAGGTTCTGCCGTTGACATGGACGGCGGGGGTAGGGCTTGAAGTCATCGGGTCACTTTCTTAGTTCCGGGATTGATCGATGGTGTGGCATGGCGACGCAAATCATTGGCCACCGTGCGCGCCTTGCTCTCCATTGCGTGGTCAAACATGGCCTGGCCGGCCCGTTGCGGGTTACCGGAGGCAATGGCCTGCACGATCTGCTGGTGCTCACTGGCGGAGGCCGGCATCAGCCAGCCATCGGCCAGGTTGAGGCGCCGAAACAGCGACAGCTCTTTGATCAGCTTGCGGTAGATGGCGGTCAGCTTGCGGTTGCCGGTCATCTCCACCAGACGGTCATGAAACTGCAGGTTGAGCAGGTGGTAGTGCTGTGCATCCTGCGCTGCAACGGCCTGTTCCATGGCGCTGACCATGGCCTGCATGTCGTCCCGCTGGGCGGCTGTCAGGTGGGTGGCCAGTTGGCGCCCCACCAGCTCGTCCATGGCGGCGCGCAGGTCGAAGATTTCCAGCGCTTCGTCCAGCGGAATGTCGCGCACAAACACACCGCGGTTTTTCTCAGTGCGCACCAGGCCGGCCTCGTCCAGCATGCGGAAGGCTTCGCGGATGGGGCCACGCGACACGCCCATTTTTTCGGCCAGTGCGGCTTCTATCAGCTTGCTGCCTGGGGGGTACTCGCCACTCAGGATGCCGCGCTCGATCTCCTGCTGCACCACCATGCTCAGCGAGCGGCTCTGCAGCAGGGCAATGGTGGGGTGCATGGTGGCGCTCATGGCGCCTGATTGAAGCAGATTCTCGAAAATTGTCAACAATCTACAAAAAACAATTGACAAGGCCCGAGGGGTGACGTCCAATAAAATTTTTTTGACGGGGCTGACGCGCCCGCTGCCGGAACCCACCATGGACAGAGACCGCATACTGCTGACCCCGGGGCCCCTGACCACCACCCTGCGCACCAAGCTGGCCATGCTCAAGGACTGGGGCTCGTGGGACGCCGACTTTATTGCCGTGACAGCCAGTGTGCGCCGCAGCCTGCTGGCCATCATTCACGGTCAGGACAGCCATGTGGTGGTGCCCTTGCAGGGCAGCGGCACCTTCAGCGTGGAAGCCGCTGTGGCCACCCTGGTGCCGCATGACTGCCATGTGCTTGTGCTGGACAACGGCGCTTATTGCAAGCGGGCCGCCCGCATCACCAGCCTGATGGGACGGCGTTGCAGCACCATGAGCTTTGACGAAGCCAGCCCGGTTGACCCGCAGGCGCTGGCACAACGCTTGCAGGAAGATGCCTCCATCACCCATGTGGTGCTGATCCACTGTGAAACCGGCGCCGGGGTACTCAACCCGCTGCAGGCGGTGGCTGATGTGTGCGAACGTTTTGACCGCGGGCTGATTGTGGATGCCATGAGCTCGTTTGCCGCGCTGGAAATCGACGCGCGCCAGACCCGGTTTGATGCCCTGATTGCGGCCAGTGGCAAGTGTCTGGAGGGCGTGCCCGGCATGGGCTTTGTCTTCATCCGTCGGGCGGTGCTGGACGGCTGTGCTGGCCGAAGCCAGTCACTGGCGATGGACTTGCATGACCAGTATGTGTACATGGAGAAGACCGGGCAATGGCGCTTCACGCCGCCGACCCACGTGGTGGTGGCGCTGCACGAAGCCATTGCCCAGTTTGAGACTGAGGGCGGCCAGAGCGCCCGACTGGCGCGCTACACCCGCAACTACCAAACGCTGGTGGCTGGTATGGCAGCACTGGGCTTCAAGCCTTTCCTGGACCCGACGGTGCAGGCACCCATCATCGTCACCTTTCACGCGCCGCAGCACCCGGCCTATGAGTTCAAGCGCTTTTACGACACCGCCAAGCACTATGGCTTTTTGCTGTACCCGGGCAAGCTGACGCAGGTCGAGACATTCCGCGTCGGTTGCATTGGCGCCATCGGCCCGGTCGAGATGCGCCAGGCGGTGGACGCGGTGGCCCAAACGCTGTGCGACATGGGCATCAGCCAGCCCGCTCTTCGGGCTTAAGCTATGGCTAACGTTGCGGTCATCGGTGCTGGTTTTGTCGGCCTGTCCAGTGCCTACTGGCTGATGCAGGACGGCCACCAGGTCACGGTTTATGACCCGGCCGGGGCGGCTGGCGGTGCCTCTTTTGGCAATGCCGGCACCTTTGCCAACTACGCCTGCATCCCGGTCAACAACCCCTCGGTGTTTAGAGACCTGCCGCGCTACCTGCTGGCGGGTGACAGCCCGTTTCGTTTGCGCTGGTCCTACCTGCCCCAGCTCACGCCCTGGCTGCTGCGCTTTTTGGCCAGCTCCAGCCGGCGCCGCTACACCGCCTCGGCCACCGCGCTGTCACACCTGTTGGCGCGGGCGCAGGATGGCTACACCCGGATGACGGCGCAGGCCAGCCTGGCCGCTTTTGTAAAGCCCAGCGAGTGCCTGTACCTGTACTCGGGTGCGGCTAACTTTGCTGCGTCCGAATCGACGCTGGCGCTGCGCCGCTCGTTAGGCGTCAACTTCACGGTGCAGGGGCGCGACGACATTGCCCGCCTGGAGCCAGGGCTGGCCCCGATCTTTGACCGGGGCGTGCTCTACCAAGGCTCGTGGTTCCTGTCCAGCCCTGCGGACTTTTTAGGCGCCCTGCAGGCCTCGCTGGTGGCCGGCGGTCTGCAGATCGCCCGCAGCGCCGTCACCGGGCTGCAGCCGCAAGCCGGCGCGGTGCACCTGAGTACGGACGCTGGCCCAAGCGGCCACGACTGGGTGGTGGTGTGCGCCGGCGCCCACTCCAAACCCCTGGCCCGCCAGTGTGGCGACGAGGTGCCGCTGGACGCCGAGCGGGGCTACCACATCATGTACCCGGGCGCGTCAGGCGCCATTTCACGCCCGGTCGGCTGGGCCGAGCGCGGCTTCTACATGACGCCGATGGCACAGGGCTTGCGGGTGGCGGGTACGGTGGAGTTGGCGGGTATGAAGCCGCAGCGCCACCAGGGCCTGCTGGATTTACTGCATTTCGCCTCTCAACGTGCGGTGCCCGGCCTGGGCGAGCCGAATGCGCCCTGGCTGGGCTTTCGGCCCACGCTGCCCGACGGCTTGCCGGTGCTGGGCCGCTCACGCGATTCGGCGCGGGTGATTTATGCCTTTGGGCACCAGCACATCGGCGTGACGCTGGGCGGCATCAGCGGCGCCTTGGTGGCCGACTTGGTGGCAGGCCGTACCCCGGCTGTCGACTTGGCACCCTTCGCCGCCAGCCGCTTTACTGGCTAAGATGACCTTCGATTGAACCGAATGAATGGACTCTGAACCTATGGCAACTTCCAAGAAAAACCCGGCGCCTGAACACCCGGCCGTCTCGGCGGTGCGGCGCTCCAGTGCCAGCAAAGTCAAAGTGGCGGTGAGCGACATTGACGGCGTGCTGCGCGGCAAGTACCTGCACCGCGACAAATTTCTCGGCGCGGCCGAGCCCTACCCGGGTGGCGGCTTCGGCTTTTGCGACGTGGTGCTGGGCTGGGACATGATGGACAACACCTACGACAACACCACGGCCACCGGCTGGCAGCACGGCTTCCCGGACGCGCTCGCGCGGCTGGACCTGGACACCGCGCGCCACGTGCCCTGGGACGACGGTGTGCCCTTCTTCTTGGGCGAGTTTGTCAACGCCGATGGCACGGCGCACGCCCAGTGCCCGCGCCAGGCGCTGAAGCGGGTGCTCAAGCGCGCTGAAAAAATGGGCTTTCAGGTCATGACCGGCATGGAGTTTGAGTGGTTCAATTTTGCCGAGACGTCTCAGAGCTGGGCCGCCAAAAAAGGCGTGGCACCCGAGGTGTTGACACCGGGCATGTTTGGCTACTCGCTGCTGCGCATGAACCAGAACCGGCCGTTTTTCAACGCCCTGATGGACGAGATGCTGGCCTTTGGCGTGCCGGTGGAGGGCCTGCACACCGAGACCGGCCCTGGCGTTTATGAGGCGGCAATCGGTTTCAGCGAGGCGCTGACGCAGGCTGACCGGGCGCTCTTGTTCAAAACCGGCACCAAGGAGATTGGGGCGCGCTTTGGCATCATGCCCAGCTTCATGGCCAAGCCGCACCAGAACCTGCCCGGCTGCAGCGGCCACATCCACCAAAGCCTGTCGGACGGCAAGACCAACCTGTTCTATGACGCGAAAAACCCGCGCAAGATGAGCAAGTTGTTTGAGAGCTACCTGGCCGGACAGGTGGCTTGCATGATGGACTTTGCGCCCATGATCTGGCCTACCATCAACAGCTACAAGCGCTTGGTCGACGGCTTCTGGGCGCCGGTCAAGCCGACCTGGGGCATCGACAACCGCACCGCCAGTTTTCGGGTGATCGCCGGCAGCCCCAAGGCCACCCGGCTGGAAACCCGCTGCCCGGGTGCCGACGTCAACCCCTATCTGGCGATGGCGGCGGTGATTGCAGCCGGCCTGGATGGTGTGGAAAAAGGCTTGAAGCTGACCGCACCGCCGATCACCGGCACCAACGTTGGCGCCGAGCACATCCCCCGTGCCCCGCGCACCCTGATTGAAACCACCCGCAACTTCCAGCAGTCGGCGATCGCCCGCGACTGGCTGGGCGACGGTTTTGTCGACCACTTTGCCGCCACCCGTGACTGGGAATGGCGCCAATGGCTGGACGCCGTGACCGACTGGGAAATGAAACGTTACTTCGAGATCATCTGACACCATGAGCATCACCAACTTTGCCTTTCCTACCCCCATCCGTTTCGGCGCCGGCGCGCGCAAGCTGGTGGCCGCCCATTTGCTGCAGATCGGCTGCAAGCGCCCGCTGATCGTGACCGACCGGGCGCTGGGTGCGCTGCCGGTGCTGGCCGAATTCCAGACCCACCTGGGCGGGCTTGACGTGGCAGTCTTTGCCGGCGTGTTCGGTAACCCGACCTGCAGCCAGGTGATGGATGGTGCGGCGGCCTACAAGGCGCACGGTGCCGACTGCGTGATCGGCTTTGGCGGCGGCGCCGCGCTGGATGTGGCCAAGGTGGTCGGCGTCGCCGCTACCCATCCCGGCGACATCCTGGAGTACGTGTGGGACCACCCGCAGGTGCGACCCATCGTGAACGAGCTGCCCTATTTTGTGGCGCTGCCCACCACCTCGGGCACAGGCTCCGAAGTGGGTCGCTCCAGCGTCGTCAGCGAAAACGACACGCACCTGAAACGCGTGGTGTTCAGCCCAAAAATCCTCGCCAAGGTGGTGTTTGCCGACCCGGAGCTGACCTTTGGCCTGCCGGCCGCCGTGACGGCCGCCACCGGCATGGACGCGCTGACGCACAACATCGAGAGCTACCTGTCACCGGCCTACCACCCGCTGTGCGACGGCATCGCGCTCGAAGGCACCCGCATCGCGGCCGCTGCCCTGCTGACCGCTGTCCAACAGCCCACCAACCTGCAGGCGCGCAGCGACATGATGATGTCCTCCATGATGGGGGCCATCGCCTTCCAGAAAGACCTGGGCGCGGTGCACTCCTGCGCCCACGCGCTGGGCGCCGTCTGTGACCTGCACCATGGCCTGGCCAATGCGCTGATGATCGACACCGTGATGGCCTGGAATCTGAACGCGGTGCCGGCCAAATTTGACGAACTGGCCCATGTTTGCCAAGTGGCCGGCGGTGGCGCGGCGTTTGTGCCTTGGTTGAAGTCGCTCAAGGCCAGTGTCGGCATCACCGGCGGCCTGGCGGCCCATGGCGTCACGCCGGCGCACCTGCCGCGGCTGGTGGCGATTGCCACGGCCGACATCTGCCACCAGACCAACCCGCGCCCCTGCACCGCGGCCGACTTCGAGGCTTTGTTCAAGGCGGCCATGTGATGGGCAGCGAGCGCCTCAAAATCGGCATCAGCGCCTGCTTTTTCCACCCGGATCCGGCGCGTACCGCCTTTGCCAGCAAAACCCTGCAGTATGTCGAGCAGTCGATGGCGCACTGGCTCATGGCCGGTGGCACCCTGCCGGTGATGGTGCCCTCGCCTGCAGGCGATACCGCTCGGGGCGATGTGCATGTTGACGATTACGCGCAGTGGCTCGACGGCCTGGTGCTGCACGGCGGCGCCGATGTCTGGCCCGGCAGCTACGGTGAAACCCCCTTGCAGGAGCGCTGGAGCGGCGACCGCATCCGCGATCTTTACGAACAGGCGCTGGTGAAGGCCTTTGTGGCCGCCGGAAAGCCAGTGTTTGGCGTCTGTCGCGGCCTGCAGCTGATCAACGTGGCCTTTGGTGGCACGCTCTACCAAGACATCCCGACCCAGCGGCCCGAGGCCCTGAAACACCGCGACGCCGAGGTCTATGACCATAACTTCCATGGTCTGGACTTGGTGCCAAAAACCCGCCTGAGCCAGCTGCTGGCGGGCGTTTCTAGCTACAAGATCAATAGCATTCATCACCAGGGCATCAAAGACCTGGCACCCGGTTTCGAGGTCGAGGCGCGCTGCCCGGACGACGGCATGATCGAGGCGATCCGGCACACCGGCCCCGCTTACGTGGCCGCCGTGCAGTGGCACCCCGAATTTCACCGGCCCGAGCTCGGCACGCTCGACGACACCCCGCTGCTAACCGACTTTCTGCAGGCCTGCCAGGCCGCCAAAACCCCCAACTGATCCGAACCCTCACCCCCATCACCCGCTGTATGAACCAACTTGAAATTCACAACCCCGCCACCGGCGCCCTGATCACCACTGTCGACGCCGATGACGCCGCCTCGGTCGCCGCCAAAGCGGTCCGGGCCC
>JBAXMQ010000141.1:0-8258 GCA_037134215.1 Betaproteobacteria bacterium
AGGGCGCAGTTCGGTGTCCACGTAATAGGCATCGGTCAGCACCTCGCAGGGGTGGCCGTCGCTGGACATGGCATTGATGACCGGGCGCCGGCTGGCGGCCGCAAACTCGGCCAGGCGGGCGTGGTTGGACTCTCGCACCACGTACATCGCGTAGAACGGATCCAGGTAGCCCGCCAAGTCGCAGGCCCGTTCGCCGGTTTTCAAAAAACCGGGCAGCTCGGTGAAAGCCAGACCCAGCTCGCGAAAGGCCTGAACAAAGGTGGTGCGGGTGCGGATGCCGTAGCCCTCAAACGACCAGGCCACCGTGCCGGCCAGCGGCCTGGCAGGCTGGGCCACCAGTCGCCAGATGCTGCGCACGTCGTCAGGGGTGAGGTCTGCCAGGCGAATCAGGTTCATACAAAGGCCTTAGCGGCAGCGCATGGGTTGGGCCACCGACTATAGCGGGCAAGCCAGGCCCTAAACTCCAGCCTCAGCCAACCGCTACGAAAGCCACCATGTTTTTTTCAGCTGACGCAGGCGCGGTCACCCATGGCATCCAGTTGTCGCTGGCACCGGTGTTTTTATTGACCGCGGTGGCGGCCATGATCGGCGCCGTGACCGGGCGGCTGGCCCGCATCATCGACCGGGCGCGCACGCTGGAAGAACGTCTGGACGCACGGCCCGAAGCAGCGCCCACTGCGGCGATGCACGCCGAACTGGCGGACCTGCGCCATCGCGGCTGGCTTGTCAATGTGTGCATTGCGCTACTGACCCTGTGTGCCCTGTTGATCGGGCTCACCATCGTGACGCTGTTTTTGGGCGAGACCACATCCATAGAGTTTTTGCGCCTGCCCACCATTTGTTTTCTGGCTGGCGTGATCTCCTTTTTGCTGGCCTTGCTGTGCTTTTTGGCCGAGACCCTGCTGGCCACGCGCGTGTTGCGCTTTGGGCGACAAAGCTGGCGCTGAAGGCCATGCCCCTCTTCGGCCGCGCGACTGCGCCTCGGCCAGCACCTGATTGGCGCGCGCACAATCCGCTATCCTAGGGGCTGTTCCATTACCGCATGTCCTGCTTATCCGGCTGTGTCAGACCCCCATCACGCGCGCACTCCCAACAAGGAGGACAAGCGTTCCTTCCTGCAAAAACTGGCGGAATTCATTCACCCGGGTCCTGATTCCACTGCCGAGTTGATCGAAGCCCTGGCAGACGCCGAGGACAACGACGTGATCGGCGCGGAGTCGCGTGTCATGCTTGAAGGCGTGATCCGCATGGCCGACATGACAGCCGGTGATGTGATGGTGCCCGCCACCCGGATGGATCTGGTGAACATCAGCGAGCCCTATGAGACCTTGCTGCACACCGTGATCGACACCGCCCACTCGCGCTTTCCGGTCTACGAGGGGGAGCGCGAAAACATCATCGGCATCCTGATGGCCAAGGACCTGCTCAAGCTCCAGCGGGCGCCCGAGCTGAACCTTCGCGCCCTGCTGCGACCAGCCGTGTTCATCCCGGAAACCAAGGGCCTGAATGACCTGCTGCGCGACTTTCGCGGCAACCGTAACCACCAGGCGATCGTGATCGACGAGTTCGGCCGCATCGCCGGCCTGATCACGATTGAAGATGTGCTGGAACAGATCGTGGGCGAAATCGAAGACGAGTTCGACATTGACGAAGACGAGGGCGACATTTTTGCCTTGGCCGACAGGACCTACCGGGTCAGTGGTGACACAGCGGTGGAGCGGGTGAATGAAGCCTTTGGCGTGCAGCTTGGCAGCGCTGACCCGGAGGCCTCGTTCGACACCATCGGCGGCCTGATTGCCCACGACATGGGCCATGTGCCCAAGCGTGGCGAGCGGCATGTGCTGGCGGATTTGAACTTTGTGGTGCTGCACACCAAGGGTGGCGCCGTCAAGTGGTTCAAGGTGTCGCCCACCAACAATGTCCCGACCTGAACCGGCCCGCGCCTTGGTGGCGCTGGGGGCGGGTGTGCTGCATGGCTGGAGCATGGCTTGGCCCGCGCTGTGGCAGCTTGAACTACCGGCCATCGGCCTGCAGCCAGGCCAACCGGTGTGGTGGCTGCAGTTGTTGGCCATGGGCCTGTTGGCCAGCTTGCTGCAAGCACCGCAGCGTGATGGCGCTGTGTCCTGGCGGGTTGGCGGGCTGTACGGCGCCTTGTTCAGCACCGCCTGGCTGAGCGTGGCGTTTGGCTGGTTGTTCGTGGCCATGCACACCTACGGTGGCTTGCCGGCACTGCCAGCCGGCCTGGCGGTGCTGGTGCTGGCCGCGCTGCTGGGTCTTTACTACGCCGCAGCATGCGCGGCTTTTCAGGCGCTGAGCCCCGCCAGTCCTTACAAGTCTGCTCTTATTTTTGCAGCGCTCTGGCTGCTGGCCGAACTCGCGCGGGGCATCTTGCTGACCGGCTTTGCTTGGGGCGCCGCCGCCTACGCCCATGCGGATGGTCCGCTGTCGGGTTTTGCACCCTGGCTGGGGGCCTATGGCATGGGCGCACTGGCGGCCTGGCTGGCCATGCTGGCGGTGCAGTGGCCGCGCCAAGCCTCGGGCGCCGCGCGGCTGGGCAGTGTGGCCCTGGCGCTGGTGCTGCTGGCCTTGCCCACCCTGCAGCAGGCCCTGGGGCCGGCGCTGACACAGGCCCACGGCCGGCTGGGTGTGACCCTGTTGCAGGGCAATATTGCCCAGGACGAAAAGTTCGAGGCGGGCTCTGGGGTGCCGCAGGCGCTGCAGTGGTACAGCGAGCAGTTGCTACAGGCCAGCAGTTCGCTGGTGATTGCGCCGGAAACGGCCATTCCGCTGCTGCCGCAGCAGTTGCCGCCTGGCTATTGGCAGGCGCTGCGGCAACGCTTTGCCACAGGGGCCCAGGCGGCATTGGTCGGCATACCGCTGGGCGATTTCGAGCAGGGCTACACCAACTCGGTGGTCGGGCTGCGGCCCGGCGACGCCTTGGCCTGGCGCTACGACAAGCACCACCTGGTGCCCTTTGGCGAGTTCATCCCGACCGGCTTTCGGTGGTTTACCGAGCTGATGCACATCCCGCTGGGCGATTTCGCACGGGGCCCCCTGGGCCAGCCCCCGTTTGACTGGCAGGGCCAGCGCCTGGCGCCCAATGTTTGCTACGAGGATTTGTTTGGCGAGGAGCTGGCCCAACAGTTTCTTGATTCGGCGCGCACGCCCACCGTTCTGGTCAACGTCAGCAACCTGGCCTGGTTCGGCGGCACTGCGGCCATGGACCAGCACCTGCAGATTGCCCGGCTGCGGGCGCGCGAGTTTGAGCGCCCAGTCCTGATGGCCACCAACACGGGCGTCACCGCCATCATCGACCACCAGGCGCGGGTGCGGCAGAGCCTGCCGCGCGACACCCGGGCCGTGCTGCAGGGTGAGGTGGAAGGCCGCACCGGCACCACCCCCTATGCCTGGTGGGTGGCCCGGCTGGGCCTTTGGCCCTATGGCCTGGGCGCTGCGGCCGTGGTGCTGTGGGCGCTCCGGCAGTTGAGAAAACGCCGGTAGGCTGGCCCGCTTGCCCAGCGGAACGCCCGTAAAATCTCGGCTTTCGCGCTGTTACAGCGTGCTGTTGTCACCACATCGGTTCCGGCTTGTCCTGAACCCCGCCGCGTCATGTTGAGTTTCCAGCAAATCATCCTGAACCTGCAGTCCTATTGGGACGCCCAGGGCTGCGCCCTGTTGCAGCCCTACGACATGGAGGTCGGCGCCGGTACCTCGCACACCGCCACCTTTTTGCGCGCGATCGGCCCGGAGCCTTGGAAGGCGGCTTACGTGCAGCCCAGCCGGCGCCCCAAAGACGGCCGCTATGGCGACAACCCGAACCGTTTGCAGCACTACTACCAGTACCAGGTGGTGCTGAAACCCGCTCCGAGCAACATCCTGGAGCTCTACCTGGGCTCGCTCGAAGCGCTAGGCTTTGACCTGAAAAAAAATGACATCCGCTTCGTCGAAGACGATTGGGAAAACCCCACGCTGGGCGCCTGGGGCCTGGGCTGGGAGGTGTGGCTCAACGGCATGGAGGTCACACAGTTCACCTATTTTCAGCAGGTGGGCGGCATTGACTGCAAGCCGGTCACCGGAGAGATCACCTACGGGCTGGAGCGTCTGGCCATGTACCTGCAGGGCGTGGACAACGTCTACAAGCTGCAATGGACCGACAGCATGAGCTATGGCGACGTTTATCTGCAAAACGAAAAAGAGCAGTCGGCCTACAACTTTGAGCACTCGGACGCGGACTTCCTGTTCACGGCCTTCACGGCCCACGAGAAGCAGGCCAAGCACCTGATCGAGGTGCAGTTGGCCCTGCCGGCCTATGAGCAGGTGCTCAAGTGTGCGCACAGCTTCAATCTGCTGGATGCACGGGGCGCCATCAGCGTGACCGAGCGCGCCGCCTACATGGGGCGCATCCGCAACCTGGCGCGCAGCGTGGCGCAAAGTTACCTGGACAGCCGGGAGCGGCTGGGCTTCCCCATGGCGCCAAGAGCCTGGGTGGAACACATGAGCGGGAGGGCCACGCCATGAGTGCCGACAACCTCCTTGTTGAACTGTTTGTTGAAGAGTTGCCACCCAAGGCGCTGCAAAAACTGGGCGACGCCTTTGCCCAGGAACTGGCTGCACAGCTGCGGGCGCAAGGCCTGGCCACACCGGACTCGGTGGTGACGCCGTTTGCGTCGCCGCGCCGGCTGGCAGCGCACATCAGCCAGGTCTGGCGCAAGGCGGCCGACAAGGCGGTCTCGCAAAAACTGATGCCCGTCAGCGTGGGCCTGGATGCCAACGGGCAGCCCACACCCGCGCTGCTCAAGAAGCTGCAAGCGCTGGGTGCCGACCTGTCAGACCCGGCAGCGGCAGTGGCGGCCCTGCGCCGCGCCGCCGATGGCAAGGCCGAGGCCCTGTTCTATGACAGCCTGGCCAGCGGTGCCACCCTGGACAGCGGCCTGCAAAAAGCCCTGGAAGAGGCACTGGCCAAACTGCCGATCCCGAAGATGATGAGCTACCAGCTGGAGACCGATTGCGAATTGCCGGGCTGGAGCAGCGTGCATTTTGTGCGGCCGGCGCACGGCCTGCTGGCGCTGCACGGCAGCACCGTGGTGCCGGTGAAGGTGCTCGGCCTGAGCGCTGGCAACCAGACGCAGGGCCACCGTTTCGAGGCGCGCGTCTCGCCCGTGGTGATTGGGCATGCCGACGCCTACGCCGCCACCCTGGCTGACGATGGCGCAGTGATCGCCAGCTTTGCTGAACGGCGCTTGGCCATCGTCAACCAGCTGGCCCATGCCGCCGAAAAGCTGGGCCCGGGCTACCAGGTGCTGATGGATGACGCGCTGCTGAACGAGGTGACCGGCCTGGTGGAGCGACCCAATGTGCTGGTGTGCGGTTTTGACGAGGCATTTCTGGATGTGCCGCAGGAGTGCCTGATCCTGACCATGCAGGCCAACCAGAAATATTTCCCGCTGCTCGACGGCGCCGGTAAGCTGACCAGCCGCTTTTTGGTGGTAAGCAACATCAGCCCCGCCGACCCCAGCGCGGTGATTGGCGGCAACGAGCGCGTGGTGCGGCCCCGGCTGGCCGATGCCCAATTCTTTTTTCAGCAGGACCGCAAGAAAACCCTGGAGTCCCGGGTTGAGGGCCTGTCCAAGGTGGTGTACCACAACAAGCTGGGCAGCCAGGGTGAGCGTATGGCACGCGTGCGCAGCATTGCCTGCAGCATCGCGCAAGAGCTGGGTGACACAGCCTTGGTGGCCAGCGTCGATACCGCAGCCCGCCTGGCCAAGACCGACCTGCTGACCGACATGGTGGGCGAGTTCCCCGAGCTGCAGGGCACCATGGGCGCCTACTACGCGCGCCACGATGGCCTGGGCGATGCCGTTGCCACCGCCATCGAGGACCATTACAAGCCGCGCTTTGCCGGGGATGCACTGCCGCGCAATCGGGTGGGCCTGGTGCTGGCGCTGGCCGACAAGCTGGAAACGCTGGTGGGCATGTTTGGCATCGGCAACCTGCCGACTGGCGACAAGGACCCCTTTGCGCTGCGCCGGCATGCGCTGGGCCTGATCCGGATGCTGATGGAGCCGGACCTGCCTCTCGGACTCGACGCGCTTATCGCACAGGCGGTGCCGGCTTTTGGGGGCCAGATTGGCAGCGTGGCCCAGCCGCTGGCGCAGTTCATTGACGACCGGCTGGCCGGCACCCTGCGCGAGCAGGGCTTCCATGCCCAGGAGGTGGATGCGGTGTTGGCCCTGAGGCCCCAGCGCTTGGGTGACGTGCCACGCCGGCTCGCGGCCGTGCGCGCCTTCGCCCAGCTGCCCGAGGCACCAGCGCTGGCGGCTGCCAACAAACGCATTGGCAACATCCTCAAAAAAGCGGCCGAGGTGGATGCCCATGTCAGCCCGGTGCTGCTCAAGGAGCCGGCAGAGGTGGCCTTGTACAGCGCGATGCAGGACGTGCTGCCCCGGGCGCAAGCGCTGTTCGAGGGCGGTGACTACACCGGCTCGCTGCAGGCGTTGGCTGCATTGCGGGCGCCGGTGGATGCCTTCTTTGATGGCGTCATGGTGAACGCCGAAGAGATCGACTTGCGGCTGAACCGCCAGGGCTTGCTCAAAAGCCTGTTCGAGGCCATGAACCGCGTCGCCGACCTGTCGCGGCTGGCGACCTGAGGCGCCCGCATGAAACTCGTGATCTTGGACCGCGACGGCACCCTGAACGAAGACAGTGCCGACTATGTGAAGTCGCCCGATGAGTGGACACCGCTGCCGGGCGCGCTGGAGGCCGTGGCCCGCCTCAACCATGCCGGCTGGCATGTGGTGGTGGCCTCCAACCAATCGGGACTGGGGCGCGGCCTGTTCGATGTGTCCACGCTCAACGCCATGCACGCCAAGATGCACCGCATGCTGGCCGCCGTGGGGGGCCGGATTGACGCCGTGTTCTATTGTCCGCACGGTCCAAATGAGCGCTGCCGCTGTCGCAAGCCCGAACCTGGCCTGTTTGAGCAGATTGGCGAGCGCTACGGCATCGACCTGCGGGGCGTACCGGCCATTGGCGACTCACCGCGGGATGTGCTGGCCAGCATGGCGGTGGGTTGCGCGCCCCACTTGGTGCTCACCGGCAAAGGCGCCGAATTTGTCGGGCGCGGCCTGCCCGAAACCCTGCCCCCGCAGACCCGCGTCCACCGGGACCTGGCCGCCTTTGCCGACTTCTTGATCCAATGAAGCTGATCCGATCAGTTTTGCACATGGCCTGGATGCTGGTCACGGTGATCCCCTGGGGCCTGGCCCTGGTGCTGGTGTCGCTGCGGGTACGCGGCCCAGCACTCTGGTGGTTTGCCGTCAACTGGATGCGGGTGGTGATGTGGGGCACCCGCGTCATTCTGGGGGTGCGGGTGCGGGTGCAGGGCATGGAACACCTGCCCGACGGCGCAACGAGCCCGGCGGTGCTGTTGGTCAAACACCAGTCCACGCTGGAAACCCTGCTCTTGCCCACCCTGATGCCGCACCCGCTGGCCTTCGTTTTCAAGCGGGAATTGCTCAAAATCCCGTTTTTCGGCTGGTCCATGGCCCGGCTGGACATGATCCACATCGACCGTGAATCTCGGGCCCAGGCGCTCAAGCATGTGGTCGGTCAGGGCAAGACCCTGCTGGCCCAAGGGGTCTGGATCATCATGTTTCCCGAGGGCACCCGCATCGCGCGTGGCGACAAAGGCACCTACCAAACCGCCGGAACCCGCCTAGCGGTGGAGACTGGTGCGCCAGTGATTCCGATTGCCGTGGCGTCGGCGCGATGCTGGCCGCGCAAGGGCTTCATCAAGTCACCGGGCGTGGTCGATGTGTCCATCGGGCCCGCCATGCCCAGTGCCGGCCGCGACCCCAAGGTCCTGATGCGGGAGGTGGAGGCCTGGATTGAGGCCGAGATGCATCGCATCGACCCCGAGGCCTACCGCTGACGTTGCTGGCCATGCATCCGCTGTTGCGCTTCACGCTCGACCTTTTTGAGCCAAATACCCCGCCATCCCCCGTCAATACTCAGTTAAGTGCTATTGAATCAGTAGCAAACAGCCCTAAGCAGCCCGCTCCTGGGCGTGTCACTGACAGCCCGCCTGTGCGCTTTGAGCACCCGCAGGCCAACCGTGAAGCCCGGCTGGGCGAGGCCCTGGTGGGCTTCCAGCTCAAGCGTGGCAAGCGCCGCACCATCGGCTTTTCGGTGGGGCCGGACGGGCTGGTGGTCAGCGCGCCCAAGTGGACACCGCTGTACCAGGTGGACGCCGCGCTGGC
>JBAXMQ010000142.1:0-8225 GCA_037134215.1 Betaproteobacteria bacterium
TTCTCCCCCTTCAGCTGCAAAACCCTGCACCTGCCCAACCGCATCGTGATGGCGCCCATGACGCGCTCGTTTTCGCCCGGCGGCGTGCCGACCGACGATGTCACCGCCTATTACCGCCGCCGCGCCGCCAGTGCGGTGGGCCTGATCGTGTCCGAGGGGACGGTGGTGCAGCGCCCGGCCTCGGCGAACGACCCCGATGTGCCGCACTTTTGGGGTGACGACGCGTTGGCCGCTTGGCAAAAGGTGATTGATGGCGTGCATGCGGCCGGTGGTTTGATGGCGCCGCAGCTTTGGCATGTGGGCGCGGTACGCAACCGCCGCACCAGCTGGCAGCCGCCCGGCCCCTGGGATTCCCCGTCGGGCCTGTCGTCGCCCGGCAAAAAGATCGCCGAGCCCATGAGCGACGCCGACATTGCCGACACCATCGCCGCCTTTGCCCGCTCGGCTGGTGCTGCCAAACGGCTGGGTTTTGACGCCATTGAGCTGCATGCGGCCCATGGCTACCTGATCGACCAGTTTTTCTGGGAGGGCACCAACCTGCGCGAGGACGGCTATGGCGGCGCCAGCCTGGTGCAGCGCGGCCGCTTTGCCGCCGACATTCTCAAAGCCGTGCGCGCTGAGGTGGGGCCAGACTACCCGGTGATCATCCGGCTGTCGCAGTGGAAGCAGCAGGACTACGCGGTGCAGATGGCGCGTACCCCGCAGGAGATGGAGGACTGGCTGCGGCCGCTGGCCGATGCTGGCGCCGACATCTTCCATTGCTCGCAGCGCCGCTTTTGGGAGCCCGAGTACGCCGGCTCGGACCTCAACTTTGCCGGCTGGGCCAAAAAACTCACCGGCAAGCCCACCATCACGGTCGGCTCGGTGGGTCTGTCGGGCGAGTTCATCGCCTCGTTTGGCGGCGAGGGCTCGCAACCGGCCGCGCTCGATGAGCTGCTGCGCCGGTTTGACCGGGGCGACTTTGACCTGGTGGCGGTGGGCCGGGCCTTGATCAGTGACCCGGATTGGGTGCTGAAGGTGCGCGACGGCCGCGCCAGTGAGCTGTCGGATTACTCGCCCACTGCGTTGGCCAAGCTGGTGTGATGGGTCAGGCCGTGTTGAGCCGCAGGTGGCAACGTAGCCTCTCGCACTAGACCCCAGTCGCAGCCGGCTCAAACCGCCTGATGAGGGAAATCGTTTCTGCCATGGCTTCGCGGGCGCATTCCGTGTCGTAGTGAGTTTGCAGATTGATCCAGCTCTGGGCATCCGTACCAAAAAATGCGCCAAACCGCAGTGCCGTGTCTACCGTAATGCCACGCAGGCCTTTCACTATCTCATTGATGCGCCGTGGCGACACGCCAATGGCCTTGGCCAATGCATATTGGCTCAGGCCCAGCGGCGCAAGCCAGTCTTCCGCCAGGATGATGCCGGGATGAATCAGGGGGACTTCGCGGGTCATGGTCATCGTCCTTTCAGTGGTAATCCACTATCTCAACGTTTTCAGCGTGGTCTGCGGACCATAAAAAACACACACGCCATTGGCTGTTGATGCGAATGCTGTGCTGCCCAAGCCGGTCACGCTTGAGTGCTTCGAGTTGGTTGCCAGGAGGAACGCGCAAAAACTCCAGAGTGGTTGCCGCGTGCAATTGCTGCAATTTCCGCATTGCCACCGATTCAAAGTTGGCAAACCGGCCAATGCGCTTACCGCCAAAAAACGCTTCTGTGTCGCTGCATTTGAAGCTTTGAATCATGACTAAAATAATAACGTTTACCGTTATTAAAGTCAAGTCCTAATCTCACCTGCATCTCGCAACCGCAGGTCAGTTGGACCTCAGTCATCGCCACCCTTGTTTTTGTCGCGCGCTTTGCGCTCGCCGCCGCCAACGCCTTCCTTGCCCTGCGTGTCGTGCGTGTTGCTGCTGCGGTGGCAGCTCACGCAGTTCGAGAAGTCGCGGATGCCTTCCTTGATGTGTTCGCGCTGCACGTTCTCTATCGTGTGTTCGTGGCAGCCGTAGCAGGTGTAGTTGCGGTAATCGCTGCGGACGTGGCAGATGGCGCAGGCTGCGTTGTGGTCGCTGTCCAGCACAAAATACTTGGCGTGGTCAAAGCTGGCCGGCGTCCACTGGGTGGTGGTGTGGCACTGCGAACAGTTGCCGCTAATTTGCCGGTGCAGCGGGTCGGTTGGCGCTTTGTGACAGCCTTGGCAATTGCTGGCGGTGTCTTTTGTCAAAAGGCTGTGGTCAAAATTGCCTTGTAGCTTGTAGCGACGCACGCCGGCATGGTCGCTGTGGCAGCCCAGGCAGTTCTGGCTGGACAGCGCCTGGTGGAAGGGTGTGCGGCTCAGCGGCTTGGCAATCGGTACCCCCAGCGTTAACAGCCGGCCGATGTCGGCCGGCTTGTGGCAACTGATGCACTTGGCCGCGCTGGCCCCGGTGAAAGCGCTGTGGCAGGCGAAGCAGTCGGTGCTCAGGGCCTGGTGGCCCGGGATCAGCTTGCCGGGTGCCACCATCAAATGGGGCCAGGCAAAGGTGAGCGCCACCAACAGCAACAGGTTGACGCCCAAAATGATCTTGAGCGTGCGACTCATGACCAGCTCCAAAACAGGAAGATGCTGACGATGTGACCGAGCGCCAGCACTGCAAAAACGATAAAGATCGGGATATGCAACTTGCGCCACTGCGCCATGGCACCCAGGGCCACCGCGTCCCAGAACACCGCCTCTTCCACCTCGGGCCGTGACAGACCCCGCAGCTCAAAACGTTCGCGTTCGCCCTGCACATGTTGGCGTGACGTTTTGAGCAAAAATTTGCCGACCAGGCCGCTGATCACGTTGATGCCCATGGCCACGGTGGCCAGCCAGGGCAGGATGGCGTTGAAGTGGATCCCGGAATGAATCAGCAGCAGCAGCGAACCCAGCCAGGCTACGAATTCATGCGCCCGCAACAGGGTTTTGGGGTCGCCCGACTTGACCCAATGCCGTTTGCGCAGCGAGTAGTACAGCGAGCCGATGATCATCAGGGTGCCCGGGGTGCCCAGGTGGCGGCCCACCCACACCAGGTCGAAACGGTGCAACAGGTAATCGCCTGCCAGGCTGGCTGCCGCCAGCAGACCGAGCAGCAGGGTAAAGGGCAGCACATGGTCACGCCAGAGGGAGGGCCGCAGCGTTGCCATTCAGGCCTCCAGGGTGACGTCTGTGACGGGCGTACTCACGCACAGCAGGCAGCTGCCGGGTTCGGGGTCGAAGTCCGGCATTTGTAGGTACTCGACCTGGCCGCTTCGGATGGTGGTCTGGCAGCTGCCGCAACTGCCACTGCGGCAGCCGGTGGCCACCGGCACGCCATGGGCCTCGGCCAGGTCGAGCAGGCTGCCCCTGCCGGGGCGCCAGTCGCAGGTTTTGCCCGAGCTGGCAAAAGTGACTGCCAACGGGATGGGGGCCCGGCCAATCGAGGTCTGGCCGGGTGGGATGGTGGCGGCATGTCTGCGCGGGATGTTGGCGGGACCAAAGGCCTCGACGTGGATGCGTTCAGCCGGCACGCCCCAGCCATCCAAAGCAGGGACCAGGCTGGTCAGCAGGTCGGCCGGGCCGCACACATAAAAGTGGTGGGGTTTGAGCGGCAGCACGCTGCGCAGCAGCCGCACGTCAATGCGGCTGTGGTGGTGTTGTACCTGTGCTGGTCTCGCCAGGGACGCGTTCGGAGACTGCGGCCCGCTGAAGCACAGGTGCAGATGAAATTGCGGGTGATTGGCTGCCAGCGCTTCCAGGTGCGGCTGCATCACCAGCTCGGCTGCGTCTCGAACGCCGTAAAACAGCCATACCTCGCGCTCCGGCTGCTGTTGCACCGCCCAGTAGATCATGCTCAGCATGGGCGTGATGCCAATGCCGCCAGCGATCAACACTGCCGGGGATGGGTCGGGGTCCAGGACAAAGTGACCGCCCGGGGCGCGCACCTGCAGCAAGCTGCCCACCCTCACCTGGTCATGGAAATAATGCGATACATGAGCGCTGGCTGCCGCCCCTGCACGAAGCGGCATCCGCTTGACCGTGACCCGATAGGCCTCAGCGTGCGGCGCGTCTGACAAGGAGTAGCAACGCACCACCGGGGCCGTGCCGCCCTGGGCCGATGGCAGATCCAGCCGGAAGGTCAGAAACTGGCCGGGCAGAAACAGCGGCAGCGGCTCACCATCCTCGGGCGCCAGCAGAAAAGAGCAAACCTGTCCAGCGGTATCTTCCACGGTTCTGGCCTGAACCCGAAAGGGCCGAAAACCCGCCCAACCAAGCGCCGAGGCATCGAAGGGGGCCACCTCTGCCGGCGCCGGCAGCTCGAACCGCCCCTTGGCAGCCGCCACCCGCAAGCCCGTGTAGGTCTGCCAGTGCCGCGCGAATGACAGCGCTAACCAGGCAGCCGCCTGCAGCAGCAGAGCCCCCACGATCCACTGCAGCAGCATGGTTGACGTCAACATGCGCCGAGGCTAGCCCCATCGGGCCGGGAAACATTTGACGCCTATCAACGTCGGGCGATGCCCCGCCGGGTTGCCAACCCGCGCTACCAATCCTCCTTCACCGCCAGCACCGCGTCGCGCCCGGCGGCGGGGCGGGCGCTGAGCCAGGCGGTCAGGGTGCCGGCCAGCACCACGGCCAGGCACAGCAGCAGCAGGCGTGGCCAGGGCAGCATCAGGTCCATGGTCCAGTGAAAGCTTTGCGGGTTCACCACGTGCACCAGCACCGCCGCTACCGCCAGACCCAGGCCTAAGCCGGCAATCGCGCCCACGCTGGTCCAGACCGCGCCCTCGGCGGTGACCACGGTCAGGATCTGGCGCCGTGTGAGCCCTAGGTGCGCCAGCAGGCCGAACTCTTTGCGCCGCGCCAGCACCTGCGCGCTGAAACTGGCCGCCACGCCAAACAGGCCAATGCCAATGGCGACCGCCTGCAGCCAGTAGGTGACGGCAAAGCTGCGGTCAAAAATCTTGAGCGACGTGGCACGGATCTGGCTGGCGGAGCCAAAGTCCAGCAGCGCGCCGGCGCCGGGTGCCTCGCGCTCGGCCAGTTCGCGCAGGGCCTGCTGCACCGCCGCCGGGCTGGCACCGTCCTGCAGCCACAGGCCAATGTCGTTGACGCGTCGGTCCGGGCTGAGTTGCTCATAGGCACGCCGGTCCATCGCGATGCTGCCTGACTGGCGGGCATAGTCGCGCCACACACCTGCTACAAAAAAAGTAGCTTTAAATCCAGTATTGGTTTGGCCTGGCGCCTCAAAATGCTTCGACAACGGAGCAAAGTCGGCGCCTGGTTTGGCGCCATACAGGTCCACCATGGCCTCGCTCACATAGATGCCGATCTGCCCCGTCGGTACCGGGAGCGCCATACCGACCAGCGGCAGGCTGCGAGCCGGGTCGTCGAATTGGCTCACCAGCAGCGCCACCGGCGGGCGCGCCGGGTCCAGCAGCAGCGGCAACTGGCGCTGGGCACGCAGCGACTGCACCCCTGGCAGGGCGGCCGCCGCCGCCACCAGCGCCGGGCTGAAGAACAGCGTGTCGCTCTCGCGCAGGCTGGTGGCGCTGCGCACGTACAAGTCGGCGGGCAGCACCCGGTCCAGCCAGTCGGTGACCGAGGCGCGAAAGCTGGCCACCATCACGGTCAGTGCTACCGCCAGCGCCAACGAGGCCACCACGCCGCTCAGCGCCACGGCGGCGCTGTCGCGCTGGCGCCGTGCGCGCTCCACCGCCAGCAGCGGCAGCAGCCAGCGCTGCACCCAGGGGCTGAGCCGGTCCAACAGCAGCCCGATCAGCCAGGGCAGCATGCCGATGCCGCCCACCAGCAGCAGCGCCACCGACAGGTAGGCCGCTACCGGCAGGTCAAAAATGGCTGGAACCCTTGTCAATGCTAGGCTTACCGCTATCAAAATCATACTCATCCAGCCCCGGTGTGGATGCGGCCGGGCGTCGCCCAGGCCTTTGAGGGTTTGCGCCGGCGGCAGCGCTTGTGCCTGCCGGGCCGGCCACCAGCCGCCGACCAGGGCTGCCGCCACGCCCAAAAGGCCGTAAAGCAGGGCGGCCCAGCCCTGCCACTGCAGCTGCGGCGCCACGCCAGGGAAGTAGCCACCGCCCAGGTCCCCGCCGAGCAGGCGCAGCGCCAGCGCCGCCAGTGCCGTGCCCAGCGCCACCCCGGCCGCACTGCCCACCACGCCGAGTGCCAGCGCTTCCCACAGCACCAGCGCCAGACGGTCGCGGCCTGCCAGGCCCAGCACGCCCAGCAGGGCAAACTGCTGGGCGCGTTTGGCCACACTCAGCGCCAGCACAGAAAACACCAAAAAAGCGCCGGTGAACAGCGCGATCAGCGCCAGCACAGTCATGTTGACGCGGTAGGCGCGAGACAAGTTGCCCAGGCGTTCGGCGGCGTCGCCTGGTTCGCTCAGGCCCAGGCCGGCGGGCCAGCCGGGGCTGGCCTGCAGCTCGCGCACCACGGCGGCGCGGTCGGCACCGGCTTGCAGGCGCAGGTCAATGCGGCTGAGCTGGCCCTGGCGGCCAAACAGGTCTTGCGCTGCGCCCAGGTCCATCACCGCCAGTGGCGCGCCGCCGCTGCTCAGGCTGCCGGCCACCACCACAGGCGCCAGCCTGAGCCCGGTCTGCAATTGCACGCCAGTGCCACCCAGCCGCTGGCGCGCGCTGGCGTTCAGAAACACAGTGGCCGGGGCGAACAGCGCGAACCGGTCGGCCTCGGCGTCAGGGCGCGGCAACAGATTGGGCGAGACGGCCGCCACCAGCATGGCGTCCACCCCCACCACGCGCAGTGGCAGGCGTGTGGCACCGGCTGCACCCGATGCCGTCACAGCCTGGGTGTTGATCTCCAGCACCGGCGAGGCCAGGGCCACCTGGGGATGCCGCGCCACCAAGGCATAGACGCCCTCGTCAAAGCTGCCCTGTGCGCTGCCCAGGCTCAGGTCGGGCTGGCCACTCACTGAGCGGGTGGCCCGGGCAAACTCATCGAGGGCCGAGGCGTTGATCAGGTGCACCGAAAACGCGAGTGCCACGCCCAGCATCACCGCCACCACAGCCGCGGCATTGCGCCAGGGGTGGTGGCGCAGCTCCTGCCAGGAAAAGGTGCGCAGCAGGTCGATCATGCGGGGCTCGGTACGCGGTGTTGGGGCCGACCGCCTGCGGCCTACAGCGTGCGCCGCAGCGCCTCGAAAAACAACTCGGACTGCTGCCGTTCACTCTCTGCTTGCGAACCCACCCGGTCGGCCAGTGCCGGGTTGCAGGGTGCCAGCGGCCGGCCGGTGGACTGGGCCAGCACCTGCATCATGCAGGCGCGCTCCAAAAAGTACAGGTCGTCGTAGGCATGGGCAATCTGGCGCCCGCACACCACCACGCCGTGGTTGCCCAAAAACACCACATCCGCCCCGTGCATGGCCAGTGCAATGCGCTCGCCCTCGCCGGCGTCCAGCGCCAGCCCGTTGTAGTGCGGGTCCGCCGCCACCCGACCGTGGAAGCGCATGGCGTTCTGCGACAGCGTGGTGTCCAGCGCCCGGTCTTGGGTCAGCGTGAGTGCCGTGGCATAGGGCATGTGGGTGTGCAGCACGCAGGCCTTGCCCGCCAGCCGGTGGATGGCCGAGTGGATGTGCATGGCGGTGGCCTCCACCGGGTGCCGCCCGGCCAGGCGCTGGCCCTGCACGTCGATCAGCACAATGTCGTCAGCCTGCACCTCCTGCCACAGCAGGCCCTGGGGGTTGAGCAAAAAGCGGCCCGAGCCGTCGGCCAGTTCCACGCTGAAATGGTTGCATACGCCCTCTGACAGGCCGTGGTGGGCCGCAGCGCGCAAGGCCAGCGCCAGGTCGGCCCGGGCCTGGGTCACGGCGGGGCTTTGGTAGTCGAGTTCGTTCTGGTTCATGGGACGTGCTTCAGGTTGGGTTGAAGAATACTGCATCATGGCGTTGGTGTTTGGCGTTGGCTTTTGGTGTTTGGCGTTGGGCGTTGGGCGTTGGGCGGGGCCGGCGTGCCTGATGCCGCTCGTGTCCCCCGGGCCCAGCAGCCTGCCGGCTTCCGGTCCCTCCGCCTTGACCTCGCTGCACCAGGCACGCCGGCCCCGCCTTGGTCGGGCAGGATGTCACTCCGGCAGGCGGCTTCGCGTCATTCACGGTCAAGCCGGGGACGACAGGCATTAGCAGGCATGACAGGGTTTGCACGCGAGGGTTGTCAAGGCGGCGCCGGGCTGAGGGGCGGAGCGAGGTAAAGGGGGAAAGACGCAGGGGCCC
>JBAXMQ010000143.1:0-8199 GCA_037134215.1 Betaproteobacteria bacterium
CCGGCGGTAGGGTCTAGCAGCTTCAGTCCCTCGCAACCACCGTGTCATACAGCCCGTAATGGGTTAGCCCGTCATGGCTTTCAATGCCGGTGTAACGCAGTGAAGCGTCCTCATAGCGGCGAAACGCAAACACCGCCGCATTCATCTGCTCGGTATTGAACACCTTGAGCCGCACCAGCAGGTGAAAGTCTTGTACGGTCAGCCCAGTCACCGTCAAAAACAATTCCGGCTCCAGCTTGGTGATCACATCTTGCAGCGTGTTCTCGCGAAAATCGGTCAGGTACATGAACGCCGGGATACGAGTGGCGAACTTGATCAGCTTTTCTTGCACCAGCTTGCGCTTGGACTTGTATTCCTTTTCCTCAGCGGAGAGCTCTTTTTTCTCTTTGTCCGTCAGCTGCCCGTCTTTGGCTTTGCCTTTGAGGTCTTTGACCTTCTCGCTCTTGTTGATGATGGTCTCAATCACGTTGTCGCCCAGCGAGCGCCAGCCCTCAATGCGCTCAACCGCCGCCATCGCCTCAGGGCTGTCAAGAATACGACGCAAGGTGCCGTTGTCCACATTCACCAGCAACGCGCTCTCCCACTTTCGCGCCAACAGCGACGCCGATGTACCCGCCATCGCTGTATCCAAAATGCTGCCTGCATCGATTTGCGTCATGTTGGCACCGTCATAGGCCAGCACAGGCAAAAAGGCCACCAAATCCCGCACCGCGTTTTCGGGGTTGGACTCGTTGGGCGACAGGCCAATGGCGTACTCAGACAACTGGCGCAGCGCACGGGTGGGCGCAAAGTCGAATACAAAGCACACGGGCTTGAGGATTTCTTCCTCCTTCGGGTTGTCGCCGTTGGGATTTTTGATGGACCACGGTGATTGCACCCGAAACGCTGCCTGGAAATACGACTCCGGCGACTTCAGGTTGCGCAGCATCAAGATGGACGACCACTGCGGCACCGTCACCCCCGTGGTCAGCTTGCCACACGACAGCGTGACGGTTTTGGTATCGAACCCGCTGCCAATTGCGCTGCGTACGGGCGGCAGTGCCGCCAGTCCAATGCCCGCCGTGCTACCCGCGGCCACGATGACCCGGTAGCCGAGCCAAAAGACGTTATGACGTTCCGCCAGCAAATTGGCCATGGCATGGCAGGCCGCGACATTAGGCAAAAACCAGAACGAATGCTGCAGATAGGGCAGCAGGCGCACGTCTGAATACGGAAAGGGCGGCCGTGATCCCGTCTTCAGCAGCTCCGCAGACTGGGCCACGTACCCGCCACGGATGATGTCCAGCCACTTTTGAACATCGCTCTTGTGCTTGAATTTGGCGGCAGCCCCTGTACCCGTGGCCTCAAAAAAAGCGTTCAGATCAAATTCGTCAAACTCCCCGCCGCTGGCAATGGCCAGTAATTCGTCGGGCATCTGGTAGGTGAGCAGCCGCATTTGCGGCAACGCTGCATAGGGGTTGCGCTTGGCCGGGTGCTGGACAACGAACACCTCTTTGGCACGTTGCTCGTCGGTGTAAGTCCAGTTGAAAATTTGCTCTTCAATGAATTCGCCCGTGGCCAAGGCCTTGAACGGTGTGCCTGACAAGTACAGATAGGCTCGGGTGGTGATGGGCAGAAAGTCCGTTTCCCGGTTCGACAGCACGGTCAGATCTTCGTTGATGCCATCCAGCTCACCCGCGTATTCCAGCTTGGCCTCTTTTTTGGCCACAGCGTCGTCCTCGCCCTCAAAAAGCTCCTTGGCCGTGTCGCGCCAGGCACCAAAGTGGTATTCATCAAACACCACCAAATCCCAATTCACCGCGTGCAGCCACTCGTTGCGCGGCTTGATGTTGCCTGCTGCGTCACTGCCCAGCAGGTCTTGAAATGAGCCGAAATACACCACCGGCTTGGCGCGGTCGATCTGCGTCGGGTCGCCCCCCGTTGAGCGGGACAGGTATTGCCAGCCGTCGAAGTCAACATGGTTTTCTAGATCAGTCTTCCAGGCGTCTTCCACCGCCGGTTTGAAGGTCAACACCAGCACGCGCTTGGTCTGGAGCTTTTTGGCCAACTGGTAGGTGGTGAAGGTCTTGCCAAAGCGCATCTTGGCGTTCCACAGAAAGCGCGGTGCTGCGTTGGCATCCTCGGCCCAGATCGACTGGTAGTAGCCCCACGTTTTGTTGACCGCATCAAGCTGCTCGTCGCGCGGGCCAAAGGTCTCGTGGTGAGTGCCACCCAAACGCTGGCCCGTACGCAACTCGGCCAACACGGTGGCCACATCGGCCACCGTGCAGCGCACCCATTCCAATTTGACTTTTTCAAACCCTTTTTTGACCAACGCATCGCGCACCTCGTGGTCGGTGAAGATGCTGCCATCGTTGCGCTCAGCGGGCTCATCCAGTTCGATGGTGAAATTTTGGATGGCCGCTGTTTTGAGCTGCTCGGCCACGCGCCGCTTGACATCCCGAGTGGTTTGCCCCACTTTGAGCTGGCCTTGGTGCGCGGCATCGGCGATGGCGTAGGCGTAGATGCGGGGGCGGGCTTCGGGTTTGGGGGTGAGGACTTCCGCAATGCTGGGCTTGGCCACATAGTTGGGATTGCTCACGCTGGTCTTTCGATGATTTTCCAGTGCCCGGCTTTGTCGGACCCCACACGCTGGATGCGGCCCTGCTCGCGCAGCGCCTTAAGGTGACGCTCCATGGTGCGGGGGGTTTTGTCAAGCAAACCAGCCAAGTCTTTGGCGGACCGCCCAGGCTGCTGCGCCAAGAGCGCCAAGATCTGATCACTTACACCGACATTTACACCGACATTTACACCGACATTTACTGGGGCATCCGCCACTGTATGCGTCGCCACATCAATGTATTTGTAAAGCGAATTGGCGATGGCATCGAGCATGAAGTCAATAAACGGGCGGCAATCCACCTGCGCGCCCGCGTGGGAGTCTTGCAAGGCCTTGTAATAAAGCGCCTGGTTGTGGTGCACCAGCGTCTCCATTGGCATCCAGGCAAACAGCGGGTTCCATTGGGCAAGAACCAGCGTTTGCCACAGCCGCCCGATACGGCCATTGCCGTCGCGAAAAGGGTGGATGTATTCCAGCCGGTAATGAACGGCAGAACTCGTGATGAGCGGATGCGCTTCGCTGGTTTGCCCCCACTGCAGAAGCTGCTCTACAAGGCTGGGGACTTGCGCCGATAGCGCGCCCCGATGTAACAGCGCGCCATCACTGCCCACCACGGCCACACCGCTTGAGCGAAATCGACCCGATTCTCCGATGAGGGTGTTTGTCAGTTGTGCATGCGCCCGCAGCAAGTCGTCCACCGACCAAGGTGCGTAGCCCGCCATCCCCTCGTAAGCCTGCCAGGCGTTTTGTACTTCTTTGATGTCTTTGGGCGGGCCCCAGACCGGTTTGCCGTTGATCACGTCCGACACCTGCCCCAGCGTGAGCTGGTTGCCTTCAATCGCGGTAGAGCCGTGCACCGAGAGAATGCGGTTGAGTTTGCGCAGGTGCAGCACATCGCCCGACTGCTCTTCGCTGATCTTGACGCGCTCCAGAAGGGCATGAATGGCACCGATTTTTTCGTGCCACTTCGGATCTTCGGTGAAGAAGTGTTCTAGGGGCTTCACGGCCTGCCTCCGGCCACCTTATCCACCCGCATGGCCACGCGCTGCAATATGTCTCGTATGGTCTGGCCAACTTTGAGCTGGCCGTGATGCGCGGCATCGGCAATCCCGAAGGCGTAGATGCGGGGGCGGGCTTCGGGTTTGGGGGTGAGGATGTCCTCAATGAATTTACTCATCGCCTACTTCCATCGGTCGGATTAGCTTCACGATGTACGCTATTTCATCACCTGTAAGCCCGTACTTCCCGTACAAATCTTGATCTTTCCAAGCTCGCGAGAAGTCTTGGACCGGCACGAATGAATAAGCCGAGCGCGCAAGGTCCTGTGCAGATGACCGCACGGCAATGAGAAACCTGAAGAATCTTGTGACAACATAAGTAAAGCAGTTTCGCGCTTCTTGCTCCGTGTCGTATGCGCCAAGCAGGATATACGTTTCCGTTACAACAGAACCTGGTGGGATGACACCGGATAGCGAGAGCACACGACGTTGTCCGTTTTTGTCAACCTGACCGGCGTGCTCCGATGACGACTTAGATGTGAAAACTTTCCACTTATCAATTAGCTCCGCTCCGGTCTTAACTTCCGCCTTGGATGTCCATGCTCGTCCGCCACTTTGCAGAACAAGCACATCTTGCTTTGAAGACTTTGTCGCGGCTCCTCGAAAGAATGTCCTTAAACCAAATGGCTTCTGGGAGCTGACCTGTCGTTCAAAGCGTTTCTTGTCTGGCAGGGCCAAAGACTCTGAGCCATTCTCCACTGCCATCACCTTCCGCAGAATAGACAGAGCGCGGTTACTTCGGATGAATACTTCAGCACCAGGCTCAAGTAGCGGACGCGTTGATTCAGATGATTCCAACCCATGATCAAACTCAACGACACGACAATCGCCCGGGTTGTCTCTGTCCCAAATGAAGTAGCAGATACCCCCAGCGACATCCACACTCGGAAAAACCTGCCGACTGTCTGGATAGTCGATGAGCTTTCTAATTCGGTTGTCGTTGAGCATTTCCCTGCGGAACTCATCAAGACCACGGCCACCAAAGAGCCAGCGAGACGGGATAACCATCGTCAAAAAGCGCGGCTCAAGTGCTTTCGCCTGCTGAACAAAACGGTTGTAAATGGGCATAGCGCTGGCACCAAAACCACCATCGTCGAGCTGATACGGCGGATTTCCAACGATGACGTCGAATTGCATGGTGCCTCCAAATAACTCGGCCATCCGAGTCTTGATGTTGTCTGTGTGAATAAATGCGTAAGCGTGGGTTTCTAAATCCGCGCCACGGTCAATGGCAGCCTGGCTGGCACCACAAAACGTGCATTTGCCATCGGCCCAGGTGTGCTCCGTGCGCTCAAACCAGATATTGCCTGCATCACTGTCAAAGCTCGTCGCAATGGAGTGCGCGCCATTGGCGTACTTTGAGCAGTACACACTGCGCCGAGCCAGCAAGCTGGTCAGGCGGGTGATGCCAATGCCAAACACCTGCTGGGTAAGGATGTGGTTCACGCGCTCTTGCAAGTCTGGCATCTGCTGCGCCAAGCCCTGGGTCAAGCGGCTGGCGATCTCCCGCAAAAACACACCTGATTTCGTGAACGGATCCAAGAATCGGACGTTTTTATCCGCCCAAAGGCTGGCACCACCATGGTCAGCGGCCCAGGCCTCAGCCACCATGTCCAGCATGCGGTTGGCCAGTTCTGGCGGGGTAAAGACTTCGTCGTTGGACAGGTTGGCAATGCAGGTCAGCACATCGGGGTTGCGCCCGCGCACGGTGAATGAAACTTGTTCGTTCATGGACGGGTAGGCTTTGGCGGTAGCAGTTTGACCATGCGGTCAAAGTCAGACTCAAAGTGCTGGTCGTCCAGCCGCCGGAACTTGTCAAACTCCTGCTCCGCGTGGGTTTTGGCGAGTTGAGCCGACACCTTGCCTGCGCCGTGCAAAATCTCGCGGTCATTCAGGGTCAAAAAACCTTCCAGCTTGGTGATCCAGTCCACCATCGTCATGGCAATGCGCCGCATGGCTTGCCCTTCAGCAAATATCAGGTATTGCTCGGCCAGGTTGTTGAGTGCCAGCAACTCATCAACGCTGAGATAGTTCTTGGCAATGCTCACATCCGTCTTGCGAATGCGTGCACCGTCCCAGTTGGAAAGGCCCATATTGGGCTGGCCGCTGTCTGCACGGGTCGCAATCAGCTCTGCGGCAGTCTGGCCGTGAATGGCGAAATGCACCTTGTTTTGCACCGTAGCAAAAAATGTCTGGGTGACTTGTGCCGTGGGGTCGTAATCCACGCTGGTGGCGTAAATATCGGTAATTTTTTGGTAAAAGCGCCGCTCGCTGGTGCGAATGTCTTGCAGACGACGGGTCAACTCATCGAAATAATCGATCCCCTTGCCTGGGTTCTTCAGTCGCTGGTCATCAAGCACGAAGCCCTTGGTGATGTACTCTTTTAGCTTGTCGGCGGCCCACTGGCGAAAACGGGCAGCTACCGGGCTGCGCACCCGAAAGCCCAGCGCAAGCACCATGTCAAGGTTGTAGTGCTCCACCGTGTACTGCTTGCCATCGGGTGCAGTTGTTCGGAATAACCGAACAACTGCACCCGGCTCCAGTTCTGCATCTTCAAAAATATGCTTGATGTGTTCACTGATCGTGCCCTTGGCCTTGCCAAACAGCGAGGTCAACTGCTTCTGGCTGAGCCACAAGGATTGTTCTTGCAGCCGCACGTCCACCCGCGTGGTGCCGTCTTCGCTTTGATAGATGAGGAACTGGGGTGACTCGCTCGTGCCTTTTCCCTCAATCTTGGACATCGTCATTCCTCGTCTGCAAAGCAGCCAGCTCGCGCACCGTCATGGCCGAGTGGGTTTTGATGGGGGCAAAGATTTCGTGCTTGCCCAGATCGGCAAAAAGCGAACCCTCTGCGCTGAAGGCGGACGACCCGGTGAGCACGTCAAACCGGAAGTCACGCCGCTGAAACTTGCCTTTGCCGAGGTAGCCCCATTCGGCAAAGGTGATGGGCTGGCCATCTGTTGCGCGCATGGTCAGCGCGTCGCCATGCACTAAATTGGTCGACAGCACATGCGTTGCAGCCCGGTACAGGTCGTCGGCTTCATCCAGCTTGAGGTAATCGGCAAATACTTCCAACACGTTGAACCGGCATTCGGCAATGTTGTCGACCAGCAGCTCAATGCCGTAGATGCACATCAGCCCATACAGCGCGTAATGCTGCCGCTCAAAATCAGACTTGCCGAATTTGAGTTCCACCACTGCAAGTTTGCGTTTGAGTATTTGTACGATGAAGTTGCCGCTGCCGCACGCTGGCTCTAAGAAGCGGGAGTCAATGCGCTCGGTCTCGTCCTTCACCTGGTCAAGCATGGCCTCAACCATCCACGCGGGCGTGAAGACTTCGCCGTGGTCGGCGACGCGTTGTTTGGATTTAACGAGGCTCATGGGTAGGCCAGCAGAATAAAGACGCCATTTTTTCTTTCTGTAGCTTACTCGGAAACTAGGTGCCCCCTCAGGCTTTAACCCGGGCCGTGCATACCGCCGCGTGGTGCGGCTGCTGACTAGCGCACCAGTTCGAGGATTTGCCAGCCGCGCTGCATAGCCTCTTGGCGCAGCCGGGCATCAGGGTCCACCGCCACGGGCCGCTGCACCGCCGACAGCAGCGGCAGGTCGTTGATGGAATCACTGTAGGCGCTGCTGTGGAACTGGTCCAGCGCCTGCGCCCGGTCTTGCAACCAGGCGTGCAAGCGCGCCACCTTGCCTTCGCGCATATTGAGCGTGCCGCTGGTGCGGCCGGTGAATACGCCATTGGCCACCACCGGTTCGGTGGCAATCAGGTTGGCAATGCCGATGTGCTCGGCGGTGAGTTCGGTGATGAAGCGGTTGGTGGCGGTGGTCATCACCACCAGATCGCCCGCCGCCTGGTGCTGCTGCACCAGCGCTAGCGCCGACGGCGGAATGCGCGGCACGATCTCTTCGTGCAGAAACTGCTGGCGCAGCGACTCCCAGTCCTGCGGCGAGCGGCTGGCCAGGGTGCCGACATAAAAATTGGCAAACTCGTCCAGGCCAACGGTGCCGGCCCGGTAACGCGCGTCCATATCGGCGTTTTGGGCACCAAACTCCGCCGCATCCAGCAGGCCCTGCGCGATCAGGAAGTCGCACCACAGCACGTCGCTGTCGCCACTGAGCAGCGTGTGGTCCAGATCAAAAAACACGATGTTGCCCCCACGCTCGCCACTGCGTGTGCTGCGCTGCCCCCCAAGGGGGCGCGTTTCGCCTTGGGGCGGCCCGGCGGCGAAACCCTCTGCGCTCATGCCTTGCGCAGGTGCCAGGCCTTGGGGCGGGTGAAGGTCTGGATGCCGTAGGTGGACAGGGTCAGGCCAACGCCTGAGTCGCCGTAGCCGCTCCAGGGCAGGCGGGGGCTGACGCGGTCGCAGCAATTCCAGTAGACCGTGCCGGCCTTGACCTGCGCCAGCAGGGTGCGGGCCCGTGCCTCATTGGGCGTGAAGACGCCGGCGGTCAAACCGTAGCGGGTGTCGTTCATCAGCGCCACGGCTTCGGCGTCACTGGCCACCTTCTGGATGCCGATCACCGGGCCAAAGCTCT
>JBAXMQ010000144.1:0-8032 GCA_037134215.1 Betaproteobacteria bacterium
GGACACGAGCGGCAGCACGTCGTCGGCCCCTGCAGCTCGCCCAAGCTCAACATGTCGATCTCACAAAAACCGCGCCAGAGCAGCCGCCACCAGACTCAGCAGGATGGTGCTGGTGAAGGGCAGAAACAGCTCACGGCCGAATACCTTGAATCGCAGGTCACCAGGCAGTTTGCCCACCCCCAGTTTGCGCACCCAAGGGCTCAGGGCGTTGACCAGCATCAAGACCAGAAAAATCACCAGCAGCCAGCGAATCATGGGTGAGCCTTGTTTTGGGTTGGACGGGGTTGCATGGGGTTGAATGGGGTTGAATGGGTCAAAGGGTATGGGTGCGGTCACCCTGGGCAAAGCCCAGGGCATCCCAGGGCTCGCCGCGGCACAGGCCGATCACTTTGAACAGCTCGCCCATCTCGTGCTCGTGCAGCAGGTGCTGGGCCTGGACTCGCTGCGCCAGGGGCGCGGCATCGAGCCTGTGCCCGATGCCGCAGTTGATCAGAAAACGCGCCTGGCTGCAGTAGCCCAGCACCGCCAAGCCGGCGTCCTGCGCGGCCAGCGCGATGCTGGTGAAATTGACGTGGGCGGTGATGTCCTTGTGCCCGACCAGCACCAGTGGGTCCGGGTCGGCCTGGTGGGCGCGGTGGCACATCACGGTGCCCATGTGGCGCTGTGGGTGGTAGTACTCGTGCTCGGGAAAGCCGTAGTCGATGAAAAACGCGGCGCCGGCCACCAGCCGCTCGGCCAGGGTGCAGATGAAGGCCTCGGCCTGCGGTTGGATTTCGGTCAGGTAGTCGTGTTCGCCGGCAATGTCAACCGGCGGCCGCAGCGCGGTGGGTTTGTCTTGCCAGACCCAGCCCGCGCCACCTGCCGCGGCGGCGACGCCGCGCTCGAACCAGACGCCACCGATCCGGGCCAGCAGCTTGACCGGCATGGCATCGAGCAATTCGTTGCCCAGCACCACGCCCGTCAGCCGCCCGGGCAGCGCATCGACCCACTGCACCTGCTCGCCGTATGCGGCCAGAGCCGCCTGCTGTCGGGCCCGCAGTGTGGCCGACAACTCGACGATGCGGTAATGCGGCAAGGGCTTGCCCTGAGCTGACCAACTGTCCAGAAGCTGCCGCGCCAAGGCGCCGGAGCCGGCGCCAAACTCCCAGACCGTGTCGGTTTGCGTCTGCGCCAGGGCCTGCGTCAGCTGTGCCGCCAGGGTCTGGCCGAACAGTGGCGACAACTCGGGCGCGGTAACGAAATCGCTGCCGGCCACCACGCGACCGGGTCCCCGCCGGTAGGGCAGGCTGCCGAATTTCAGGCTGTCGCGGGCGTAGTAACCCAGGCCGGGCGCGTACAAGGCCAGGGCCATGAAGGCGTCGAAGCCGATCCACCCGCCACCGGCTGCCACCGCATCCCCGATAATTCGGCGCAGACCGATCGAAACCTCGTCGTCGGGCATCTCATCCATAGTTCATTTGATGTTAACAGTCAGCTTCTTTGCGCCAGGCGCCCTATGCTCAAGCATGTGCTGGTGACGGGCGGCTCGCAACGCCTGGGTGCGTTGTTGTGCCGGCAGTTTGCCCAGGCCGGCTGGCAGGTCTGGTGCCATTACCAGAGCTCGGCCGCGGCGGCCCAGGCCCTGTGCGCCGAGTTGCGCCTGCTGGGGGTGCAAGCGCGCACTATCCAGGCCGACCTGGCTGACGCCGCGGCACGGCACCGCATGATGGACACGATCCTGGCCGAAACCGGGCCCCTGCACGCCCTGGTCAACAATGCGTCCAGCTTCGAGCCCGACAGCGCGGCGGCGATGGATGAGGCCGGTGCGCGCAGCCAACTGGAGGTCAATTTGCTGGCACCGCTGGCGCTGGCCGGTCTGATGGCGCAAAGCCTGGCCAAGACGCCGCGGGCGGAGCCGGTCGGCCTGCGCAGCGTGATCCATGTGCTCGACCAGAAGGTGTTCAACCTCAACCCCGATTATTTTTCGTACACCGTCAGTAAATTGGCGCTGGAGCGGGCGGTGGCCCTGCAGGCACAGGCGCTGGCGCCAGCGCTGCGGGTGTGTGGCGTCGCGCCTGGCCTGATGTTCCTGAGCGGGCCGCAGTCGCAGGCCAATTTTGACCAGGCCGGCCGTGTCAACCTGATGCGCCAGGCCACCGACCCGGCGCAGGTGGCGGCAAGCTGCCTGTTTCTGGCGGAAAACCCCTGCATCACAGGCGTCACGCTGACGGTGGACAACGGCCAACACCTGGTGCCGCTGCCCCGCGACGTGATGTTTGTGGTGGACACCCTGAACCAGGAGCCAAGCCATGAGCAATGACCCCTTGACGCAGCTCACCTTGAGCTGCCGCCGCCTGTTTTTGCGCAACCATGTGTTGCCGGTGCACATTGGCGCCCATGATTTCGAAAAGGGCGTGGCCCAGCGGCTGGTCTTCAATGTGGAGTTGTACGTGCCCTACAGCGCCTCCACACCTCAGTCGGACCAACTGGCCGAGGTGGTGGACTATGACTTTGTGCGCCATCTGATTGCCGAGCGGGTACAGCGCGGCCATGTCGAATTGCAGGAGACCCTGTGCGACGAACTGGCAGCAGCCATGCTGGCCCACCCGCAGGTGCAGGCTGTGCGACTGTCGACCTGCAAGCCCGATGTCTATCCCGATTGCGAGGGGGTCGGGGTTGAAGTGTTTCTTTTAAAGGGTTCACCCGTATGACCGCCACCACGGGTTGCCAGACCCTCACGCTCACCGGCCTGCGCTTTGAGGCCAGCCTGGGCATTCTTGAATCGGAGAAGCTGGCGCCCCAGCCGATCCAGGTCGACGCCGAACTCAGCTTGGGCGCACAGCCGCTGCTGCCGCGCAACGATGAGATCAACCATGTGCTGGATTACCGCAGAGTGCGCAAGATCATCATCGATGAATGCACGGCAGAGCATGTGAACCTGCTGGAGACATTGATCGGCAAGCTGGCCAGCCGCCTGATGCTGCTGCCCGGTGTGCTCGGCGTGCGGGTAACAATTGCCAAGCTCGAAATTTTTGACGATTGTGAAGTTGCCATCCGGGTCGAAGCCGGCCAGTGGTGACAGGAGGACCCCGATGAATGCCGTCTGGATGGACACCGAAGCCCCTGCCCTGGCGCCCGAGCCGGGGCGCGCCCTCAAAATCGAGCGTGAAACGCACAAGCTGGAAAAGCGTCTGTGCCGCCAAGTGGGGCAGGCGATTGTGGACTTCAACATGATCGAAGCTGGCGACCGCGTGATGGTCTGCGTCTCGGGCGGCAAAGACAGCTACGGCATGCTCGACATCCTGCTCAAGCTCAAGGCCCGCGCGCCGGTTGATTTTGAACTCATTGCTGTCAACTTGGACCAGAAGCAGCCCGGCTTTCCAGACCACATCCTGCCGGCCTACCTGAAGCAGCTGGGCGTGCCGTTTCACATCGAAACGCAGGACACTTACAGCATTGTCAAAAAGGTGATTCCCGAGGGCAAGACCATGTGCAGCCTGTGCAGCCGGCTGCGGCGGGGCATCTTGTACCGGGTGGCGGACGAGCTCAAAGTGACCAAGATTGCCCTGGGGCATCACCGTGACGACATGCTGCAGACCTTCTTTCTGAACATGTTTTTTGGCGGCAAGCTCAAGGGCATGCCGCCCAAGCTGGTCAGCGACGACGGCGGCCACATTGTGATCCGGCCGCTGGCCAATGTGGCCGAGAAAGACCTGACCCGCTGGGCGGCACACCGCCAGTTCCCCATCATTCCCTGCACCCTGTGCGGCAGCCAGGAGAACCTGCAGCGCAAACAAATTGGCAACATGCTGCGCGACTGGGAAAAGCAGTACCCGGGCCGCATCGAGAGCATGTTCACCGCCTTGCACAACGTGGTGCCTTCCCACCTGATGGACCACAGCCGCCACAACTTCAAAGACATCCAGACCACCGGCGTGCCCAGCGAGGACGGCGACAAGGGCTTTGACGACGAGCGCTTTGCCCTGCCCACACTGCCGGGTCTGCAGCTGGTGAACGCCTGAGCTTGGGCCCCAGCCCGCGACTCTCACTGCCCCATGCAGGCCACCCGCATCATTGCCATCCGCCACGGCGAGACCGCCTGGAACGTGGCCACGCGCATCCAGGGCCAGCTTGACATTGAACTCAACGACCGGGGCCGCTGGCAGGCCGCGCAGGTGGCCTTGGCTTTGCGGGACGAGCCGCTGCAGGCGGTCTACGCCAGTGACCTGAAGCGTGCCTGGTCCACGGCTGAGTCCATTGCCCAGTCCAAGGCCATTGGCTTGACGGCCCATGTCGGATTGCGGGAACGCAGCTTTGGTGAATTTCAGGGCCAGACCCATGCCGACATCGAGGCCAACTGGCCGCAGCAGGCGCTGCGCTGGCGCCAGCGAGAACCCGACTGGGCACCGCCAGGCGGCGAGTCGCTGGCCGCCCTGCGCGAGCGCATCCGCTGTACCGTGGACGAACTGGCCAGCGCCCATCTCGGCGAGCAGATTGTGCTGGTGGCCCATGGCGGCGTGCTGGATGCGCTGTACCGGCTGGCCACCGGGCAGGCCATCCAGGCGCCGCGCAGCTGGCAGCTCGGCAACGCCACCATCAACCGCCTGCTCTGGACCCCGGAAGGCCTGTCACTGGTGGGCTGGTCCGACGCGCGCCACCTGGAGTCTGAGCCGCTGCTCGACGAGACCAGCGACTGAGCCGGCTGGCGGCAGGCTTACTCCCGCCGCAACCGGTACGGCTCTTCGAAATCCAGAAAGTCGTTCTCAGCCAGCGCGTCACTGATCCAGGCCTGCACGCCGGGCAGGGCACAGACCCGGGCCACATAGGCCGCGATCTGGGTGGGCACCGGCAGGGCATAGGTTTTCAGGCGCATGCAGACCGGCGCGTAGTAGGCGTCGGCAATGGAGAAGTCGCCGAACAACATCGGGCCGCGGTGGTCGCGCAGCAGCTCTTGCCACATCGCCACCAGCCGCGCCACGTCGCTGCGCAAGCCGGGTTTGTCGCGCCAGATCAGGGCACCGGTGCCGGGCAGCGCGGCTTCGATGTTCATCGGACACTGGCTGCGCAGGTTGCTAAATCCGCTGTGCATTTCGGCACAAATGCTACGGGCCTTCGCCCGCGCTGCCACATCTTTGGGCCACAGTTGATGCTCAGGGTATTGCTCGGCCAGGTACTCGGCAATGGCCAGCGTGTCCCAGACCGTCAGGTCTTCGTCTTGCAACAGCGGCACCTTGCCGGTGGGGCTGATCGGGTCCATGGTGTGGCGAAAGGTCGAGCCTGGCGCGAAAGAATCAAAGCGGACCATCACCTCCTCAAACGGGATACCGGCCTGCTTGAGCAGCACCCAGGGCCGCATTGACCAGGAGGAGTAATTCTTGTTGCCGATGTAGAGCTTGAGCATGGCGGGTTTGGTGGCTGGAGGGGTAACGACGGGGATGGCTAGGGAAGGTCGGTGCTGATGCCCGGCGCACCGGCACCACGCGGCCCCACCAGACCGAGCCGGCTTTTCAGGGATTGGGGCTGGCCCGTGAGGAGCGCGGCATAGTTGGTGGTGTTGGACAGCACCTTTTTGACGTAGTCGCGGGTTTCGGCAAAGGGCACGTTCTCTGCCCAAATGGCCGCCTCCAAGGTTGGGCCCCCGCTGGTGCCGCGCCAGCTGCGCGGTCGGCTGGGACCGGCGTTGTAGGCGGCGGCGGCCAGTGGCATGGAGCCTGCAAAGTCATCCAGCACCAGCTTGAGGTAGCCGGTGCCAATGGCGATGTTGGTGTCGCGCTCGGTGATTTGGTGGGGCTTGAAGTCGGTCAGGCCGATTCTCTTTGCAACGTCAAGTGCGGTCTTTGGAATAACCTGCATCAGGCCGGCGGCGCCAACACCCGACTGTGCGTCCATCACGAAGCGGCTTTCCTGCCGGATCAGGCCGTAGACATAGGCCGGGTCCAGCCCAATCTGATTGGTGCGGGCCAGAACGCTGTCCTTGAACGGCATCGGAAAGCGCTGCTGAAAATCAATGACTGACTTGGTTCGCTCGCTGGTGTTGATGCAGCGGTCCCACACTTCGCGGCTACAGGCCAGGTCGGCGGCCGCCAGCAGTTCGCGGTCGTTCATGCCGCCGCGCTGATGCAGGTTGGTGCTGTAGTTCCATTCCCTCTCGCCGGCACTCCTAAGGCCGATCTGGATGGCGTACAGGCCGCGTTGCAGGCCGGCATTCTGGCGCGCGGCCTCTTTCTCCTCGCTTGTCAGCGCCGGCGGTCGCTCGGGGGCGTGGACCCGCTGTCCCAATTCGTCCAGGGCGAGCTGTTCGTAAAAACCGCGCACCCCGGCGATGCCCTCGAACAGGCGCGCGGCCTGTGCACGATCTGCTTCGGACTTGGCCAGGTGCAACTGGGCGCGAGCGCGCCAGTAGACCCAGGTGCTGTCCTGACGGGCCTCGGGGCTCATGGCCAGCGTGGCTGACAGCACGTCTTTCCAGCGTGCCAGCCGCAGCGCAGCGCGCACTTTCCAGCCTAGATGCTCGTCGTCAAGGTCGGTGTCGCGCGCCTTGGCAAAATGCTCGCTGGCCATATCCGACAGCTTTTGCGCCGAGTATTTGCCGATCACCCCCCAGGCCCAGCTGCGCTGCTCAGGCGTCAGGTGCACGCTCCAATGGTTCTCCAGCAGGCCGGCGGCAACGTCAGGCTCGGTCGTGGCCAGCCGGATCAGCGCCAACACCACCCACTCTTTGGCATGCCGGCCGGTGGCCACCACCCGCTTGTCCAGGTAGCGGGCAGGGTTGGCGCTGATGTCGTCCAAGGGTTTGGAAGCGTCGGCAGACAAGACGTCGGCTGCCTGCCGGGCCAGGCGGGGCCGATTGTTTTCCATGGCCAGGCGCGCTTTGCGCCAGATGTCCGCATCGGTCAAGGCCTTGGCCCCGTGCAGTTGGGCTGCCGCCTGGGCGCAACCGTCGTCGCTGTCTTTCTGGCTGTACCACTGCCGCTTCACCTCTTGGGCAACCTCATCGGCCGGGCGCGCGGTATCAAGTGCCAGAGCGTAGCAACGGACCTCGCGGTCGTCATTCATGCGGTAGTGCGGCAGTTCGGCGCTGAAGGCCGCCCAATCGCGCCGCTGTCCCAGCTGCAGCAGCCAGTCGTTGCGCAGCCGGTCCTCCTGGTAGCTGCCGGCATAGCGTGTCAGAAATGCCTGGACCTCGGTGGTGCTGGCAGTATCCAGCCGGACTTTGAGCTCCCAGTAAGCTGCCCATGGTTCCAGCACATGGCCGCGTGCTTGGGGGAGCAGGGCACTCAGGCGCTTGCGGTCGCCTTGCTTGAAAGCCTGGCTCATGTCAACAATGGTCTCGTCTTGGCCAGTTTTGACTGAAGGCTTGGTCTGGGCATGGCCCGCGGGTGCAACGCCCAGTACCAGGCCGCCAAGCAGTGCGATCGGTGTCAAAATGGTGCGGAACTGCATACGGTGATTATGGACAAGTCTGATCAACACAGGGCACAGGACAAAAAGGCGCTGCGCAAGCTTCTGCTAGAACAACGCTTGAGCATGCCCGACCGCCTACAGCGGGCCGATTTGTTACAACGGGTGATGCGGATTTGGCTGGTCGGCCGACCGGACACGGTGATTGGCGCCTACTGGCCAATCAAAGGTGAGTTTGACCCACTGCCGGCGTTGCACCGCTGGAAAGAAGACGGCGAGCTGCTGGACCAGCCGCAGCCACGCCGCATTGGCTTGCCAGTGGTGGACAAGGTGCACAAGACCATGCGCTTTCATGCCTGGTACCCGGGCTGCCCGATGGAGGAGGACGCCTACGGCATCCCCAAGCCTAAGGACACCGAGGTGATCGTGCCCACGCTGCTGTTTGTGGCCTGCGTCGGCTATGCGCCGGGCGGCTACCGCCTGGGTTACGGCGGCGGCTTTTACGACCGCATGCTGGCCACACTGACACCCCGCCCCGTCACCGTGGGCCTGGGCTATGCCAACGCCTATGTGCCCGACTTCGAGCCGGAAGCCCATGACCAGCCGCTGGACGCCGTGCTCAACGACAACGGCGTGGTCTGGCCAGTGTGAG
>JBAXMQ010000145.1:0-8012 GCA_037134215.1 Betaproteobacteria bacterium
GCTTCGTGGACGGCCTGGGCAAAGGGACCAGCTGCTAAATCGCCGCTGACAAGGCCGACTTGACGGTGACAGACCGTGGCTTCATCCCGGTGGACATCCAGATGCGCACCAATGTACCGCACATCTTCGCCATCGGCGACATCGCGGGCCAGCCCATGCTGGCGCACAAGGCTGTGCACGAGGCGCATGTGGCGGCTGAGGTGATTGCCGGTGAACTAATGCAAGGTAACGAAGAGCTGGCCCAAAAACTCCGGTCCGCCGCCTTCAACGCCCGCGTCATCCCCAGCGTCGCCTACACCGACCCCGAAGTGGCCTGGGTTGGCCTCACCGAAGACCAGGCCAAGGCGCAGGGCATCAAGGTCAAAAAAGGCCTGTTCCCCTGGACCGCCTCGGGCCGCGCCATTGCCAATGGCCGCGACGAAGGTGTTACAAAGCTGCTGTTTGACGACTCGGAACAGGCCCATGGCCACGGCAAGATTCTGGGCGGTGGCATGGTCGGCACCCACGCGGGCGACATGATTGGCGAGATTGCATTGGCTATCGAGATGGGCGCTGATGCCGTGGATATCGGCAAGACGATTCACCCCCACCCCACGCTGGGCGAAAGCATCGGCATGGCGGCCGAGGTGGCGCATGGCAGTTGCACGGATGTGCCGCCAGTGAAGAAGTAAGCGCAGCTGAGACCTGACTGCAGAGAGCCCGAACTGGCAAAGGTTCGGGCTTTTTGCTGTCTGGCGGCTCGGCAACAGTTGGTGCATTGTGACGGTGGATCGGCCAGGCACGGCCTTACTGCGGGCGCGGCGAGGGTTTCCACGGGGGTTGAGGGCTCGTCCAAGGGCCGATACTTGGCCTCATGCGGTTGAATTTCCTATCCGTATCCGTCGAAAGGCGATGGGTGTGATGCGGACGTCGGCAATGCGGTCAGACATGAAACAGAGCTCCTGACGAGGTCAGAAAAGGTGATCGCCCAGGCGAATGCTCAGGCGGCCCTGGAGCACTTCACCGTGGCGCAGTTGCACCGTGCCAGTGCCCGGCACGCCGCGAGCGGCCAGGTTGAAGCCATCGGCCACATGGCTGACCGGCTCCAGGCACAGGTAAAGCGGCTGCGGTGGTTGAGGCTGCGCAGGCACTCCGTCCATAAAGGCTCTGCCTCGCTGGCGATTAGCAATTAATGCGATTCCAAAAGTTAACAATATTAATGATATTATTTTTTTGTACGCCTTACATCCGCCCAGGCACCATCAGCTGAGCGTAGAAGAGCTTCGAAAAGCGGCGGGTAAATGGCGTCACGCTATCCATTCACAGCCCACACTGATGCTGCACCCGGGGACCGAAACCGTCGACGCAAAGCCCACGGGCAGCCGCTACCGTGGCCGCCTGTTCCGTAAGTATTTTTTGCTCGTGCTGGTGCTCGTGTGCGGGGCGCTGTCCGTCAGTAGCGCCATCAACCTGCGATTCACCTACGAGGACAACAAGGCTGCCGCCGGCCGTCTGCAGCAAGAAAAGGCGCTGGCAGCGGCCGAGCGCATCGAGCAGTTCGTGCGCACCATCGAGCAGCAACTCGCCTTCGCGGGGTTACCCCAGTGGGGAGGGCCGGGCGAGGAACAGCGCCGCATTGAGTACCTCCGCCTGCTTCGCCAGGCCCCTGCAGTGACCGACGTAGCCAGCATCGACCAAGCGGGCCTGGAAAGGTTGCAGGTCTCGCGCCTGGCAATGAACACTTCTGAAAGCGGGCGAGACCGCTCGGCCGACCCGGCTTTCGTGTACGCCAAGCCGGGCGCCAGCTACTTCGGCCAGGTTTACTTCCGCCAGGGCACCGAGCCGTACATGACCATCGCCGTGCGTTCGGCCGGCCCGTCGGGGCTGGTGACCGTCGCCGAGGTCAACCTCAAGCTGATTTGGGACGTGGTTTCGCGCATGCGCATCGGTAAGGCAGGCAAGGCCTACGTGGTGGACTCGGGCGGCCAGCTGATCGCCGATCCCGACATCGGCCTGGTGCTGAAGAAGACCAACCTGTCGCTGCTCGACCAGGTGAAGGCGGCCCTGTCGTCGCGAGAAGAAAAGCCTGAGGCCGTGCTTGCGAAGTACGACGACGGCAAGGAGGTCATCGCTGCCTTTGCGCCCGTGAATCCGCCGGGCTGGAAGGTGATCGTTGAGCAGCCGGTGAGCGAGGTGTATGCCACCCTCAACTCCGCGATCGTGCGGTCGGTCGTTCTATTCCTCGGGGGGCTTGCGGTCGCCGTTTTCGGCGCGGGTTTCTTGGCGCGAAGCATGGTGCGACCTATTCGGACGCTTCAACAGGGCGCGCAGCGCATTGGCGCGGGTGAACTGGACCAGCGCATAGAGGTGCGTACCAATGATGAACTGCAGGCTCTGGCCGATCAGTTCAACAGCATGTCGGCGCAGTTGGTGGAGTCCTATGCCAACCTCGAGCGGAAAGTGCAAGAGCGCACCCATGAACTGAGCGACGCGCTGACGCAGCAGACCACGACCGCGGAAGTGTTGAAGGTCATCAGCGGCGCGATCGAGGACGTGCAGCCCGTGTTCGACGTAATTGCCAAGAGTTGTGCGACGCTGTTCGAGGACGCCAGCCCTTCGCTGTGGCTCGTGGAGGACGACCAGCTCGTTCGCCGAGCGCACTGGCCGACGAGCCCTGAACCGACCGACGTCCGCGGAGTCGTCGCGCTGAGCGAGGAGTCGGACATCACGTCTGCCGTACGCCAGTGCCGCGAAATCAACGTCGACGACTTCAGAAAACTGATCGGTCGCTCCGTACTGGCCGAAGCCGTGGTGCGCAGTGGCTTCCTCTCGGGTCTGCTCGTGCCGCTGGTTGCCGATGGCCATGCGATCGGCGTACTAGGCATCTACAGACCACGCGAAGGCGGGTTCGATGGGGACGAGCACCGGCTGCTAAGAACCTTCGCCAGCCAAGCCGTCATTGCCATCCAGAACTCGCGCCTGTTCCGCGAAATCCAATACAAGAGCCGCCAGCTCGAGATCGCCAACAGACACAAGAGCGAGTTCCTCGCCAACATGTCTCACGAGCTGCGCACGCCACTCAACGCCATCATCGGCTTCTCTGAGGTGCTGTCACAGAAGATGTTCGGCGAGCTGACGGCGGACCAGGAGGAGTTCGTAAAAGATATTCACGAGTCGGGCAAGCACCTGCTGGCACTGATCAACGACATCCTCGACCTGTCGAAGGTTGAGGCTGGCCGGATGGAGTTGGACACCAGCGAGTTCGACCTGCCCTCGGCCATCGATAACGCGATGACATTGGTGAAGGAGCGGGCCACGCGCCAGGGCGCGCGGCTTGCAGCCACCATCGACCCCCGGCTGGTGGATTTCCGCGCCGACGAACGAAAGTTCAAGCAGATCATGCTCAATCTGCTGTCCAACGCCGTCAAGTTCACGCCGGCCGGGGGTCAAATCCACGTGGGCGCCAAGGCGGTGGAAGGCGGCGTGCAGATTGCCATCACAGACACCGGCGTGGGCATAGCGCCCGAAGACCACGAGGCGGTTTTCGAGGAGTTCCGTCAGGTCGGTAAGGACTACACGCGCAAGGCCGAGGGCACTGGCCTGGGCCTTGCGCTCGTCAAGAAATTCGTGAAGCTGCATGGCGGTCGCATCTGGCTGGAGAGCGTGCCGCAACAGGGATCGACCTTCACCTTCTACCTGCCCGACGCGCGGGCCGAAACTGCGGAGACACATCATGCCGGGTAACCTGATCCTGGTCGTCGAAGACAACGAGAGGAACCGCCGCCTGCTGCGCAAGGTGCTGGAGGTGACGGGCTACAGCGTGATCGAGGTCGAAACCGGCGAAGAGGGCATTCGCGCTGCGCACAACCATAAACCCGACTTGATCCTGATGGACTACCAGCTGCCCGACATCGATGGCATCGAGGCCCTCAACCGCATCCGAGGAGACACCACGATCACGCGCATGCCGATCGTCGCCGTGACAGCCTCGGCAATGCCCGAGGATCAGAAGCGCATGCGTAACGCCGGCTTCGACGGCTTCGAGACCAAGCCGATCAGCGTGACAGGGCTACTGGCCACCGTGTCGCGCTTCGTGCCGCCGCCGGGTAAATCATGAGTGGTGAGACCGTCCTGATCGTTGACGACGTGCCCTCCAACGTGCGGGTGCTGGCCAAGATCCTGGAGGGAATTGGCTACGCTGTCGTCACTGCCTCCGGCGGCGTAGAAGGCCTCGCCCGCATCCGTGAGGGCGGCATCGAGATCGTGCTGCTCGACGTGATGATGCCGGACATGAGTGGCTACGAGGTCTGCAACGCCCTGCGCGCCGATCCGAAGACCGCCGCGTTGCCTGTGGTACTGGTGACCGCGCTTGACGATGTCGCGGAGCGCGTGAAAGGCATCGAAGCCGGCGCGGACGACTTCCTGTCCAAGCCTATCCGCCAGGCCGAGCTGCTGGCGCGGGTGCGTTCGCTGCTGCGCATTAAGGCTTACCACGACACCATCGTCGCGCAGCGCGCCGAGCTAGAAGAGTGGGCCCGCACGCTAGAGCAGCGCGTGAAGGACACTGTGCAAGAGTTGGAGCGCCACTCGCGCCTCAAAAGATTCCTGGCCCCGCAGATCGCTGACATGCTGCTCACGCAGGGCAATGAGAGGCTGCTAGAGAGCCACCGGCGCGAGATCACGGTGGTTTTCATTGATCTGCGCGGCTTTACGGCCTTCACCGAAACCTCAGACCCCGAGGAGGTGATGCGCGTCATCAACGACTATTACCGCGTGATGGGTTCGCTTGTACAGGCGCATGGTGGCACGCTAGCCAATTACGCAGGCGACGGGATGATGATCCTTTTCAACGACCCCGTGCCCTCGGCTGCGCCCGCGACCGAGGCGGCGCTTATGGCGCTCGCGATGCAGGATGCGTACGGCGAGCTGGCGAGCCAGTGGCTGGCACAGGGCTACGACCTCAAGATGGGCGTGGGCATCGCGCAGGGATACGCCACCATCGGCATCATCGGTTTCGAGGGCCGGCGCGACTACGGCGCCATTGGGCCGGTGTGCAACCTCTCGGCGCGCTTGTGCGCGGAGGCAAAAGGTGGAGACATCCTGCTGTCGCAGCGCATGGTCACGGCGCTGGGCGGGGCTTTCCGTTCCGAACCCGCGGGAGAGCTCACGCTCAAGGGCGTACATCGGCCGGTGCCTGCTTTCCGGCTGGTGGGGGCTATATGATGATCAGCCGGCGTACGCTGCTTGCGGCGCAGGTGCCGTGTAGAGACGACTCATCATTGAATCACCTCGTCCGCGCGAGCAAGCACCGATTGCGGAATCGTGATGCCCAGCGCTTTGGCGGTTTTCAGGTTAACAATAAACTCGAATCTGGTGGGCTGCTCCACGGGAAGATCAGTCGGCTTGGCCCCTCTGAGAATCTTGTCCACGTAGACAGCTGCTAATCGGTTAAGGTCAGGTAAGCTAGGTCCGTAACTTACAAATCCGCCTGATATCGCATGCTCCCGAAATTGGTAGACGGACGGCAGCTTTTGTTTGATCGCCAAATCGCTGATCTTCTGCCTTTGTGCGACCAATATTGGGTCGGCTAGTACGATAAGGGCGTCAGCCTTTTCCTTTGACATTTGCAGAAATGCTTTGTCGATTTCTTCGCCAGATTGTGCGGCCACAGGAAAGACCGTAAATCCATTGATGGTTGCAGCACCACGGACTTCCTTCAGTTGCGCCAGGTGATTCGGGTTGTCAGTCCTCAGGACTGCAACACGTGTCGCTCTTGGTACGGCTTCTCGCAACACTTGGACCATTTTGGCGCTTAGATCAACTGTAAGGTTAGAAACCCCCGTAATGTTTCCGCCGGGCCGCGCCAAACTTGCCACAAATCCAGAACCCACTGGGTCGGTAGCAGGGTTCATAACGATGGGGATCGTTTTCGTTAGCAACTGGACCGCATGAATCGCGGGAGTCGCAACTGCCACAATGACATCGGGTTTCGACGCGACAATTTCCGCTGCCAAACTTGCCAGGCGTTCCGGGTCTTCCTCGGCGTAATGTGTAGTGATGACGCAATTCCTGCCGTCAACGTATCCGAGAACGCCCATACCTTGCATGAATGCATCAAGTGTATGTCGTGACAGCTTTTGTTTGTTCAGATTAAGGTAGGCAATTATCGGGATTCTGCCGGCTTGCTGTGCATGCGTGAAGGTCATAGATCCAAGCGCCCCGAAGACAAAAATGGCCTGTCGTCTATTCACATTCGCTCTCCCCAATTCCTCACATATTATCTCAATCGAAGGGATCGGTAGGCCGTGAATCGGTCGAGCTCTCCGCCTTGAGCTGCTGATCAGAACCTCGGCCAGTTGTGTGTCGTATGCCACGCCCATCAAGGCATTGCACCATGCACACGTCTACAGCTCAGTCGCGGCTAAGGCCCCATTCGCACCACCATGCGGGCCGCAGCGCGGCTGCAGCAGCCTCTGCCGCAACAGCCGCTAAACCCAAACTCTACAACCCGGCGCTGGTGCCACCGCCGCGCACGCACCGGCATCGCTACTTTGGTGTGCTGGCACCGAACTCGCCGCTCAGGGCTGCGGTTACGGCGCTGGCCGCGCCCATCAAGCAAGTCGTGGTGCAGACCGAGCCAGCCGCCACGGGCGAGGGCGCGCCGGGGGTGGTGGTGCCGGGCAACGCGGTCCCGCCCACGCCCGAACCTGCGTCGCCCAAGCGTTCACCAGCGCACTACCTGTGGGCAGTGTTGATCGCCCGCATTTACGAAGTGTTCCCGCTCTTGTGCCCGAAGTGCGGTGGACAGATGCGCCTGATCGCCTTCATTACCGAGGGCTTGCAGATCCGCAAGATTCTGGAGCACATCAGGGAGGACTGCGAGCCCCCGCACGTTGCCCCGGCGCGCGGACCACCGTTGTGGGAGGACTGCGATGCGCTAATGGATGACGGGGCGCAAATCGAGCCAGCAGACTGGGATCTGGCGGCGCAAGCGGCACCCGACTTTGACGTTGATCAGCGCATCAACTGGTGAACTGGCCAGCCTCGCTGGCGGGTAGCGGTGCGCCCGGCATACCCGGCGCACCGCTAATCCCTCTTGTGAACAGCGCATTGTGACGGTGGATCGGCCAGGCACGGCCTTACTGCGGGCGCGGCGAGGGTTTCTACGGGGGTTGAGGGCTCTTCCAAGGGCCGATACTTGGCTCTTCCAAGGGCCGATACTTGGCCTCATGCGGTTGAATTTCCTATCCGTCATTGCCATTTTTCCTTTTCGAAATGAGCGCAGTTCTACAAAAGCTCCAATCCAACACAAATCATGATTTTTCGTAGAAAAGTCCTTCTTGGCATTGGTGCAGGCATCGTCGGTTCCGCAGCAACCGCAATTGCGCAATCCCGCAATCAGCAATGGCGAATAGGAGTATTGAGCGGCAGACAACGGCCAGCCTCAATAGAAAGCAGCCCAATCGGCGGGCTACTGCAAGGATTGCAAGAACTTGGCTATATAGAAGGTAAAAACATTGCAATTGAATGGCGCTTCGCGGAAGGCCGCTACGACCTAATTCCCGATCTGGCAAACGAATTGGTGCGTTCGCAGGTCAATGTGATCGTGGTCACTACCCCCGCAGCAATACGTCCCCTGCAAGCACTAAGACTGGATATTCCAATTGTCATGGGCACATCCATCGATCCAGTTGGGAACGGTTTTATCTCCAGCCTCTCCCGGCCAGGCGGCAGAACGACGGGGCTAGCAAGTCTGGCAGATGAAGCTTCCGCCAAGCATTTGCAGATGATGATAACTGTCGTCCCAAAGTTATCCCGCGTCGGCCTGTTAGTAAATTCCGGAAATCCCAACAGCAAATCCGTACTGAACGCAATCCAACCATCGGCGAAAAGGACCGGCGTCAGCATATTGCCGGCAGAGATCAAATCCGCACTAGATATGGCTCCTGCCTTTGCGAGCCTAACCAAGGATCGCGCGGGCGCCGTCATCATCGCGCTTGACGCACTTTTCAACTCGAACTTGCGGGAATTGG
>JBAXMQ010000146.1:0-7724 GCA_037134215.1 Betaproteobacteria bacterium
TAAACCCAGCCCAAACCCCCCAACACCGCGCCCGCGCCGAGCAGCCACAGCAGGTGGATGCGGGTGCGCCAGACCAGCAGGGCGCTGACGGCGGCCAGCAGCCAGAGCGGCCAGTGGTCGGCGGATGTGCCTTGGTTGGTGGCCAGGATGACGCCAGTGGCGAGCAAGATGCCCACCACCAGAGGCGCCATGCCCTGCTTGAAGGCGCGCACTGCGCGCCGTTCGCGGTTGCGGTGGCCCCATCGGGCCACGCTGAAGGTGAGGATGGTGCTGGGCAGCAGCGTGCCGAGCATGGTCAGGCTCACGCCCAGCATCGCGCTGGCCCACAGAGGTAGGCCGCTGCCAGCGGCGGCATTGAGCCCGACCTGCCAGCCCAGCAGCGCGATGAACAGCACGTTGGGGCCGGGTGCGGCTTGCGCCAGTGCGATGGAGGAGCTGAACTGCGCCTCAGTGAGCCACTGCTGCTGGGTGACGAGATAACGGTGCATCTCAGGCGCGGTGCTGATGGCGCCGCCCACCGCCAGCAGCGACAACGACAAAAAATGCCCGAGCAGCGCCAGCCAGTCGGCCGTGACGAGCTGAAGGCTCATGCCACGCCCCGCGCGGCCGGCAGGCGGCCCAGCTGCCGGTAGGCCCAGGTGCAGGTGAGCCCACCCAAACCCAGCAGCACCCAGGCCAGCGGCAGCCGAAACCAGGCAATTGCTACGATAGTGATAGCTATAGAGCCAATAATGACAAGGGTTCCAACCACATTTTGCTTTAAAGCCGGCAGCAGTTTAAGGCCGGTGGCGGTGATCAGGCCGGCGGCGACAGCACCCATGCCACGCAAGGCGCCCTGGGCCACCGGCAGGGTTTGCACGCTGGAATACAGCGTGGCCAGCAGCAGCACCCCCAGCAGCGGAAAGCAGAGGATGCCGGCCATGGCCACCAGCGCGCCGCGCAGACCGAAAAAGCGGTCACCCAACATGAGCGACAAATTGACCACATTGGGGCCCGGCAGCACCTGCGCCACGGCCCAGTCTTCGACAAACTCCTCACGCGTGAGCCAACGTCGGCGCTCCACAAGTTCGCGCTGAACGATGGCCAGCACGCCGCCAAAGCCCTGCAGGGCTAAGCCGGTGAAAGACCAGAACAGGGCGCCCAGCGTCTTAGGGCGGGGCAAGGGCTCTCGTTGCAGGGGTGCAGGCTCGTCGGTGCTCATACGACCATTATCAGGACAGCCAGTGGCCTAGCTCGCCCTGTCTGCGAAGGGTCGCTGCCGATCAGGGCCCTGGCGCGCGCAGTACGGTGCGAAAGCCTAGGTGGCCGGCGGCGAGGTCATCCTCTTGCGCCTGGCGGGCGCCGGGCCGGTAGCGCATGCAGTAGTTGGGTGCACAGAGGTAGGAGCCGCCTTTGATGACACGGCGGCCGGCTGCGCCTTCGGTCCCCCCCGGCCGGGCGGCGATGGGGGGCTGGTCGGGCGCCAGTGTGTCGGGGCCGCTGTGGTCTTCGGTGTAAACATCAGTGGTGAGTTCCCAGACATTGCCGATCATGTCGTGCAGACCAAAGCCGTTGGCGGCAAAGCAGCCTACGGGCGCCAGCCCGGTAAAGCCGTCGCTGGCCTGGTTGGACAGTGGGAAAAAGCCCTGCCAGGTGTTGGCCTGGGCCGGCTGCGCGGGTGCGATGCCGGGGTTAGAGGGTTGGGTGGTCCCCTGGGTGGCGGGCTGGCCCCCGCCGGCAGCCCATTCCCATTCGCGCTCGGTGGGCAAGCTGCGGCCGGCCCAGCGGGCGTAGGCCTGGGCATCGGCCAGCGTCACGGCGACGACAGGAAAGGCGTCGCGCCCGGCGATGCTGCTGCCGGGCCCGCTGGGATGGCGCCAGTTGGCGCCGGGCAGGTATTGCCACCATTGGCGCGGGTCGCCGCCGTTGCGCAACTCGGTGGGGTTGACGAACACCACGGCGCCGGGCTGCTGCATGGCGGGCGGTAGGCCAGGGTGCAGGCGGGGGTCGACCGGGCGCTCGGCGGTGGTGACGTGGCCGGTGGCCTGGACAAAGCGCGCAAAGTCACCGTTGGTGACCTCGGTGCGGTCCATCCAGAAGCCCTGCACCGTGGCTTGGCGTACGGGGGTTTCTTCGCGGTAGACGGTGTCGCCAAAGGCAAAACTGCCGCCCGGCACCCAGACCATGCCGGGGTGCGGGCTGGTGCTGGGTGGCAGCGCGCAGGCCGTTCGCTCGGCCGGCCCCGCTGCCGCTGCCGCTGCCTCGGGTTTTGGCAGGCCGGGTTGGCCGAGCAGCCACCAAGCCGCGGCTGCAAGCGCCAGTGCGGCCACGACAATTGCCGCCCGCCATGTGCCTGGCCGCGGCAGCCGTGGATTCCCGCCTGCAGCCTGCCCTCGACCTGATCGGGGGCGGGAATGACGAGAGGAGCGGTGCCACTGCAGGGTGCCGTCAGCCAGCCGGCCAAAGCGCAGCGCCAGCAGGTCGAGGGCGTAGTTTTGGCGCAGGCGCCAGGGGGCTTTGTTGCCCTGGCCGGGAAAGCGGTCGAGGGAGCGTTGGATGTAGCCGGACGAAAAATCGACCCAGGCCTCGCGCGCGACAGCGGCGTCGTGCAGCACCGGCACGCAGTGGCTGTAGCCCTGGGCCAGGCGCTTCAGCAGGCGGCACACATAGGCGCTGGTGAGGTCCGCCTTGAGGGTCCAGGAGGCGTTGGTGTAACCGACCACATAGGCCATGTTGGGCACGCCCGAAAGCATCATGCCCTTGTAGGTCAGGCAGTCTTTGAGCACCACCGGCTCGCCGTCCACTGTGAGAGCCATGCCGCCCAGCGCCAACAGGTCCAGCCCGGTGGCAGTGACGACCACGTCGGCTGCCAGCGTCTGCCCCGAGGCCAGTTGCAGGCCGGTGGGCGTGAAGTGGCTGATTCGGTCGGTAACCACCGTAGCCCGGCCCTTGCGGATGGCCCTGAACAGGTCGCCATCGGGCACCAGACACAGACGCTGGTCCCATGGCTTGTAGCGCGGCGTCAAGTGGCTGATATCGGTTGCAGGCCCCGCCAATGCTTGCGCTTGCGCTATGAGTTTATGAGCAACCTGCTGTGGCCAGCGTTTGGACAGCTGGAAAAACAGCTGGCCCAGCAGCACGTTTTTCCAGCGTGTGAGGCCATAAGCCAGCCCGGCCGGCAGACGCTGGCGCAGCCAGTCGGCCACCGCATCGCGGGCGGGCCGCGCCAGGATGTAGCTGGGTGAGCGCTGCAGCATGGTGACCTGTGCACCCCGTTCGGCCAGCGCCGGCACCAGGGTGACGGCGGTGGCGCCACTGCCGATCACCACCACGCGCTGCCCCGTCACGTCCAGATCAGTCGGCCAAGCCTGCGGGTGCACGATGCGCCCGCCAAAGCTGGCCATGCCGTCAAAGGATGGTGTGTAGCCGTGTTCGTAGTTGTAGTAGCCGGTGCAAATATGCAAAAACCGGCAGCTGATCTGTTGCGCCAACTGCCCGGGACCGACCGTCAGGCTGACCGTCCAGCGCCCCTCGGTGCTCGACCAACTGGCCGCGGTGGCCCGGTGCTGGTAGCGGATCAGCCTGTCCAGCCCATGCGTTTGGGCGGTGGCGCGCACATAGTCCAGGATGGACGCGCCGTCGGCAATGGCGCGCGCACCGGTCCATGGCCTGAAGGCGTAGCCCAGGGTGTGCATGTCGGAGTCGCTGCGGATGCCGGGGTAGCGGAACAGGTCCCAGGTGCCGCCCAGCCGCTCGCGCCCCTCCAAAATGCCCACGCTAAAGCCCGGGCAGCGCTGCTGGAAGTGCACGGCGGCGCCGATGCCCGACAGGCCGGCACCGACGATGAGTACATCAAGGTGCTCGACAGTGGTCAGGCCCGCGGGACTCATGCCCCGCCCGGGTTGCATTGCAGGGTGCGCCGTGCCGGTTCGACCACCGCTTTTTCGGCCTCGTAGTCGGCCGTCAGCACGCGCATCAGCAAAAAGCCTTGGGCGCTGGGGCTGACCACCACACGGGCGCCGGGTGGCACCGCCGGGTCACGCGGGTTGGGGCCTTCAGAGACCAGCCACAGGTCCACCGGCGCCGCGCCGGCCTGCCGGTCGTTGAGCACAAAGAAGTTGTCGCTGTTGGCGGCGTACAGGGCGATGGACCAGTAGCTGGGAAGCCCGGGGTTGGCCCGCACCCGCACCGGGCCGGCCGACAGATCGAACACGCACACCGAGTACAGCAGGTCGGGGCTGGGCATCACCACCCGGCGTGACGAGGCGTCTACCGCTGGCGGGAAAGCGGCCCGGTTGAGCATATTCATGTCTTGCGCCGCGGGCCCGGTCATGAGGCGGTTCATGATCAGGCGCGGCGTGGCCCAGACCGCCAGCAGGTGAACAATGAGCGCGGTGGCGAGCAGCGTGAGCGCGCGGTAAAACCAGAGCCGCTGGGTGTTGCGCCAGGTTCTCATGGGCAGGCTCCGATGGCTTGGATGGTGGGTGCTTGCAGCCGGGCAGGTGCGGCCTGCAGTTCTGGCGCAGGGTTGTACAGGCGCAGCGTCAGCACCAGGCCGCGCTGACCCGGCGTGGGCAGCCAGTGCGTACCCCCGACAGCCTGGGGGCCGGTGACCAGCGCAAACTGGCCACGGGCGTCCAGCCGGGCCGTGCTACCGTTGAGGCTGTACTGGCGGTTGGGGGCATCAAACAAAAACAGGTCCTCGGCATAGGCGGTGATGCTCCACCAACGCGCCGCAGGCGGCAGGCCCTCGACGCGGTACCTGCAGACCGAGCGCAGTGGCTGGCCGGTGTCATCCTCGCGAGCCACGTAGTACATGGTTTCATCCCGGCCCAGCGCCAGCAGACCTTCGAGGGCGACGCGGGCCCGCGTGTACAGGTCGGCGTCGGTGCTGCCGGCCAGGGTGCTGCCGGTCCAGGGGCCGACTTTGACCACGGTGCCGGACCAGCTGGCCTTGCGCAGCACCCACCAGGCCGAGCCCAGGCCCAGGGCCACGGCGGCCAGGTAGAGCAGGGCGGCCAAGCCGATGCGTTGGAACCGGCCCGGGGCCGGGCGGTGTGAGGCCATACCTGTTCTGTGCCTCGGCGTCAGGCTTGGCCCGCGGCCTTGTTGGCCCGCGCCAGTGGCAGCCAGTGCAGCAGGCCGAAGAGCAGGGCCAGCACCAGGCTCTGCCACAGCGGCCCTTTGTAGGTCTTGATGTGCTTGTAGGCGACGATGGTCTCCAGCACATGGATGGCCAACAGCGCCAAGGCGATGTTTTGCATGACCGGGCCCAGGCCCCAGGGCAGGGTCCAGACCAGGCTCAGCAACGCCAGGGCATAGGCGCCCAGGCAGTTGGCTTTGAGGAAGGTGTTCATGGGTGGCTGGGCTTAACAGGGTTAGCGGTGATGAAGGCGGCGATTTTTTGGGCGACTTCGGCGCCTTTGTCCTCTTGCAGGAAGTGGCCGGCGCGGCGGATGGTTTCGTGGGCTTGGCCGGCGGCGCCGGGTACATGCTTCTGGAAAATACGTTCGCCGCCCCGGGTGATGGGGTCGCGGCTACTGAACAGGGTCAGAAAGGGTTTGTCCCACTGCTTGAGCACGTCCCAGGCCGCGAGGTTGTTGGTGTACTCAGGGTTATCCGGGGTGGTGGGCACGAAGGTGGGGAACAGGCGCGCAGCCACCGTGAAGCGGCGAGCGGGAAAGGGCGCGTCATAAGCGGCGACATCCTGATCGCTCAAGGGCGCAGCACAGCCGGCCTTGACGATACGGCCAATCGGAAACCAGGGGCTGAAACGGGCAAAGGCGCGCCAGATCAGAAAGGCCTTCGGGATGGGGTCGGCACCGGTGGGCAGGCCACCGTTGCCCAGCACGGCTCTTGCAAAGCGCTGCGGGCTGTGGGTCAGCATGCGCAGGCCGATCAGCGAGCCCCAGTCCTGGCAGAACAGGGTGGCGCCTTGCAGGTCAACCGCCTCCATCCAGGCGCACATCCACTGCACATGGTTGCCGTACGAATAGTCGGCCGGGTGGGAGGGTTTGTCGGAGCGGCCAAAACCGACCAGGTCTGGCACCAGAACGCGGTGGCCGGCGGCGAGCAGCACCGGGATCATCTTGCGGTACAGGTAGGACCAGGTGGGCTCGCCGTGCATCAGCAGCACGGGCGGGGCGTCGCGTGGGCCTTCGTCGATGTAGGCCACGCGCAGGCCGTCAAGGTCCAGGTAATGTGGGGTGTAGGGAAAGTCGGTCAGGCCGGCAAAGCGCGCTTCGGGCGTGCGCAGCACACGGTCTTTGTGGATGTTGGGGAGTCGGGTGGTCATGGCGGGTGTCAAAAAAGTTTGCGGCTGCTGCTGTCGGTGCCGCCAGCGGGCAGCGAGAACAGCATGCCGTCTTCGCCCACGGTCATGGGGCCCTTGTAAAAGTCTTTGGCGTCGCCCATGAAGGCCGGGTAGGCGTAGCGCAACGGCAGCGGCGGCACCACATGGTTGAACACCAGTTGCTTGGCGCCAGCGGCGCTGGCCTGGGCGGCGGCCTGTTCGGGCGTGGTATGGTAATTGACGATGTCACGCATGACATGGGTCAGCTGGTCCATTTTGCGGGCCTCGAACTGGTTCTCCAGCAGCTTGAGCAGCTTGGGCTGCAGCGCTTCATGCACCAAAATGTCGGCACCTTTGGCGGCCGCCACCAGCGAGGGGCTGGCGATGGTGTCGCCGCTGATCACGATGGAGCGGCCCTTGTAGTCAAAGCGGTAGCCCACCGCGGGCTCGATGGGTGCGTGGTTGACGCGGAAGGCGGTGACCTTGAGGCCTTTGTCGTCCAGCACCACCACCTGGTCGCCCTGGCCCACGGCCGGCAGATCGAAGGGAATGCCCTTGCCGCCGCTGCCACCGGGGGGCATGATGCGCTCGGAGTGGTGGGCGACGCGGTAGCCAAAATCGAGCACATAGGCGGCGCGAAAGCCATCGACCACCTTCTCCACGCCCGTCGGGCCATGGATGGGCGTGGGGGTGAGGGCGCTGCTGGTGCCCCAGCGCTGCAGCATAAAGGGCGGCAGGCCGTCAATGTGGTCTGAGTGGAAGTGGGTCAGAAACATGGCCTCGATGCGGCCGGCCGGGATGCCCATGTAGGCCAGGTTGCGGGCGCTGCCCTCACCGGCGTCCACAACAAACAGCCGGTCACCGGCAATGATGGCGGAGCAGGGCCCGGCGCGGGTGGGGTCAGGGAAGGGCGAGCCGGTGCCGCACAAGGCCAGGTGCAGCCCGTCGGGCAGTGTGGGAATGATGTCGCGCCCGGCGTTGCGCTGCACCATCTCCTGCAGGATGCGGGTGGCGAGCTGTTTCTGGAAGACCAGTGCCAGACCTGCAAGCAGTGCGGCGATGGCTGCCAAGGACAGCAGAATTTTGGTGAAGCGGTTCATGGGTGGTGCGATAGGGTTTGTTTGGATGATTCGTTTGGATGGTTCGTTTGGATGGTTCAATAAACAGGTTGGTAGCGACGGATTGCAGCGCGCACCTCGTCGCTCAGTGCAAAGCCGGGCCCGAAGCGCTGCGCCAGTTCAGCTGCGCGCTGCTCAAACGCCTCAACCCCCATGCCGTAGATGAACTGCATGGCACCACCCGTCCAGGCCGGAAAGCCAATGCCGAAGATGGAGCCAATGTTGGCATCAGCCACGCTGGTCAGCACGTTCTCGCTCAGGCAACGCGCGGTCTCGACCGCCTGGCGGTACAGCAGCCGGTCCTGGATGTCGGCCATGACCCAGGGCTGGCCGGG
>JBAXMQ010000147.1:0-7721 GCA_037134215.1 Betaproteobacteria bacterium
CCTAGCCACCCTGCGCGACACCCTGCTGCCGCGCCTGATCTCGGGGCAGTTGCGGCTTCCCGAGGCAGAGCAAACAGTCGAGGAAGAAATTGCATGAAGAAGAGCCTTAGCAAGCTGGAGCGAGTGCCTCTGCGTGAAGCCTGGAAACATGAGGCTAACGACTTCACACCTTGGCTGTCCGAGGCTGAAAACCTCAACGCCCTGGCAGACGCCCTGGAGCTGGGCAGCCTGGAGTTGGTCGCATCAGAACATTGGGTGGGTGACTTCAAGCTCGACATTCTCTGCACCAATGGCGAAGACCAAGTCATCATCGAAAATCAGCTTGAGAAGACCAACCACAGCCATTTGGGCCAAATCATCACCTACGCCGCTGGCGTTGGGGCCAAGAAGGTGATCTGGGTCGCAGAAACATTCCGCCCCGAGCATATTGCGGCGCTGGAGTTCTTGAACCAGAACACCACGGAAGACCTGAACTTTTTTGCAGTTGAGGTTGAACTGTGGCGCATTGGTGATTCACCATTCGCCCCAAAATTTGAGGTGGTGGTGCGGCCGAACGAGTGGGTTAAGTCGGGCCGGGAACAGGCGCGGGTGGCTTCAACCTCGACCCCGACGAAACAACGCTTGCTCAAGTTCTGGTCTGCCTTGAACGAATACTTGGCTACGCACGCCCCAAACATTCGCCCGCAAAAACCGCAGCCTCAGCATTGGCTGAATAACTCAATAGGTCGCTCAGGCTTTGCTTTGAATCCAACTGCGAGCCATCGGGAGAAGCGTTTGGGGGTCGAGTTGTACATTCACCATGCTGACTCAAAGCGGCATTACCAAACCCTTTTGGCACAGAGGGGTGCCATCGAAGCCAAGCTAGGTTACAAGCTGGATTGGCAGGAACTGCCCGATGCCCACTCCTGTCGCATCGCAGCATGGCGTCACGAGTGCCCTCTGGAGGATGAAACCCACTGGCCTGACTACATCAAGTGGTTCACAGAGACACTGGTCAAGATGAACTCAGTGTTTAGGCCAACGATTCAAGCGTTGCAATGACCGAAGACCAACTTGAACAGGAGGCACTGGGCTGGCTGGCCGCGGCACAAGCTGCTGCCGAGAAGGCGCTGGCGTGAACCGAGCGCCCACATTCACTATGAATTTGATAGCTGCTAACCCATATTCCACGGGGCCTACAGGCCTTTTTGATGCTTAAAATTCTGTCAAAACCACCGCCCAGGTAGGCGGATAAAGAGGAACGCATGAACTCACCCGGCGGCCAGCCCGTACTGACCCTGCCTGAAGGACTATTGAAACTGAAGCGGAGTTGGCGGATGAAATGTATAAATAATGGACTTTTCTATACATATCCAGCCTATCATGTAAAGAATTCTTTAATTGCTAGACACGTCACTCCGACTCAAAGTTGAGCCATGCCCGCACTCACGCCGCTTGAACGACTCAACCCTGTCCGGTTTGAGGCACCCGCCATCCTCAAAAGGCTGGCGAGCAGCAGCCGCAAGCTGGCGGAGCTGAAGGGCATGGCGGCCTCCATTCCCAACCAGGGCATTTTGATCAATACGCTGGCACTGCAAGAGGCCAAGGACAGCTCGGAGATCGAAAACATCGTCACCACCCATGACGAGCTGTTTAAGGACGATGTGCTGCCAGAGTCGTTTGCCAACCCCGCCGCCAAAGAAGTGCTGTGCTACCGGCAGGCGCTACGGGTCGGTTTTGAGCGGGTGGGGAGCAGTGGCCTGCTCACCTGCAACCACATCATTGAGATCCAGGGGGAACTGGAGCACAACAACGCGGGCTTTCGCAAGCTGCCTGGCACGGCGATCAAAGACGGCGCCGGCCAGACCATCTACACCCCGCCACAAGACCCGGCGGACATCGTGGCGCTGATGCGCGACCTGGAGCGCTTCATCAACGAGGCCGATCTGTTTGACGCCGACCCATTGATCAAGATGGCGTTGATCCACCACCAGTTTGAGAGCATTCACCCGTTCTACGACGGCAACGGCCGCACAGGGCGCATCGTGAATGTGCTGTATCTGGTGAAAGAGGGTTTGCTCGATATTCCGGTGCTGTACCTGAGCCAGTACATCGTGCGCCACAAGGCCGAGTACTACCGCCTGCTGCAAACCGTGCGCGACGAAGATACCTGGGAAGACTGGGTGCTGTACCTGCTGGAAGCGGTAGAACAGACCGCCGGGCAAACCATTCATACCGTGCAGGCCATCAAGGCGGCACTGTTTGACTACAAGCAGCGCATTCGCGCAGGCTACAAGTTTTACAGCCAGGACTTGATCAACAACCTTTTCATGCACCCTTACACCAAAATCGAGTTTGTGCAGCGCGACCTGGGTGTGTCGCGCATCACCGCCACCAAATACCTCGACGCCTTGACCGACGGCGGGTTTGTGCAAAAGCAAAAAATAGGTCGCGCCAATTACTACGTGAATCTGGCCTTGAACGCGGTGTTGCAAGGACCAGCGCCAGGTACGCCATGACCGAAGACCAGCTTGAACAGGAGGCACTGGGCTGGCTGGCTGAGGCCGGCTATGCCACCCTGTTCGGGCCGGACATCGCCTATGACGGCGCCAAGCCTGAACGCAGTGACTACCGGCAGGTGCTGCTGCCGTTTCGCCTGCGTGAAGCCATCCTTAAGCTCAACCTCGGCATCCCTACCGCCGCCCGCGAAGACGCGCTCAAGCAGGTGCTTGACTTGGGTCACCCGGCATTGCTCTCGGCCAACCGGCAGTTCCACCGCCTTCTGGTGGCCGGGGTGCCGGTGCAGTACCAAAAAGATGGCGAGACGCGTGGCGACTATGTGCGCCTGATCGACTGGGCCAAGCCGGAGCGCAACGACTGGCTGGCCGTCAACCAGTTTTCCATCAAGGGGCCGCACCACACCCGCCGCCCGGACATCATCCTGTTTGTCAATGGCCTGCCGCTGGTGCTGCTGGAGCTGAAGAATCCGGCTGACGAGGCGGCGGACATCTGGAAAGCCTTTGACCAGATTCAGACCTACAAAGAGCAAATCCCGGATGCGTTCCAGTACAACGAGCTGCTGGTCATCTCGGATGGCAGCGAGGCCCGCCTGGGCGCACTGTCCAGCAACGCCGAGCGATTCATGCAATGGCGCACCATCGACGGTGTGGTGCTGGACCCGCTGGGCCAGTTCAATGAGTTGGAAACGCTGATCCGGGGCGTGCTGGCCCCGGCGTACCTGCTGGACTACCTGCGGTACTTTGTGCTGTTTGAGGACGATGGCGGCATCATCAAAAAGATTGCGGGCTACCACCAGTTCCATGCGGTGCGTCTTGCCATCGGTCAGGTCATTGCCGCATCGCGCCCGGGTGGGTCTCACAAGGGTGGCGTGGTCTGGCACACCCAGGGCAGCGGCAAGAGCATCACCATGACCTGCTTTGCAGCGCGCGTGATGCAAGAAGCGGCCATGGAGAACCCGACCATCGTGGTCATCACCGACCGCAATGACCTGGACGGCCAGTTGTTTGGCGTGTTCTCCCTGGCGCAAGACCTGTTGCGGGAGCAGCCGGTGCAGGCCCACACCCGCCAAGACCTGCGCGCCAAACTTGCCAACCGACCCTCGGGCGGCATCGTCTTTGCCACCATCCAGAAATTCATGCCCGGCGAGGACGAAGACATGTTCCCGGTGCTGTCCGACCGCAGCAACATCGTCGTCATCGCAGACGAGGCGCACAGAACCCAATACGGCTTTGAGGCCAAGCTCAAGGCCTACAAGCGCAAGGCTGGCGCACCCCCCATTGTTGCAACCGGTGACGGGTCGGTGAATGCACCCAAAGCCGAGTTCGCACCACCCGATGAGGCTCACCAGCGGTATCAGGTGGGCTATGCCCAGCACCTGCGTGATGCGCTGCCCAACGCCACCTTTGTGGCCTTTACCGGCACGCCTGTCTCGTCCGAAGACCGCGACACCCGCGCAGTGTTTGGGGACTACATCCACGTCTACGACATGCAGCAGGCCAAGGAAGATGGCGCCACGGTCGCCATTTACTTTGAGTCCCGGCTGGCCAAGCTGTCGATCAACCCCGCCGACCTGCCGAACATTGACGCCGAGGTGGACGAACTGGCCGAAGACGAAGAAGAAAGCCAACAGGCCAAGCTGAAAAGCCGCTGGGCGGCGCTAGAGAAGGTGGTCGGTGCCGAGCCGCGCATCGCCAGTGTGGCCGCCGATTTGGTGGCCCACTTTGAAGAGCGCGATAAGGCACAGCCTGGCAAGGCAATGGTGGTCGCCATGAGCCGCGAGATTTGCGTGCACCTGTACAGCGAAGTCGTCAAGCTGCGGCCCGACTGGCATGATGCCGACCCCGAGAAGGGTGCCATCAAGATTGTGATGACAGGCTCGGCCAGCGACAAAGCGCTGCTGCGCCCGCACATTTACAGCGCTCAGGTCAAGAAACGGCTGGAAAAACGCTTCAAAGACCCGGGTGACCCAATGCGACTGGTGATCGTGCGCGACATGTGGCTGACCGGCTTTGACGCACCCTGCGTCCACACCCTGTACGTGGACAAGCCGATGAAGGGCCACAACCTGATGCAGGCCATTGCGCGGGTCAACCGGGTGTTCAAGGACAAGCAGGGTGGCTTGGTGGTGGACTACATCGGCATCGCCAATGAGCTGCGTAGCGCCCTGAAGGAGTACACCGCCAGCAAGGGCCGTGGCCGCCCCACCGTGGATGCCCACGAAGCCTACGCCCTGCTGGAGGAAAAGCTCGAACAACTGCGTGCCATGCTGCACGGCTTTGATTACAGCGATTTCCTGACCACCGGCCACAAGCGGTTGGCTGGTGCGGCCAACCATGTGCTGGGGCACAAGGACGGCAAGAAACGTTTTGCCGACACCGCGCTGGCGATGAGCAAGGCGTTTACCCTGTGCTGCACCTTGGACGAGGCCAAGGCGGTGCGTGAAGAGGTGGCCTTCTTCCAGGCTGTGAAGGTCATCCTGACCAAGCGCGAGATCAGCCAGCAGAAGAAGACCAACGAGGAACGTGAACTCGCCATCCGGCAAATCATTGGCTCTGCCGTGGTGTCGGACGAGGTGGTGGACATCTTCAACGCCGTGGGGCTAGAAAAACCCAACATCGGCATCCTGGACGACGAGTTTCTGGCCCAGGTTCGCAACCTGCCCGAGCGCAACCTAGCCGTGGAACTGCTGGAGCGGTTGATGATGGGCGAGATCAAGACCCGGTTTTCTGGCAACGTGGTGCAAGAGAAAAAGTTCTCTGAACTGCTGACCAACGTCATCAGGCGCTATCAAAACCGAGCCATTGAAACCGCGCAGGTGATTGAAGAACTGATCGAGATGGCGAAAAAGTTCCGGGCCGCTGCCACGCGTGGCGACGAACTGGGCCTGACCGAGGACGAGATCCGCTTTTACGACGCCCTGGCCGACAACGAATCAGCCGTACGAGAACTCAGCGACGAGATACTGAAGAAGATCGCCCAAGAACTCACCGAAAACCTGCGCCAGAACCTGAGCGTTGATTGGTCAGAGCGCCAGAGTGTGCGCGCCAAGCTGCGCCTGATGGTCAAACGCATTCTGCGCAAATACAAATACCCGCCCGACTTGCAAGAAGGCGCGGTTGAACTGGTGCTGGCGCAGGCGCAGGCCTTGGGTGAGGCTTGGATGTAGCCCGTCAGCTCAACATCCAGATGAGCGCTGTTCCGCCGATCGAAATCAGTATGTGCCCGAAGGCCACCGTACTTGAGTAGCCGATAACGGCTACCGGGCTTTCTGAGCGCTCCTGAAGTGCGGCGAGACCTGCGGTCATGGTCTGCGCGCCGGCAAGCGCCCCCAGCAGCAGCAATGGGTTCAGGCCCAGCAGGTAGCGGCCCACCAGCAGACCGACCAGTTGCGGCACAAGCGTCACCATGATGCCGCCCAGGAAGACCTGCAGGCCGATCTGCTGGATGGCATCAACGAATACCGGCCCGGCCTTCAGCCCGATCATGGCCACAAAAGCGGCCAGACCGATTGATTTCATGAACTCAATGGCGCCCGCCGGGATGAAGGCAAACTCGGGATGGGTCGAGTTTCGCCAGCCCATGGCGAGCCCCATCAGCAACACCGCCACGCTGCTCCCGAGTGCGATGTGAAGGCCGCCTACCGGGAAGGCCAGCGCGAGCCCCAACAAGGCCCCGGTGAAAATCGCCAGGCCCAGTGCCACGAAGTCGGTGTGCTGGGGTGGATGAGCGACCTTGCCCAGGCGCTGCACGACCCGCTCCACAGTGGGTGTCAGCCCGAACACCGTGAGCTTGTCGCCCCGTTGCAATACCGTGCCAGGCGCGACCGGGAGGTCCTGTCCGCCGCGTTTGACCGCTCGCACAAACACGCCACGGATGAGTTCGGGGGCGGCACGCAGGGCATCAATGGTCATTCCTGAGATGTCTCGTTGGGTGATCTCCACCTCAAGGCTCGACTGGCCAATGTCCAGCAGTTCGCGGTCGAACACTTCCTCCGCCTGCGGCCCGAGTGTGCCAACCAGAGTCTCGTTCAGTGCGATCACGGCAACCACATCGCCTGCCTTCAGGATGGTGTCGGGCCTTGCCTCGACAATCGAAGCGTCGCGCCGAATGCGTTCGATGAAGAGCCTTGCCGGCTGCGCCATGGCCTCGGCCTGCGCAATCGTTCGGCCGACGACCGAATAAGACGGATGCAGCCGATAGGCTCGCAATTCGAACATCCGCCAGGCGGAAGCACCGTCCTGGCGGTCCCGGTCCATCCCCATCGCGACTTCGAGCTTCAGGGCCTCAGCCTTGAGATCCAGGCGCAGCAACCACGGGCCGATGTAAGAGCAGAAGAAGATTACGCCGAAGGTGCCAAAGATGTAGGTGAGCGCATCGGCCACCGGGATCTGCCGGATGAGGCGCTCCTTGTCTTCGATTGGCAGCGGCAGCGACCGGATCGCCTCGCTGGCGGTGCCGATCACCGGCGATTCAGTCAGAGCACCCGACATCATGCCGGCGGCATAGCCCAACTCGAGATTGAGAAGGCGAGCCATCACGAAGGCTGTCAGCACCCCGGTCGCCGGAATCACGACGCCAAGCGCGACCCACCGCCAACCGCCGTCCTGGACGCCTCGCACGAAGCCCGGCCCCGCCGAGTAGCCGATCCCGAACATGAACAACATGAAAAGAAACTGTTTGGCGGTGTCGGCGACCGGGACATGAAACAGGTAGCCGATGAGCAGCCCCGCGATCAGCGAACCGGTTACAGGGCCAAAGCCAACGCCCTTGAGCTTGAACTTGCCGATCCAATATCCGATGCCGATTGCAAGAAAGACCGGCAGTTCGGGATGCTGCGTCATGTAGGGCGTCAACCAGTCCATGGAACCTCTGCCAAGCTGAAAAGTGAAAGGGTACTTCAGACACATTGTGCTCTACGGGTGACGCCCAGGGCCCAAAATCACCAAAAAGTGAAGGAATTGGCTCTGCGCGACGATATGTCGGTGAACCAATTCATTGCCGCCGCCGTGTCAGAGTAGATGCCCTCGGTCATGACGCTGGACTATCTCAAGCTGGAAGCCGCCAAGGGCAGCCGCAGCGACTTTGATCGGTTTGTGAATTTGGTACCAAGCGCGCCAAAGAGAAAGGGTCTGCTACTATTTTCATAGTGGCAGACCCTTGATTTCATTGGTGCCGGAGAGATGAATCGAACACCCGACCTTCTCATTACGAATGAGCTGCTC
>JBAXMQ010000148.1:0-7704 GCA_037134215.1 Betaproteobacteria bacterium
GCCGGGTTTGGCGTGGAGACCGGCGCGGTCTCCACCTCGATCATGTCGCCGTTTTTCAGCTCGGTGCGCAGTGGCACCTGCTCGCCATTGACGCGGGCAGCTACGGTGCGATCCCCCACGTTGCTGTGGATGGCGTAGGCAAAATCCACCACGGTGGCGCCGCGCGGCAGCGCCATGATCTGGCTTTTTGGGGTGAAGACGTAGACCGCATCGGGAAACAGGTCCACCTTGACGTGGTCCCAGAACTCGGCTGCGTCCAGTGTCTCGTCCTCAATGTCGAGCAGCGACTGCAGCCACTGCGAGCCCAGCTGCTCGGCCTCCTGCGGTCGCTCCGCCTTGTACAGCCAGTGAGCGGCCACGCCGGACTCCGCCACCAGGTGCATGGCCTCGGTGCGCACCTGAAACTCGACGCTGATGCCCGAGGGGCCCACCAAGGTGGTGTGGAGCGACTGGTAGCCATTGAGCTTGCCAATGGCGATGTGGTCCTTGAAACGGCCGGGCAAGGGCTTGTAAAGCTGGTGCAGGATGCCCAGGGCGGTGTAACAGTCGATCACGCTGGGCACCACCACCCGAAAGCCGTAAATGTCGTTCACCTGGGCAAAGCTCAGGTGTTTGTTCTGCATCTTCTTGTAAATGGAGTAAAGGGATTTTTCCCGGCCCGCCATCTTGGGCTTCATGCCGTTGCTGGCAAAGGCAGCCTCGACCTCACGCTGCACCTTTTGCAGCAAATCGCGGCGGCGGCTGCGCGCCTTGGCCACTGCCTTGTCGAGCACCGTGTAGCGCCAGGGCCGCAAATGGCGAAATGCCAAGTTTTGCAGTTCCCGGTAGGTCTGGTTCAGGCCCAGACGGTGGGCAATCGGCGCATAGATCTCCAGCGTTTCCGAGGCGATACGCCCCCACTTCTCGCGCGGCGAATCCGACAGCGTGCGCATGTTGTGGGTGCGGTCGGCCAGCTTGATCAGGATCACCCGCACATCGCGTGCCATGGCCAACAGCATCTTGCGGAACGACTCGGCCTGGTTCTCCTCGCGCGTGTTGAACTTCAGTTTGTCCAGCTTGGTCAGGCCGTCGACCAGCTCCGCCACCGGTGAGCCGAAACGCTCGATCAATTCGACCTTGGTGATGCCGCAGTCTTCGAGCGCGTCGTGCAGCAGCGCTGCCATCAGGGCCTGGGCGTCAAGCTTCCATTCGGCGCATTGGAGCGCCACCGCGATCGGGTGCGTGATGTAGGGCTCGCCGCCATTGCGCAGCTGGCCCAGGTGGGCCTGATCGGCAAAACGGTAGGCCAGCCGGACCTGCTCCAGGTCTGTCGGGGCCAGGTAGTCAAGCTTGTCAGTGAGGCTGGCGAAGCTGGCTGCCGCCGCATTGGCTGCCGCCGGGCTGGCCTTGGGCGCTGCGCGCGCAGGGCCCGTGCGGGCTCGGCCAAAGGGTCGGATGGCGGTATTCACCCCCCGAATATAGCCTGCTGATGTCGAATGGACTGACAGCAACAAAAAAGCACCGCAAGCGGTGCTTTTTGGGGTTTAGACAGGGTGGCTCAGATGGGGACTTTCTTGAGCATTTCGACGCCTATCTTGCCAGCTGCTATCTCGCGCAACGCGGTCACGCCAGGCTTGTTCTTGCTCTCCACCTTGGGCGCGTGGCCTTGGCTGAGCATGCGGGCCCGGTAGGTGGCTGCCAGCACCAGCTGGAAGCGATTGGGAATCTGCTCAAGGCAGTCTTCAACAGTGATGCGGGCCATGAAAATCTCCGAAAAAAACCGATGTGGCGCTAGACGATGTGCAAGGCCTTGAAGGTCTCAAAGCGGGCGCGAAGCTGGGCCGAAAATTTGAGTCGCTGGGCATGCACGATGGCCTTGAGGTCAAACAGCGCCCTGTCAAACAACTCATTGATTATAACGAAGTCGAACTGCGCCACCTGCGCTACCTCGATGGCCGCGTTGCGAAGGCGCAGGTCAATGACCTCAGCCGAGTCTTCACCACGCCGCTCCAGCCGGGCCCGCAGTTCCTCCCAGCTTGGGGGCAGGATGAAGATGCTGATGGCGTTGGCGTAAATCGTCTTGATCTGCAAGGCCCCCTGGTAGTCGATTTCGAGCACCACATCGGCGCCCTGCGCCATGCGTTCCTCAATCGCCTTTCTGGAGGTGCCGTAACGGTGCCGGTGTACGTTTGCCCATTCCACAAAGGCATCGGCCTGCACCATGGCGTCGAAGTCGGACTCCGACACAAAGTAATACTCGCGCCCGTGTTTTTCTTGGCCCCGAGGCGCCCGGGTGGTGTGCGAGACCGACGGCTGTACGTGCGAGTCAAGCTCAAGCAGGGCCTTGACCAGGCTGGATTTGCCCGCTCCGCTGGGGGCTGCAACGACAAACAGGTTACCGGGATAGTCCATGGGGCAGGGCGCTGAAGGCCAAGGTCGGTAAACCCGTCATTCTATGTTCTGCACCTGCTCTCGCATCTGCTCGATCAGCACCTTCATGTCCACTGAAATATGCGTCAGCTCCAGCGCCGCCGACTTGGACCCCAGGGTGTTGGCCTCGCGGTGCAGCTCCTGGATCAGGAAGTCCAGCCGTTTGCCGATCTCGCCACCTTTGGTAATCAGACGCTGCAGCTCGTCCAGATGCGAGTTGAGCCGGGTGAGTTCTTCGGCCACGTCAATGCGGATGGCAAAGGCAGTGGCCTCGGTCAGTGCCCGGTCCTGCGCGGCCTCAGGCAGCACTGCCGTCTCGCCCAGCGCCATGGCCTCTTGCCAGCGCTCCATGAAGCGCTGACGCTGCTGGGCCACCAGTTGCGGCACCAGCGGCTGCGCTTGGCCAGCCAGGTGCCGCAGCTGGGTGATGCGTTCCAGCAGCATGGCGGCCAGGCGCTTGCCTTCGCGTTGCCGGGCGGTCAACAGCGCCGCCAGTGCCTGTTCGGCCAGCGGCATCACCTGCTCCGGACCGATGCCAGTGAGGGTGCCTTGTTCGCTGGCGGCAAGCCGGATCACGTCGGCCACGCTCAGGGCGTTGGCCTGCGGCAGCCATGACTTGACGTTGTCCTGCAGGCTGTTGAGGCGCTGCAACAGGCGGGCGCTGGGCTCCGGCACCAATTGGCGCAGCCCCTGTTCCAGCGCGATGCGCACCTCTACCTTGCCGCGTTTGAGGCGGCCGACCAGCAGCTCACGCAGCCCCGGCTCGAACTGGCGCAACTCGTCGGGCAGCTTGAAGCTCAGGTCCAGGAAGCGGCTGTTGACAGCCCGAATCTCCAGCCCCATGCGGCTGGGCGGGACCGCTTTCGGGTCGGTGTCGGCCGCGCCGGACGCGCCGCCTGATTGAACGCTGGCATAGCCGGTCATGCTGTAAACTGGCATTTCGCTTCTTTGATCCGTGGTACTCGCCTGAGAATAACCGGGTTCAGCTGGGCCAGTCCTGCCCGCCCTCAAATTTATGGTCAAGGTCAGTCCCGCCCCCTTAGCCCCTGACGCACCGGTTGGCGGCTACCGCATCGTGCGCAAGCTGGCGGCCGGCGGATTTGGTCTGGTTTACTTGGCGGTGGACGGCCAGGGCCAGCAGGTGGCCATCAAAGAGTACCTGCCGGCCACGCTGGCCAGCCGGGCCGCCGGCGAGCGGCTGCCGCAGGTGCTGCCCGACATGCTCAACGTCTACCGCCTGGGCCTGAAAAGTTTCTTTGAAGAAGGCCGCGCGCTGGCTCAGATTGCCCACCCCAGTGTGGTGCGCGTGATGGACTTCTTCCCCGAAAATGACACGGTTTACATGGTGATGAATTACCTTGAAGGCGCCTCGCTGCAAGATTTTGTTATTGCTGCGCGCGACCTGAAGAAGCCCAAGGTGTTCCGCGAGTCCACCATCCGTTCGCTGTTTGAAGAAATCTTGCGCGGGCTGCGCATCGTGCACCAGCACCGCATGCTGCACCTGGACATCAAGCCGGCCAACATCCTGGTCACTGACGACAACCGGGCCGTGCTGATTGACTTTGGCGCTGCGCGCGAGGTGCTGACCAAGGAGGGCAACCTGACCCGACCGATGTACACCCCCGGCTTTGCCGCCCCTGAAATGTACCGGCGCGACGGCGTCATGGGGCCGTGGACCGATCTGTATGCGATCGGCGCCTGCATGTACTCGTGCATGCGGGGCTTTCCCCCGTCCGAGGCCACGCAGCGGCCGGCCCATGACCGGGTCGTGGCCAACCTGGCCCGCTTGCGCGGTGTGTACTCGGACGATCTGATCGAGGTGGTGCGCTGGTGCATGGCCCCTGATCCGCTGGCGCGACCGCAATCGGTGTTTGCCCTGCAAAAGGCCCTCAAGCGCGAGGGTAAGCGCACTCACACGCCGCTGGGTTTGGGTGAGAAAATACGACTGCGCTTTGACGCCACGCTGGCCGAGTACCGCGGAAAGAGCAGCAAGGCCGCCGAAGCGAAGCGCGCATGAGCGCGACTGACCCTAACCTGAATGGAACCCATGACAGACTTTGAACGAAGCGGCGCGCGCGCCGCAGACGAGTTGCGGCCCGTGCGCATCACCCGCGGCTACACCATCCATGCCGAGGGCTCGGTGCTGATCGAATTTGGCGACACCAAAGTGCTGTGCACCGCCTCGGTCGAAGAAAAAGTACCGGGCCACAAAAAAGGCAGCGGCGAAGGTTGGGTGACCGCCGAATACGGCATGCTGCCGCGCGCCACCCACACCCGCAGCGACCGTGAAGCGGCGCGTGGCAAACAAAGCGGGCGCACCCAGGAAATCCAGCGCCTGATCGGGCGCTCGCTGCGCGCCGTGTTTGACCTGACGCTGTTGGGCGAGCGCACCATCCACCTCGATTGTGATGTGCTGCAGGCCGACGGCGGCACCCGCACCGCCGCCATCACCGGGGCCTTTGTGGCGGCGCAGGACGCCGTCAACGGCCTGCTGGCCCAGGGCAAGCTCACACAGTCACCCATCCGCGACCATGTGGCGGCGATTTCGGTGGGCATCGTGCAGGGCCACCCGCTGCTGGACCTGGCCTACACCGAAGATTCGGCCTGCGACACCGACATGAACGTGGTGATGACCGGCGCCGGCCATTTTGTCGAGGTGCAGGGCACGGCCGAAGGCGCCGCTTTCAGCCGCCGCGAGATGGATGCGTTACTGGCATTGGCCGAGCAAGGCTGCCGCAGCCTGGTCGCCCTGCAAAAGAACTCGCTATTGAATAAATAGCAATAAACCTATATGGGACAAGGGCTAGAGCCCTATTTCATGAAAATTATCCTGGCCTCCAACAACCCCGGCAAGCTCGCCGAACTGCACGCGATGCTCGCTCCGCTGGGCGTTGAGCTGCTGGCGCAGGGCGCGCTTGGCATTCCGGAGGCTGAGGAGCCGTTTCACACCTTTGTCGAAAACGCGCTGGCCAAGGCGCGCCACGCCGCGCAGCACAGCGGCCTGCCCGCGCTGGCTGATGATGCCGGCCTGTGTGTCGATGCCTTTGGCGGCCTGCCCGGGGTGCAGACCGCCCATTACGCCACCCAGTTCGGCTATGCCAAGGGCGATGACAACAACGTGCTGGCCTTGCTGGCGCAGATGCGTGACATCGACCATCGGCGCGCTGCTCTGGTCAGCACCCTGGTGGCGGTGCGATCACCTGACGATCCGGAGCCCTTGATCGCGGTAGGACGCGTGGTGGGTGAAATCAGCCGCGCGCCGCGTGGGCACAACGGCTTCGGTTTTGACCCGGTGATGTTCATCCCCGAACTGGGCAAGACCTTTGCCGAACTGCCGGTGGCGGAAAAGAATGCGCGCAGCCACCGCGGGCAGGCGGCACACGCCATGTTGGCCCTGATGCGCGAGCGCTGGCTCCCCGGCCCCTGACATCACCCGCATGATCCCCATCCTCCCCGCCGCCGAGAGCGCGGCCAAGACTGAGCCTGAGGTGCCGCGCGCGCCGCGTGACCTGGCGCATTACCTGCGCCCGGGCACCTTGCAACTGAGCGCGCTGCCGCCGCTGTCGCTGTACCTGCACCTGCCCTGGTGCATCCGCAAGTGCCCGTACTGTGACTTCAATTCGCACGAATTGCCGGCCGCCGACCTGCCCGAGCAGCGCTACCTGGACGCGCTGATGGCCGACCTGGAGGCGGCCCTGCCCTTGGTTTGGGGCCGCACGGTGCACAGTGTGTTCATCGGCGGCGGCACGCCCAGTCTGTTCTCGCCAAAGGCCATCGACCAGTTGCTGGGCGGCATCCGGGCCCGGCTGCGGTTGGCGGCCGATTGTGAGATCACCCTGGAGGCCAACCCCGGTACCTTTGAGCGCGACCGCTTCCGAGCTTTTCGTGCGGCGGGCGTGACGCGGCTGTCGGTCGGGGTGCAGAGCTTCAAGGACGGTTTTTTGAGCGCGCTGGGCCGGGTGCACGACCGGGCGCAGGCCCTGGCGGCGGTGGAGGAGGCGGCCCAGGCCTTTGACACCTTCAACATCGACCTGATGTATGCCCTGCCCGGCCAGACCCTGACCGAGCTGGCGCAGGATGTGCGCACCGCGCTGGCCCTGGCGCCGCCGCACCTGTCGATTTACCACCTGACCATCGAGCCCAACACCCGCTTTGCCAAGTACCCGCCCACGCTGCCCGACGATGACCTGGCCAGTGACATGCTGGACCTGATCACCGACCAGACCGGCGCGGCCGGCCTCCAACGCTACGAGGTGTCGGCCTTTGCGCGCGACGGGCACCGCTGCTGGCACAACCTCAATTACTGGCAGTTTGGCGACTACCTGGGGCTGGGCGCCGGCGCCCACAGCAAGCTCAGTTTTGCCCACCGGGTGGTGCGCCAGGTGCGCTTTCGTGAGCCCCGCCTGTACATGGACCGTGCGCTGTCTGGCGACGGCGTGGCGCAGGCGACCGAGGTGGCGCGGGCCGAGTTGCCGTTTGAGTTCATGCTCAATGCGCTGCGCTTGAAAGACGGGTTTGGCCTGCCCGCGTTCAGCGAGCGCACCGGCCTGCCACCCAGCGCCCTGCAGGCCGGGCTGGCTGCGGCCGAGGCGCGGGGCCTGATCGAGCGCGATGGCGCTCGGGTGCGGCCTAGCCCGCGCGGCTTTGACTTTCTGAACGACTTGCAGGCGCTGTTCCTGCCGGCGGCCCGGCCATGAGCGCGGAGAACCGGACGTTCGACGTGGTGGCGCTGGGCGAGGCCATGGTGGAGTTCAACCAGACCCACCCCGGGCAGCGCCAGTACCTGCAGGGCTTTGGTGGCGACACCAGCAACGCGGTGCTGGCCGCCGCACGGGCTGGCGCCCGCACCGCCTACCTGACCCGCTTGGGCACCGACCCCTGGGGCGAGGCGCTGCTGAAGCTCTGGCAAGAGGAGGGCGTGGACACTTCGGCGGTGCAACGCGATGCGGTGGCGCCCACCGGGGTCTACTTTGTGACCCATGGGGCGCAGGGCCACGCCTTCAGCTACCTGCGGGCCGGCTCAGCCGCCAGTCGCATGACACCCGACTGGCTGGGGCATGGCGCGGCGGACCTGATCGCACGCGCACGCTGGTTGCATGTCTCGGGCATTTCCCTGGCCATCTCGGCCAGCGCCTGTGACACCGTGCTGGCCGCGATGGCACAGGCCCGCGCCTGCGGCACCCGGGTCAGCCTGGACAGCAACCTGCGCCTCAAGCTCTGGCCGTTGGCGCGGGCGCGCGAGGTGCTGAGCCATGCCGTGGGCCTGTGCGACCTGTTTTTGCCCAGCCAGGACGA
>JBAXMQ010000149.1:0-7701 GCA_037134215.1 Betaproteobacteria bacterium
CAAAAACTGCACTGGAACGAAGGAGCGGTCTGACCGTGAGCCTCAAACGACTGGCCCTGCGTGATTTTGTGATTGTCAGCGAGCTGGAGCTGGAGCTGGCCAGCGGCTTCAGCGTGCTGACGGGCGAGACCGGCGCGGGCAAATCGATCCTGATCGACGCCTTGCAACTGGTCACCGGCGGTCGCGCCGATGCAGGCGCCATTCGCGAGGGCGCCAGCCGCACCGATGTGAGCGCTGAATTTGACACCAGCGCCGCCATTGACGCCTGGCTGGATGAGGCCGGTTTTGACGCCAACGGCAGCCTGCTGCTGCGCCGCACCGTAGACACCCAAGGCAAAAGCCGGGCCTGGATCAACGGCAGCGCCGCCACCGCCACCCAGCTGCGCGAGCTGGGCGAGCAACTGCTGGACATTCACGGCCAACACGCCTGGCAAAGCCTGACGCGGCCCGAGGCGGTGCGTGGCCTGCTGGACGCCTACGCTGGCCTGGACACATCGGCACTTGGCCGGCTTTGGCAGGGGTGGCGCCAGGCACAGGCCGCGCTGGCCCAGGCCCAAACCGCACAGGCCACGCTGCAGACCGAGCGCGAGCGGCTGTCCTGGCAGATTGGCGAGCTGGTCAAGCTGGCACCCGGCACCGACGAGTGGGACGAACTCAACACCGAGCATGGCCGCCTGTCCAACGCGCAGGCCCTGCTGGATGCCGCCAACGGCGCGGTGCAAAGCCTGGACGAAGAGGAACACAGCGCAGTGCAAGGTTTGCACCGCGCCTGCCAGTTGCTACAACAACAGGAGCACGTGGAGCCCGTATTCAAAGGGCTGGCAGAGGTTTTGGCATCCAGCCTGGCCCAGGTAGAAGACACCGTGCACGGCCTGCGCGCCTACCTGCGCCGCACCGAACTGGACCCGCAGCGCCTGGCCGAGTTGGACGAGCGCCTGTCACTCTGGATGTCGCTGGCGCGGCGCTACCGGCGCGACCCGGCCGAACTGCCCGACCTTTTGGCGCAGTGGGAAAGCGATTTGAAACAGCTCGACGCCGCTGCCGACCTGGCCGCGCTGGAGGCCGCCGAGCAGCGGGCACTGCAGCTTTACCAGCTGGAGGCACGCCGCGTCTCGCAGGGCCGGGGCAAAGCCGCGCCCCAGCTGGCGCAGGCCATCACCCGGGCCATGCAGGGCCTGGGCATGCAGGGCGGCCAGTTTGAGGTGGGACTGACAGCGGCCGCGCAAGCCATGCAGCATGGCCTGGAGGATGTGGGTTTTCTGGTCGCGGGGCACGCCGGCAGCACGCCGCGGCCGGTCAACAAGGTGGCCTCGGGCGGAGAGCTGTCTCGCATGGCGCTGGCCATTGCCGTCACCACCAGCCAGTTGGGCACGGCGCAGACCCTGATTTTTGACGAGGTGGACGCCGGTGTGGGCGGCGCCGTGGCCGAGACCGTGGGCCGCCTGATGCAGCAGCTGGGGCAAGACCGGCAGGTGCTGGCGGTGACGCACCTGCCGCAGGTGGCGGCCTGCGCCGACCACCACCTGGTGGTGGCCAAGCAGTTGCAGGCCGGTGCCACGCTCAGTTCGGTCAGCCCGGTGCAGGGCGAGCGCCGGGTGGGCGAGGTGGCGCGCATGTTGGGCGGCGAGCGCCTGTCCGACACCACGCTGGCCCATGCCCGCGAAATGCTGCAAGCCAGGGCCTGACACCATGGACGCACCTGCCGCCATGCAAATGGTGCTGATCACCGGCATGTCCGGCTCGGGCAAGTCGGTGGCGCTGCACGCGCTGGAAGACGCCGGTTACTACTGCGTGGACAACCTGCCGCCTGAGCTGCTGTTGCCCTTTGTGGCCCTGGAAAAAACCCACCAGGCAAACCGGCTGGCGATTGCCATGGACGTGCGCAGCGCCGCCTCGCTGCCGCTGGTGCCCCAGCAATTGGCAGCGCTGCGCGCGCAGGGCGTGGTGGTGCAGCCGCTGTTTCTGGATGCCGGCACCGACACCCTGGTGCGGCGCTACTCCGAGACACGGCGCCGGCACCCCCTGTCCCAGGCCAGCTCGGCGTCAGCCGGCACCGACCGCCGCCCGGCGCTGGTGGAAGCCATTGAGCTGGAACGCCGGCTGCTGGGCGACTTGCGCGAGCAGGCCCATGTGATTGACACCAGCATCATCCGCGCCTCGCAGCTGCAGGCCTATGTGAAAGGCCTGATCGCCGCGCCGGCCGGGCAGCTGACGCTGGTGTTTGAGTCTTTCTCTTACAAGCGCGGCATCCCGGCCGATGCCGACTTTGTGTTTGATGTGCGCATGCTGCCCAACCCGCACTACGAGCCGGCATTGCGCCACCAGACCGGGCGCGACGCCGCTGTGGCCGAATTTTTGCGGCATCAGCCCGAAGCCATGAAGATGGTGGACCACATCCGGCAATTCCTGGCCAACTGGCTGCCGGGCCTGGCCAGCGACCACCGCAGTTACGTGACCGTGGCCATTGGCTGCACCGGCGGCCAGCACCGTTCGGTGTTCCTGGTAGAGCAACTGGCCAATGCCTTTGCCAGCGATTGGGTGACGCTGACGCGCCACCGCGAGCTCGACACCGCCTGAAGCCATCGGCCCGGCCTGGCTCAGCCCAGCGCCAGCCACTTTCGAATGGGCGCCGGCAGGCCTAAAGCCGGCCACTGGTCAGCCGCCACCCAGGCACCGTCCAGGCCCAGGGGCAGGGCCTGCGGCAGATGCAGCTGCACCGGGTGCAAATACAGATCCTTGTGGGTGAGCACATGACGCAGCACGGCGCCTGGCTGCAGGCTGCTGCGCTGCGGCTCGGGCAGGGCTGCTGCCAGGTCGTCCGGGCGATCAAACAGGGGCAGGCAGTACAGGCCGGCCCAAACCCCCGGCGTGGGGCGCTGGCTGAGCCAGACATGGCCGTCCGCGCTGCGGGCCCACAGCAGCCACAGCGACTGGGCGCTGCGCTTGAGCTTGCGGGTTTTGACCGGGTAGTGCTGCGGCTGGCCCTGCGCCCGGGCCACACACAGGTCGGCCAGCGGGCAGCGGGGGCACTGCGGCTGGCGTGCCGTGCACAGGGTGGCGCCCAGGTCCATCACGCCCTGGGTGTAGCGCGGCATGGCCTGCGCCAAATCGGTCTGCGGCAGCAGGTCGGCAGCCAAGGCCCACAAGGCACGCTCGTTGGCTGCGCTGGCCAGATCGGCGCCATAGCCCAGCGCCCGGGTCAACACGCGTTTGACGTTGCCGTCCAGAATGGCCACACGCTCACCAAAGCACAGCGAGGCCACCGCCGCCGCGGTGGAGCGGCCGATGCCCGGCAGGGTTTGCAACTGCTCGGCGCTGCGCGGAAACGCACCTTCGTGCAAGGCCATCACCGCCTGGGCGCAGCGGTGCAGGTTACGGGCCCGGCTGTAGTAGCCCAGGCCGCTCCACAGGCCCAGCACATCGTCCAGCGGTGCCGCCGCCAGCGCGGCCACATCGGGAAAGCGGGCCAGGAAGCGGCCAAAATAGTCCAGCACCGTCACCACCTGGGTCTGCTGCAGCATGATTTCTGACAGCCACACGCGGTAGGGATCGCGCGTGTTTTGCCAGGGCAGGTCGTGCCGGCCGTGGGCCAGCTGCCACTGCACCACGCGCCCGGCCAAGTCGGCGCTCATGGCTTCTGGCATTGCGGGCAGAAAAAGGTGGCACGCTGGCCCTGGCGCAGCATCTTGATGGGCGTGTCGCAGGCCCGGCAGGGCTGTCCCTCGCGCCCATACACCATGGCTTCGAGCTGAAAATAACCGGTCTCACCGCTGGCGCTGGAGAAATCGCGCAGCGTGCTGCCGCCCTTGGCCACGGCGCGCGCCAGCACCTCGCGGATCGCGGTATGCAGTCGTGCCGCGCGTGGCCGGCTCAGCTTGGCCGCCCTCAGCGTGGGCCGGATGCCGGCCAGAAACAAGGCTTCAGACGCGTAGATATTGCCCACGCCCACCACCACATCGCCCGCTAGCAGCACCTGCTTGATGGCCGTCTGTCGGCGTTTGAGGCCGGCCTGAAAGGTGGGCAGGTCAAAACCGCCCACACCATCCGCCAGCGGCTCCATGCCCAGCCGGCCTAGCAGTTTTTGCGCCACTGGGTCGTCCTCGGCCTCGGCGTACACCACAGCACCAAAACGGCGTGGGTCGTGCAGGCGCAGCGTGCCCTGGGTGGTGACCAGATCGAAATGGTCGTGAACGCCGGGCGGCGAGAGGGCCTGGGCAAAGTTGAGGCTGCCCGACATGCCCAGGTGCAACAACAGCAGCCCCCGGTCCAGGTCCAGCAGCAGGTACTTGCCACGCCGGCGCACGCCGCGCACCGTGCGGCCCGCCAGCGTAGCAACCGGGCAGCCCAAGGGCCAGCGCAAGGGCTTGCCCAGGCGGGCTTCCAGCACCCGGGCACCGGCGATGCGGCTCGCAAAGCTTTGGCGGGTCACTTCGACTTCTGGCAATTCAGGCATGGCAAACAATCAGGGGCTGGCATAGATTATTATGGTCTGATGCGTATAGACCCCCGTATTCCCTTGCTGGCCCTGCTGCTGGCCACGCTGGGCGCGAATGCCCAAACGCCTGCCGCGCCGGCAGCGACAGCTGCGCCTGCGGCGTCCGCAGTGGCGCTGGACAGCGCCTTGTTTTACCAATTGCTGCTGGGTGAGCTCAGTGCCAACACCGACGAGCCTGGGGCGGCCTTTTCGCTGGTGCTGGACGCGGCGCGCAAAACCGGCGACCCGCGCCTGTACCAGCGGGCGGTGGAGATCGCCCTCAAGTCCCGCTCGGGGGATGCGGCCTTGCAAGCGGCACGCGCCTGGCGGCAGGCTCTGCCGGCCTCGCGTGAGGCCAACCGTTACACCTTGCAAATCCTGATCAGCCTGAACCGCCTGCCCGAGACGGTAGAGCCGCTCAAGCGGGAGATCGCCAGTGCCGAGGCCAAAGAGCGGGCGCTGGTGATCACGGTCATCCCCCGCTTCTATGCACGCGCCGCAGACAAAAAAGGGGCGGTACAGGCGGTGGAGCAGGCGTTGGCAGAGTACCTCACGACCCCGGCCAATGGTGTGGCCGCCTGGACCACCATCGGCCGCATGCGCATGGAGGCTGCCGACGGGGGTGGGGCCCTGGAGGCCGGGCGCAAGGCCCAGGGGCTGGACGCCCGGGCCGAAGCGCCAGCGCTACTGGGCTTGGCGCTGATGAGCGCCAAGCAGGCCAATGCCGAGGCACTGGTCAAAAAATACCTTGAAGGCAAGCCCCAGGCTGAGGTGCGCATGGACTATGCGCGCACCCTGATCAGCGCGCAGCGTTACGCCGACGCCGCCAGCCAACTCGAGACCGTCACCAGCGAACAACCCGAACTGGCGGACGCCTGGCTGATGCGGGGCGCGCTGGCGCTGGACGACAACCGGTATGAACTGGCAGAAACCAGCCTGAAACGCTACCTGGCGCTGACCCCGGCACGGGCCACCGGTGGCGCCAACAGCAACGCGGCGCGCGGTCAGGCCCAGGCGTATTTGTCGCTGGCCCAGATCGCCGAGAAACGCAACGACATGGCGCAAGCCGAAGCCTGGCTGGCCCGCATCGACAACCCCGAAGAATTGCTTAACGCCCAAATGCGGCGCGCCAGTATGCTTGCCCGCCAGGGCAAACTCGAAGACGCGCGCGCTCTGATACGGCGCCAACCCGAAACCACCGTGGCCGAGGCCCGCCTCAAGCTCACCAGCGAGCTGCAACTGCTGCGCGACGCCAAACAGTACAAAGCCGCTTTCGATCTACTGAGCGAGGGCCTGGAGCGCTTTCCCGACGACGCCGACCTGAGCTACGACCAGGCCATGATGGCCGAAAAACTGGAACGGTTTGACGAGATGGAGCGGCTGCTGCGCGGCGTGATCGCCAGCCGGCCAGACTATCAGCATGCCTACAACGCACTGGGCTACTCGCTGGCCGAGCGCAACCTGCGCCTGCCTGAAGCACGCCAGCTGATCAAGAAAGCGCTGGAATTTGCGCCGGACGATCCTTTCATCACCGACAGCCTGGGCTGGGTCGAGTTCCGCAGTGGCAATCTGGCCGAGGCCCTGCGTCTGCTGCAGGGCGCTTACAAGGCGCGTGCGGACGTCGAGATTGCTGCCCACCTGGGCGAGGTGCTCTGGGCCATGGGCCGGCGCGAGCAGGCCATGAAGGTCTGGCGCGAAGCGGTGGGCCAAAGCCCCGACAACGAGACCCTGCGCGACACCCTCAAACGCCTGCGCGTGACATTGTGACCGGCTGGCTGCAGCGGGCTGGCGCTGTCCTTTTTGCTCTATTTTTGATAGTGGGTTGTGCAGGTTCGACAAGGCTTGGCGCCTTAAATAGCTCTGTGTCAGGGCCATGGCACGGCCGACTGGCGCTGCGCGTGGAGGCAGAGCCGGTGCAGTCTTTTACGGCCACGTTTGAGCTCAGCGGCAATGCCCAGACCGGCGCGCTGACCCTGTTTACGCCGCTGGGCACCACGGCGGCGGCGCTGAACTGGTCGCCGCAGTCCAGCACGCTGCGCAGCAACGCCGAGACCCGGCAGTTCGCCTCGCTCGGCGCTCTGATGCAGCAGACCCTGGGGGCCGAGTTGCCCGTGGCCGCCCTGTTTGCTTGGCTGGCGGGCGACGCCATGGCCGCTGAGGGCTGGCAGGCCGACCTGTCGCAGCGCGCCAGCGGCCGCATTGGCGCGCGACGTGACTCACCACTGCCTGTTGCCGAGCTGCGGCTGGTGCTGGCGCCCTGATCCCTGCCCTGCAGGCCAAGCCATGCAAGCCCTCTACGACCTCAGCGCACCTGCCAAGCTCAACCTGTTTCTGCACATCACGGGGCGCCGTGCAGACGGCTACCACCTGCTGCAGTCGGTGTTCATGCTGATCGACTGGTGCGACACCTTGCATATGGAGCGCCGCAATGACGGGCAACTCAGCCGCGAAGACCTCGGTGCCGCGCTGCCTGCCGACGACCTGGTGCTGCGCGCGGCCCGGGCGCTGCAGGTCGCGAGTGGCTGCACCCAGGGCGCACATATTGGCATCGAAAAAAGTATCCCGGCCCAGGCCGGTATGGGCGGCGGCTCATCAGATGCGGCCACCACGCTGCTGGCACTCAACCGGCTGTGGGGTCTGAACTGGCCGCTGGCGCGGCTGCTGCCCCTGGGCTTGGGACTGGGCGCCGATGTGCCTTTTTTTCTGGGTGGCCACAACGCCTGGGTGGAGGGCATCGGAGAAGTGATGAGGCCAGTGGACCTGCCGGCGGCGCAATTTCTGGTCGTCAAGCCGGCGGCAGGCCTGCCCACCAGCGCGATTTTCTCCAGCCCGACCCTCAAAAGAGACAGTGACGCTGCTATACTTTCAGGCTTCGTTGCGGACCCGTTTGGTTTTGGCCGCAACGATTTACAGCCAGTCGCAGAGGGCTTTTGCCCCGACATTCCATGTGCTTTGGCATGGCTTGAGCGGCTGGGTTTGCAAGGCCGGATGACCGGTTCGGGTAGTGCGGTATTTGCCCGCCTGCCACGGCCGATCGAGGTGCCCGGTGCACCGCCGGGCGCAGAGGTCAGGGTGTGCAATGCCCTGCAGGTTCACCCGCTGGCGGGTTGGGCCGGGGTCGATGATTTTGAGGTGGGCGGCGAATAGCCGTTGACCCGTGTAGGGGAGTCGCCAAGTTGGTTAAGGCACTGGATTTTGATTCCAGCATGCGAAGGTTCGAATCCTTC
>JBAXMQ010000150.1:0-7686 GCA_037134215.1 Betaproteobacteria bacterium
GTGGAATAACTCAAGGGGCTGAAGTACAGCTGGGTGTCGGGCCGCGCCAGGCCCGGGCCAGAGCGCACCAGCCCGCCGATCTGGTTGACGCTCAGGCTCAAGGGGCCGGCGCGCTGCAGTACAAAGCGCAGCCCTGCCGCCAGCCGGCCGCGCCAGCTGCCCAGCGTGCCGTTCAGGGTGGGCTCGGTGGCGCGGTACAGGTAGTTGATGCCCAGGTGGTCTTGCAGGCCGCCGCCCACCGCCGTGTTGTGCTGCAGCACCGCCAGCCCCAGGCCCTGGAGCAGCGGCCCGGGCCCGATGCCAGACAGCTGCAGCAGCTGCGGTGAGTTGACGGCGCCACCGGCCAGCAGCACCTCGGCTGTGGCCGTGGCACGGTGCAGCTGGCCTTGCTGCAGGTAGGCCACGCCCACGGCACGCCGGCCTTCAAACAGGATGCGCTGGGCCAGTGCCCCGGTGCGCAGCGTCAGGTTGGGGCGGCCCAGCGCCGGGCGCAAAAAGGCATCGGCCGCCGAGCAGCGCAGGCCGCGCCGGGTGGTGATGGCATAGGCGCCCACGCCCTCAGGCTGCGGGCCGTTGAAGTCGGCCGTGGCCGGCAGCCCCAGCTGGCGCGCCGCCGCCAAAAAATGCCGCTTGACCGGGTGGTACTCGGGCTCGCGCTCCGACACCCACAGCGGGCCGTCGCCCTGCACCCTGCCGTCGGCGCCCACGCGACGCTCCAGCTGCTGGTACGCCGGTGCCACATCGGCCCAGCCCCAGCCAGTGTTGCCGGCGGCGCGCCAGTCGTCAAAGTCACCCGGCAAGCCCCGGCAATAGACCATGGCGTTGATGGCGCTGGAGCCGCCCAGCACCTTGCCGCGCGGCCAGTAGCTGCGCCGCCCGCCCAGGCCGGCGTCGGGCTCGGTGTTGTACTTCCAGTTCACCGACTCGTCGTAAAAAGTTTTGCCGTAACCGATGGGGGTGCGGATCCAAAAGCGGCGGTCCGAGCCGCCGGCCTCCAGCAGCAGCACGCGCTTTTGGCCATCGGCGCTGAGCCGGTCGGCCAGCACGCAGCCAGCGGTGCCGGCGCCAATGACGATGTAGTCAAAGCTGTCCATCAGCACCCAAGGCTAGGTGCGACGGTCACAGGTAGCGCACGCCCTGGCGCGCCAGCTCGGCCTGCAACTGGGGCATGGCCACCTGGTCCACATCGCAGCCGGCCTTGATGGACAGCGCAGCTGCAATGCCGGCGCCCTGGCCAGCCACGGCGCAACAGGCCATGTTGCGCGTGGCGGCGTGCGAGACGCGGTCGCCGCCAATGGCGCGGCCACACACCAGCAGGTGCTTGACGCCCTTGGGCAGCATGGCGCGGTAGGGCACGTGCATGTAGCGGCCGGTGGTGGGCAAAATCAAGATGCCATAGCCGTCGATGAACTCGGGGTAAATGCCCACCGAGTCGTCAAAGCGCGCCTGGTGCCGCACATCCTGCTCGGTCATGTTGTACACCGCGTCGATCTTGCGCGTGTCACGGATGCCGATGGTCATACCAAAGTTGCGCAGCCGCACCCCGGTGCAGCCAGGTGTGTAGCGGCGCAATGCCTCAATGGCCAGCATGGCCTGCTGGCGCCCTTCAATCTCAAAGTGGGTCAGGCTGTCAGGGTTGGTGCCGTCGCAACCGGCCAGGTGCACCAGGTTCATGTAGGTCAGCTCGCCGGTGTCGTGCACCGCGCCCCAGGTGCCGGCAATGGTGTTCAGGTGCGGCGGGATCACGCCGTCGCGGATGGCCTGGGCAAAGGGCTTGGCCAGAAAGGGCGAGAACATGGTGTCTTCCTTGCCCGAGGTCTCGATCTCCCACTCGCCCGTGGCCCAGTCGCGGTAGGTTTGCGGGTCGGCGCGCACCCCGGCCATGAAGGCCTGCTTGTCCACCCCAGCCAGGTGGAACATCACCGACGCCGCTTGCATGTGCTCCACCGGCGTCTTGACGGTGGGCGCACCGGCGCGGTGGGCAATGTCGGCGTCACCCGTGGCGTCAATCACCCGCTCGGCAAAAATGGCCTCGCGTCCGGCTTTGGATTCAACAATGATGCCGGTGATGGTGTCGCCCTGCATGATGGGGGCGACAAACAGCCGGTGCAGCATGGGGTGGATGCCGGCCTCTTGCACCAGCCGGTCGGCCACCAGTTTGAAGCCCTCTGAATCAATCTCGTACGACAGCGACTGGCTCTCGGGCACCGCAGCCCCCATGGCCTTGGCGCGCTCCTCAAACTCGCGGCCGATGCCATTGGCCTCTACCGTCTGCTCGTGCCGGTACCAGGCAAAGCCCTCTACCCCCACCACCGTCAGGTTGCCGCCAAAGCAGCCAAAACGCTCCACCAGCGTCACCGGCACGCCGGTGCGCGCCGCTGCCAGCGCCGCCGCCAGGCCCCCGGGGCCGGAGCCCACCACCAGCACGCCGGTGCGGTGCACCACATCGATCTCGCGGGCGGGTTCCAGATATTTGTTGGCCTGATTCGTCATTGTTATTGCTCGTTTAGAGGTAGCCTACGGTCATAGTTGCTAATGGCGGCGCCTGGCTTCGGTTTATGGCTGGGGCTCACGCCGGAGCCGACATCCTTTCAATACGTGGCCGCTTGACCTTCCCTGCCTGGTACAGGTCGTACTGGAGCTGCATGCCCGCCCACAATTCAGCGCTGGTGCCGAAAGCTGCTGCCAAGCGGTAGGCCATGTCAGCGGAGATGCCGGATGCACCGGTCACGATACGGTTAAGCGTCACACGATTGACGCCCAGGCTGATGGCAGCAGCCGTGACGGTCGTTTCACCTAAATATTCCCGTAGAACTTCGCCGGGATGCGGCGGGTTGTGCATTCGAGTCATTTCAAATCCTCAGTGGTAATCCAGGTAGTCAACCAACACGGCATCCGTACCTTCAAAAGTAAAAACCATGCGCCAGTTACCGTTCACCGTGACCGCCCAATGGCCCTTTAAGCCACCTTTTAGCGGATGCAAGCCCCATGCGGGTGCCGACATATCTTCAGGCCCAACGGATTGATCTAGCGCCGCCAATTGCAATCGCAATCTGCCCGCATGGGCTGGCTGGATGCCTGCTTTACTTCCTTCGTGGAAAAAGCGCTCCAATCCTTTGTGCCGAAAGCTTTTAATCATTGAGATTATTGTAGTGTGTAGTGCGTCAGGCTACACGATGCGAGCGATCACCACCGACCTGCGCTATATGCAAAACAGACATGACGTATTCAAGCTGCTACGCCAGTTCGCCCTCGTGCGAGCCGCTCGGTCCGGTGTAAGCTAAATTCATGGGGTCCACCCCAACCCACCACACCCCACCAATTTGCCAGCAAGCCACCATCATGCCCCAACAACCCTCTTCGCTGAGCCACGCCGGCCAGCGCGTGCTGATCACCGCTGCGGCCAGCGGCATTGGCCTGGTCACCGCGCAAGCCTTTATGGCCGCAGGTGCCCGCGTGTACATCTGCGACATCGATGCCGCCGCGCTGGCCGACACCTTGCTGCGCTACCCACAGCTGACCGGGCAGGTGTGCGACGTGGCCGACGAGGCGCAGGTGACAGCCTTGTTTCAGGCTGCGCTGAATCACCTGGGCGGGCTGGACAGTCTGGTCAACAACGCCGGTGTGGCCGGCCCAACCGCGCTGCTGGAGGACATGCAGTTTGCTGACTGGCAGCGCTGCCTGGCGGTGAATCTGGACAGCTGCTTTTTGTGCGCCCGGGCGGCGGCGCCCATCCTGCGCCGGCAAGGCAGCGGCTCCATCGTCAACATGTCGTCCACTGGCGGGCAATATGGCTTTGCCCGACGCGCGCCCTACGCGGCGGCCAAGTGGGCCATCCGCGGCCTGACCCGTACACTGGCGCAAGAGCTGGGCCCGGCCAACGTGCGGGTGAACTGCATCTGCCCGGGCTCGGTCAGCGGCGAGCGCATTGACCGCGTGATTGCCGCCGAGGCGGCCAAGACCGGCCAGACAGAGGCCGCGGTGCGTGAGGCGTTGACCGCCATCTCGTCGCTGCGCACACTGATCTCGCCAGAGGACATTGCCAACACCATTTTGTTTTTGACCTCGGCCGCCGGGGCGCGCATTTCGGGCCAGGACATCACGGTGGATGGCCACACCGAAACCCTGTAACGCGGCCTCGGGTTGGCCGAAGCAGGTGTGGTCAGACAAGCCAGAGGACTCCTGTAGAAGGGCGGGCACCGCATAATGCGCGTCACCTCCCCAACCTATCTCCGCCCATGTCCAACGCCATGCCCCGTCCTAGCCTCCCATCCGCGCTGAGCGCTGTCGTTTTGGCGGCCAGTCTGGCTGTGCCGCTGCCCGCCTTGGCGCAGGCCGCATCGGGCTTCCCCCTGTGGGAGCTCGGTGTTGTGGGGGTGGGGGTATCGCAGCAGGCCTACCCGGGCGCGTCCGAGCGGGTGCAGCAGGCGCTGGTGCTGCCCTACCTGGTGTATCGGGGCGAGTTTTTGCGGGTGGACCGGGGCAGCGCTGGCGTGCGGGCCATCAACACGCCAGCGTTTGAGGTGGACATCGGCTTTGCCGGTTCACTGGGCTCGCGCGCCAACGACATCTCGGTGCGGCGTGGCATGGCCGACCTGGGCACAGTGGTGGAATTTGGGCCGCGACTGCGCTGGAACCTGACCCAGGGCGCCGGCCCCGACAAATGGCGGGTGGACCTGCCGCTGCGCGGTGTGTTCGACCTGAGCAACGGCCTGGCCCAACGCGGCGTAGCCTTTGAGCCCGAGTTGGTGTTTTCGCACAGGGAACCCGAAGGTTTGAACTACAGCGCCGGCGTGAGCACGGTCTTGGGCAGCCAGAGTCTGGCCGAGACCTTTTATGGCGTTACGGCCGCCGAGGCTACCGCCAGCCGGCCAGCCTATGCGGCGCAAAGCGGGTTGATCGGCTGGCGACTGTCGGGCTCGGTGTCGCGCCAGGTGGCACCGGGGGTGCGGCTGCTGGCTTTTGGTCGCATCGACAGCGTGGCCGGTGCCGCCAACCAAAGCAGCCCGCTGGTGCAACAGACCAGTGGCGTCAGCGCGGGGATGGTGCTGACTTACAGCTGGCGCCAATCTGCGGAACGCGCTGTGGACTGAGCTGGGTCCTTCGGCTTCGCCTGCTGCCACTGAGCAAGCCCATGCTGCCGCTGTTGTATTCATTCCGGCGCTGCCCTTATGCCATTCGCGCCCGTATGGCGCTGCGGTATGCCGACGTGGCCGTTACGCTGCAGGAGGTGGCGTTGCGCGACAAACCCGCCGCGTTGCTGGCGATTTCACCGGCCGCCACGGTGCCGGTGCTGCAGTTGCCCGACGGACGGGTGCTGCTGCACAGCCTGGACATCATGCTGTGGGCTTTGCATCAGCACGACCCGGCTGACTGGTTGGGTCGGCATGGCGAGGCAGGCGCCGACTGGGTGAGGCGCAACGACGAGGTCTTCAAGCCGCTGCTGGACCGCTACAAGTACCCGCAGCGCCACCCCGGGCAGCCGCAGGCGACTTACCGGGCACAGGCGGTGGCAGCCTTGATCGAGCCGCTGGAGCAGGTGCTGCAGGGGATGCCTTGGCTGGCGGGCGCAAACCGGGGCCTGGCCGACGTGGCGCTGCTGCCCTTTGTGCGGCAATTTGCCCAGGTGGACCTGGTCTGGTTCCAGGCGCAGGCGCTTCCTGCGCTGCAGGCCTGGCTGCAAACCCAATTGGGTGACGCGCTGTTCACCGAGGTGATGGCCAAGGCACCACAGCCGGTGCTAGTGCCGACTTGAGCTCAGGCGCTGGCGGCGATCTGGCGCAGGGCCTGCTCGAACACCGCCACCGGCTGACCGCCCGAGATCAGGTGCTTGCGGTTGATGATGACGGCCGGCACCGAATGGATGCCGGCATCCAGAAACTGCTGCTCGCGTTCGCGCACGTCTTCGGCAAAGGTGTCGCTGGCCAGCACGGCCTGCGCGCGCACCGGGTCCAGACCAGCCGATACCGCAGCCCGGGTCAGCACGTCGTGGGATTCGGGGCTTTGGCCATCGGTAAAGTAGGCCTGCAACAGCGCCTTCTTGAGCGCCAGCTGCTGGCCGGGTTGGCCCTCGACCTCGGCCCAGTGCAGAAGGCGGTGGGCGTCGAAGGTGTTGTAGATGCGGTCGCGCCCCTCCATGCGGAAGGTGAAGCCCAGCTCAGCACCGCGCTGGCGGATCGTGTCGCGGATGGACTTTTGTTGCTGCGCGGTAGAGCCGTATTTTTGCGTCAGGTGCTCGGTGATGTCCTGGCCGCCGGCCGGCATGCCGGGGTTGAGCTCAAAGGGCTGAAAGTGCAGCTCGGCGCCCAGTTCGGGCGCTAGCCGCTCCAGCGCCTGCTCCAGCGCGCTCAGGCCGATGGCGCACCAGGGACAGGACACATCGGACACGAAATCAATGGTGAGGGTGGTGGACATAGGCAGGGGTTGCGGTTGACAAGCTTGCACGGTAGCACAGGCAGGCGCGCTAACGGTCCGGGGCTGACGCCCGCCAAGGCTTGGCCACAAAGCGGAACACCTGGGGGTCGCGGGAATCGACCGTGCCCTGCACCCAGCCGAAAAACGGCCAGCCAAAGGTCTCGACCCGGGTGAAGTTGGGCAAGCGCTCCCCGCTGGCCGGGTCGGTCAAGGGTTGGTCGATGCGCTGGTGGTGGGTGTCGCCGTGCACCAGCACCACCGGGCCGGCAAAGCGCCTGACCTCCTGCCGCAGCTGGGCCAAAAACGCGTCGAAGCCAGGCTGGGAAAGGCCTGACCGGGCGGCCTCGAAGCCGGGATTGGCCTGGATCAGGATCAGCACACCGGCCAAGCGTTCATCACGCGCGTGGGCAAACGCCTGAGCCAGCCAAGCTTGGTTGGCCGCACTGCGCGCCACAAACTCAGGCACCGGGCCGGTCTGCCCCGGTGCACCATGAAAATTGTTCTCGCTGCCCGGCAAGTTGAGCGCCACAAACAACGCACCACCCGCCTCCCAACGCACATTCTCGCGGTAGCTGGCAAACGCCGGGTTGGCGCTTTGGCGCAGCAGGGGCAGGGGCCGCTGCCCAAGCGACTGATCACCCGCAAAAAACAAGTCCCGCAGGCGGCTGAGCCGCTCCAGCGGGTCATAAGCACCGTTGCTGCGGCGGTGGCAATCGGTCCAGTCGTTGTCGCCCGGCACATAAACCAGCGGCATGGACGCGCTCTGGAACAGCGCCAGCCGGTCTTGAAACAGCGCGTCGCTGCACCGCTCTGAGCCGCTTTTGAAATCACCCACATGCACCACAAATGCAGGTTGGGCCTGCGCCATTTCGGCCATGAGCGCGGGCAGCGTGGCGCGCTCCCAGGCGCTGTAAGGCGTATCGCCAATCAGGCCAAAGGGGACCGGTTGCGCCAGCGCCAGGCCGCCGCAAAGCGCCAACCACAGGGTAGCCAAGCGGGTCAACACGGTGCGAAAAAGCAGCAGGGCATGCAGGGTACTCTACACTTCGCTGCCGCTTGTCCGCTTCTGCGCTTGGGCAGTGGGTGTGGCTGGGCGCGGATTCACAACAAGGGGCCAACATGGCAGTAGGCTGGATGTCAGTACTGAAGATGGTGCCGTGGAGCGATGTGATCAGCAACGCGCCCAAGGTGGCCGATGGCGCCAAGAAGCTGTGGAGCACGGTAGCCAAGAAAACCGGCGTGGCGACGGAGGCCGAGGCACCGGCTGAGCCC
>JBAXMQ010000151.1:0-7502 GCA_037134215.1 Betaproteobacteria bacterium
TCGCGCCTTTGGCGCGGTGAGCAGCCCAGCAAATCAGTGCCATGAAACTGCAAGCGCCGGGCCGTGACGCGGCCCTCGGGGGCGGTCAGCCCCAGAATGGCACGCCCGGTCTGCGACTTGCCCGAACCCGACTCGCCCACAATGCCCAGGCGTTCGCGCCCCAGTTGGAAGGAAACACCGCGTACCGCCTCAACGTAGCCGCCATCGCGGTTGGGGAAGGCCACCCGCAGGTCATCAACCACCAGCACCGGCGCGTTGTGATCGCTGCTCATTTGGCGGCCTTGGGGTCAAGCGCGTCACGCAAACCATCACCCAGCAGGTTGAAGGCCAGGCTCACCAAAAAAATGGCAGCGCCCGGCCCGGCAGCGACCCACCATTGGTCCAGCACATACTGGCGGCCGTTGGCAATCATGGCGCCCCACTCCGGCATGGGTGGCTGGGCGCCCAGCCCCAGAAAACCCAGACCGGCAGCGGTGAGGATGATGCCGGCCATGTCCAGCGTCACCCGCACAATGACCGATGACACACACAGCGGCATGATGTGGCGCAACACAATGCGCCAGGGCGAGGCACCCACCAGTTCCACGGCGGCGATGAAGTCGGTGTGGCGGATGGTCAGGGTTTCGGCCCGGGCAATGCGGGCATAGGGCGGCCAGGAGGTGATGGCAATCGCAATCACGGCGTTGCCAATACCCGGGCCCAGTGCGGCGACAAAGGCCAGCGCCAGGATCAGGCGCGGAAAGGCCAGAAAAATGTCGGTGATGCGCATCAGGACCGCGTCGACCCAGCCCCCCGCATAGCCCGCCACGGTGCCCACCAGCAGGCCGATAGGCGCTGCCAGCACGGCCACCAGCACCACCACATAAAGTGTGATGCGGGAGCCATGGATCAGGCGCGACAGGATGTCGCGCCCCTGGTCATCGGTGCCCAACCAGTGGGCGACTGACGGCGGCAGCAGGCGGGTGGTCTGCAGGTCACCCACATAAGGGGAGTACGGCGCCAGCACGCCGGCCAGCAGCGCCACCAGAACCAGCAGCACCACAATGCCCAGGCCCACCAGCGCCAGCCGGTTGCGTGCGAAGGCGTTCCAGGTGCCGTAGGCTCGACCCAGCGTCGCCTGTCTGCGCGACTCGGGTCGCTCCGACATCAGCCAGTCATGCAGGCTGCCCTGCGTCCGCACACTGCTCGTCTTCATCGTGATCGGGTCCGGGGATCCAGCAGCCGGTACAGCAGGTCGGAGAGCAGGTTCAGGCCGACAAAGATCGTGCCCACCACAATCGTGCCGCCCAGCACGGCGTTCATGTCGGCGTTCTGCAGAGAGTTGGTGATGTACAGGCCCAGGCCAGGCCAGGCAAACACCGTCTCGGTCAGCACCGAGCCCTCCAGCAAGCCGGCATAGGACAGGGCGATGACCGTGACCAAGGGCACCATGGCGTTGCGCAGCGCATGGCGCCAAATGATGCGGGTCTCGGACAGGCCTTTGGCACGGGCCGCCACCACGTATTCCTGCGACAGTTCATTGAGCATGAAGGAGCGCGTCATGCGCGAGATGTAAGCCAGCGAAAAGTAACCCAGCAAAGAGGCCGGCAGAATGAGGTGCGAGAAGGCATTGCCGAAGGCCTCCCACTCGCCCGCCCGGGCCGCGTCCAGCAACAAAAAGCCACTGACCAGCGGCACGCTGTATTCAAAACTCACATCCAGACGCCCCGGCCCGGCCACCCAGTCCAGTTTGGCGTAGAACAGCACCAGTGCCATGAGGCCGAGCCAGAAAATGGGCACCGAGTAACCGATCAAGCCCATGACGCGAACCACCTGGTCTACCAGGCCGCCGCGGCGCACTGCCGCCCACACGCCCAGCGGAACACCCAGGCCGGCACCGATCAGGATGCCCAGCGTAGCCAGTTCGATGGTGGCGGGAAAGGTTCGTCGAATGTCTTGCAGCACCGGGTTTGAGGTGAGCACCGAGGTGCCAAAGTCACCCTTGGCCACCTTCTGCAGGTAAATGCCAAATTGCTGGTACAGCGGCTTGTTCAGGCCCAGTTCCTCACGCACCCGGGCCACCACGTGTTCGGGTGCCCGGTCGCCCACGATTGCCAGCACCGGGTCGATGGGGACGACCCGGCCAATGAAGAACGTGACAGCGAGCAAACCCAGGTAGGTCAGGGCAATGACCACCAGAAAGTTGGCCACCGACCGCAGGGCGCGGGCCGAGCGGCCGACACGACCGGCTTGCCCTGCAGCACTCACGACAAGGCCCTTCTCAGCGCCTACTTGGAGACCTTGAACATGTAGGTCGAGTCAGACGTCGGACCAATCTTGAGGCCCTGAACATTGCTGCGCATGGCGGCCACTTCGGTTTGCTGGTAGAGCATCACAAAGGGGCTGGTCTTGCGGAACTCGGCTTGCATTTTTTCGTACATGGCCTTGCGCTTCTTGCCGTCGCGCTCGAGCACGGCGGCGTCGGCCTGCTTGGTCAGCTCAGGGATGTCCCAGGCATTGCGCCAGGCCAGTGGCTTGGACTTGGGCGCATCCGAGTTGTCGGGGTTGCGGGCAAAGGTGTCGGCATTGGTGTGCGGATCCCAGTAGTCGGCGCCCCACTGGCCAATGTAGATGTCATGCGTGCGGGCACGGTACTTGGTGAGGGTCTGCTTGCCGTCACCCGGCAGGATCTCGATGTCGATACCAGCCTGCTTGGCGGTCTGTTGGAACGCCTCGGTGATGCCCTGGACCGGCTGCGTGGTGCGCATGTCAATGGTCACCTTGAAGCCATCTGGCAAGCCGGCCTTGGCCAGCAGAGCCTTGGCTTTCTTGACGTCGAGCTTATAGGGCTTCTCGGTGCTGGCACCCAGCAGACCCACCGGCAGGAAGTTCTGGTGCACCACGCCAATGTTCTTGATCAGCGTTTTGCCGATGGCGTCGTAGTCCACCAACCACTTGAAGGCCTCGCGCACCTCGGGCTTGGCCAGGTTGGGGTTTTTCTGGTTCAGGCTGAAGTAGTAAACCGTGCCCTTGGGCGTGGACGTGGTCTTGATAGCCTTGTCTTTGGCCACAGCCTCCAAGTCTTGTGGTGTCAGGTTGCGTGCGATGTCGACATCGCCTTTTTCCAGCAACAGGCGTTGGGTGGCCGCTTCCTTGACAAAGCGGTAAATCACCCGGGCCAGCTTGGATTTTTCGCCATGGTAGTTGTCATTGCGCTCCAGCGTCACGATCTCGTTAGCGCGCCATTCACGCAGCTTCATGGGGCCGGAACCGGCATAGTTGGTTTTGAGCCAGGCGTAACCCAGGTCGCCATCTTTCTCGTTGGCCATCACCAATTTTTTGTCCACAATGCCAGCCACGTTGGCGGTCAGGCAGTTGTAGACGAAGGTGGGGGCGTATTCCTTGTCAACTTCCATGGTCACGGTCAAGGGGCCGGTCTGCTTGATCTTGTCCTTGACGTTCTCTTTGCTGAAGCCGAACTGGGTCAGGATGAAGGCCGGGGTCTTGTCCAGCAGCACCGCGCGCTGCAGAGAAAACACCACATCTTCGGCCGTCAGCGCGTTGCCCGACGCAAACTTGAGGCCGGGCTTGATTTCAAAGGTGTACACCTTGCCATCTGCCGACACAGACCATGTTTTGGCCAGATCAGGCAGCAGCTTGGAGGGGTCGTTGACGTCGTAGCGCATCAAGCGGTCATACGTGTTGCCCATGATCTCGCCGGCGGAGATCTCGAACGCCTCGCCCGGGTCCATCGTGATGATGTCGTCAAAGGCAAAGGCCACCACCAGGGTGTCTTTGGGCGTTGCTGCCAACGCGGGTGTCAGGCTGCTGCCAAATGCCAGCACGCAAGCGGCGGCAACGCCCAGCATGCGCCGGCTCATCAGGGGGGTCGAATGTTTCATGAGGTCGTCCTTCTGTTTGATGCGGTTGAACCAGGTGGCACAGGCCCATGCCACACCATGTCAGCCAAGAACCAGTGTAGCCGCAAGGGCCGCGATTATTCGCCTCGCGTCATCGGATTGTGCAAACCCAGGCTGCCGGAGCTGAGCAGCGGGTAGCGGTCAGGTTGCGGCAAAGCGTAATGCCACCATTCATGGGCAATGTGCGCAAAACCTGCCGCCTCCATGATGCCCAGCAACAGCTGCCGGTTGGCCTGGGCCGTGGTCGACACCTCAGGATTGAAATGGTGCGACAGCGAGGTCATCTCGTCAAAGCCGGTGCCCATGTCCAGCTCTCGGCCCTTTGCGTCCACCAGCGTCAGGTCAATGGCCGTGCCACGGGTGTGGTTGGAGCCGATGGCCGGATCGGCCACATAGGCCCGGTCGGGCGCGGTGTCCCACAGCAGCACCTGGGCCTCATGCGGGCGGAAGGCATCAAAAATCTTGAGCCGGCAGCCCGACTCGGCGGCCAAGATCACCGCCCGGCGCAGGCAGACCTCGGCATCGTGGTGCAGCAGGCACAGGGCTTGTGCATAAATCACGCGGCCAGCCACATTGTTGGGCGTGGCGTACAACAGGTCGAGCAGGACGCCGTGCGAGGCCGGGCTGATCAGGACCAGCGGGTGGGTGGAATCGGTCATCGGGTGGAGCCCGGTGAGGGACCCGCTGGGTGGTGGAGACGCCAAAATTTTACCGACTGTTTTCGGGCTCCAGCCCTTGAGCTGCCTTGGTTTCCAGCTACGGAAATCAGAGCGGAATTGGCGTCGGTCACATCACGTCACTGCACTCCCCACTGATGCCTTGCTTGCCCAGGGTGGTCGCCCGGGCACCGACACTTCAGTTTAAGCAGTTTTCGTGACAGGCAGGAGACAGCCGCATGTTATCCATATGACAGGGTTCAGGCGGCGATGACGCTCAAGCCGCCCAGGTAGGGCTGCAGGGCCGGCGGCACGCTGATGGAGCCGTCGGCGTTTTGGTAGTTTTCCAGCACCGCCACCAAAGTGCGACCCACGGCCAGGCCAGAGCCGTTGAGGGTGTGCACCAGCTCGTTCTTGCCCTGGGCGTTCTTGAAGCGGGCCTGCAGGCGGCGAGCCTGAAAGGCCTCGCAGTTGGAGACCGAGCTGATTTCGCGATAGGTGTTTTGCGCGGGCAGCCAGACCTCAAGGTCGTAGGTTTTGCTGGCGCCAAAGCCCATGTCGCCGGTGCACAGGCTCATCACCCGGTAGGGCAGGCCCAGTTTTTGCAGGATGGCCTCGGCGTGGCCGGTCATGGCTTCCAGCGCCGCGTAGCTGGTGTCGGGGTGCACGATCTGCACCATCTCCACCTTGTCAAACTGGTGCTGCCGGATCAGGCCGCGCGTGTCGCGTCCGGCGCTGCCGGCTTCCGAGCGGAAGCAGGGGGTGTGCGCTGTCAGCCGAATCGGCAGGGCCGACTCTGACAGCACCTCGTCGCGCACAAAATTGGTCAGCGTCACCTCGCTGGTCGGGATCAGGTAGAGCGCAGCAGTCTCGCTGGCCTCACCGTCCTGCCCGCCCTTTTTGGCGGCAAACAGGTCGCCTTCAAATTTGGGCAACTGGCCGGTGCCGCGCAACGTGTCGGCATTGACGATGTAGGGCGTGTAGCACTCGGTGTAGCCGTGCTCCTGGGTTTGCACATCCAGCATGAACTGGGCCAGGGCGCGGTGCAGCCGGGCGATGGGGCCCTTCATCACGGTGAAGCGGGCGCCGCTGAGCTTGACGCCCAGGCCGAAGTCCAGCCCCAGCGGCTCGCCCAGGTCCACATGGTCTTTGATGGGAAAGTCAAAGCCCTTGGGCGTACCCCAGCTGCGCACCACCACATTGCCCTGCTCGTCCTCACCTACCGGCACGCTCTCGTGCGGCAGGTTGGGCACGGCCAAGAGCAGGCTTTGCAGCTCAGACTGCAGCGCCTCCAGCCGCTTGGCAGAGGCCTCGAGTTCGTCTTTGATGCCGGCCACCAAGGCCATGGCCGCATCGGCCTCGGCCTGCCCGGCTGCGCCGCGCGCCTTGAGCTGACCGATTTGCTTGCTCAGGGTGTTGCGCTGGCTTTGCAGTTCTTCGGTGCGCATCTGGATGGTCTTGCGCTCGGCTTCTAACCGGCTGAAGGCTTCAACGTCCAGAAAGGCTTGCGGCTTTTTACGGGTCTCCAACCGCGCCACGGCGCCGGCGAGGTCTTTGCGGAGTAGGGTGATGTCTAGCATGGTCCAATTGTAGATTTTCAGCCTGGCGCGGCGTTCAGCGAAGCCGGGTCGAGGTTGGCGCCGCACACAATCAGGCACACCGTCTCGTCGGGCCTGGGCACGTAGGCGCCGGTCTGCAGCGCGGCCAAGCCCAGCGCGGCGGCCGGCTCCACCGCCAGTTTGAGCTCTTGCCACAGCCACAGCTGAGCCGCGCGAATGGCGGCGTCGGGCAGCAGCAGCGCGTCTTTAACGTGGCGTTGGGTCACGGCCCAAGAAATGTCGCCAATGCGTTTGGCGCCCAGCGAATCGGCGGCCACCCCACTCACTGCCACATCGACCGGCATGCCGGCGGCGCGCGCGCGGTGCAGCGTGGGCGCCAGCTCAGGCTCCAGCGCCACCACCCGGGACCGCTGCTCAAACCAGGACGCCAACCCGCCGATCAACCCGCCGCCGCCCACACTCACCAAAACACTGTCGGGCAAACCGGCTTGGGCCTCGATCTCGGCGCCCAAGGTGGCGGCACCCGCCACCACCTCGACCTGGTCATAGGCGTGCATCAGCATCGCCCCACTGAGCTGCTGGCGCGCCAGGCAGGCTTCATAGGCCTGGGCATAACCCTCACCTGCCACAGTCACGGCCGCGCCGAGCTGGCGCAGCCGATCACGCTTGGCCTGGCTGGAGACTGCGGACACAAACACCTCGCAGGGCACGCCCAGCGCCTGTGCGGCGGCTGCCGCTGCAATGCCAGCGTTGCCGCCCGAGGCGATGACGACGCCGGCTGCGGGAATCGGCTGCGCCAGCATGCGGTTGAGCATGCCGCGCGCCTTGAAGCTGCCACCCACCTGCAGGTGCTCGAGCTTGAGCCAGACCTGGGCACAGTCCAGGCCCATGGCCCGGCCGCTCAGCTGCCACAGCGGCGTTTGACGCAAAAAATGGCGCCAGCCCCTGTCCAGCCTATCGAGTGCGCTATCAATATCAGAGCGATTGATGTCAGTTTGGGTCATGTTAGGCGGCTGTGGTCGGGATCAGTTGTCGGAGGCAGCGTCGGGCTTGAGGCCCTTGGGCAGCGGGAACTTGATGGTTTCCTGGATGCCGTCCATCTTGCGCACCGACACCGCGCCCAGCGCCTTGATGCGGTCAACCACCTGGCGCACCAGGATTTCAGGCGCCGAGGCACCGGCGGTCAGGCCCACCCGCTGGCGGCCGTTAAACCAATCGGCCTGCAGCTCGTCGGCGCTGTCGACCATGTAGCTGTCGGTGCCGAGCTTGCGAGCCACCTCGCGCAACCGGTTGCTGTTGGAGCTGGTGGGGCTGCCGACCACGATCACCACGTCCACCTGCGGGCTCATGAGCTTGACCGCGTCCTGCCGGTTCTGGGTGGCGTAGCA
>JBAXMQ010000152.1:0-7452 GCA_037134215.1 Betaproteobacteria bacterium
GCCAAATAATCGGCCAGCATGGGCAGGGCGTCAAAGCCCCAGAACAGCCGGTCGTCCACCACCAATGTGGGCACGCCGAACACGCCGCGTGCGATGGCCTCGTCGGCGTGGGCTTTGAGATCGGCCTTGACGGCCTCGCTGGCTGGGTCACGCGCCGGCGTCAGCTGCTCGGTCAGCGCGGCCAGGCGCTGAGGATCGGCAGCGTCAGCGCCCCCGCGCCAGACATGGCGCAACAGGGTCTCACACACATGGCGGTTGGGCAGGCCTTGCGGGTCGCAAGCCACTGCCAGCCGCAGCAGCGCCAGCGGGTTAAACGGGTGGGCGGCCGGTAGCTGCAGCTCGATGCCGTGGCGCTGGGCCAGCCACAGCACCTGGCGGTAAGTCCAGTCGCGCTTGCCCGGCATCTCGGCCGGCCCGAGTTGCCCGAAATGCTTCAGCAGGGCGCCAAACAGCACCGGCTTGTAGCTGACCTGGTAGCTGTGCCCGATCAAGGCATGCGGCAACTGCTCAAAAGCCAGGTAGGCGTAGGGCGAAATCGGGTCGAAGTAAAAGGTGATGTGTTTCATGCTCGGTGTGCCGCGATACGTTGCTCGATCAGGGTCCAAAGCTGGCGCTTGGCTTGCAGGCTGGCGCCGCTCCACTGACAGATTTCGTCCAGCGTGCGGAAGCAGCCCTCGCACAGCCCGCTGGCCGCGTCCATGCGGCACACCGAGATACAGGGCGAGGGCACAAAAGGGCCGCCAGCCCTTGCCAGGTCTGCACGGGAAGCTAGCATTTCAATAGCAGCGTCATCTGCTCGTCCTGGGTTGGCTTGGGTCATGGCAGGCTCAACCGGCCCGCTGACTGAGCAGCGCCACCGCCACCCGGGAGTTGGGTTGACGCCCCAAGTGGCTGCTGATGTATTGGCCGGCGTCGACCAAGTGGTTGAGGTCGATGCCGGTGTCAATGCCCATGCCATGCAGCATGAACACCAGGTCTTCGGTGGCCACGTTGCCGGTGGCGCCCTTGGCATAGGGGCAGCCGCCCAGCCCGGCCACCGAGGCGTCGAACTGCCAGATGCCCATCTGCAAGCAGGCCAGGGTATTGGCCAGCGCCTGGCCATAGGTGTCATGAAAATGGCCCGACACCTCGTCCAACCCGTAATGCTGCAGCGTGGCATCCAGGGCGCGCTGCACCTTGAGCGGGGTGCCGACGCCAATGGTGTCGGCCACGCCAATGTGCTGCACCCCGATGCCTTTCATCAGGCCGGCCAGGTAGCCCACGCGCTCGGGCGCCACATCGCCCTCGTAGGGGCAGCCCACCACACAGGACATGGCGCCGCGCACCGGGATGCCTGCGGCACGGGCCGCAGCCACCACCGGGGCAAAGCGTTCGATGCTCTCAGTGATCGAGCAATTGATGTTGCGCTGGCTGAAGGCTTCACTGGCCGCACCAAACACCACGATTTCGTCGGGCCGACTGGCGCGCGCCGCCTCAAAACCCTGCAGGTTGGGCGTGAGTACCGAGTAGCGCACGCCAGGCTGGCGCGTGATGCCGGCCATCACCTGGGCGTTGTCGGCCATCTGCGGCACCCATTTGGGCGAGACAAAGCTGGTGACCTCGATCTCGGTCAGGCCGGCGGCTTGCAGCCGGTGCACCAGTTCGATCTTGACCGCGGCAGGCACCGCCTGCTTTTCATTCTGCAGGCCGTCACGCGGGCCGACATCAACAATTTTGACGCGTTGGGGTAAGTTCATCTCAATAGCCTCGTTCCAGGTCAACCACACCAGTGATGGGCTCACCGCGTGTCAGGGCCCCGATCTTGGCCACAATCTGCGCAATGCTTTTGCCGGGCAGCGTACCAGCCGAAATGTGCGGCGTGACGCGGACCTGTGGGTGGCGCCAGAACGGGTGATCGGTCGGCAGCGGTTCGGCGTTAAAGACATCCAGCGTGGCCCCGGCGAGCTGGCCGTTGGCCAGCAGCGCCAGCAAATCGTCTTCCACCAGGTGGCCGCCACGCGCCACGTTGATCAGGTAAGCGCCGGGCAGCAACTGCCCCAGGTTTGTGCGGTTCAGAATGCCGCGCGTGTCGGGTGTCAAGGGCAACAGGCACACCAGCACGCGGCAGCGGGCCAAAAAGGTGGGCAACGCCGCCATGCCAGCGTGGCAGTCCACCCCAGGAATGCTTTTGGCCGTGCGGCTCCAGCCCAGCACCGGAAATTCAAACAGCTGCAGCGCGCGCGCCACCCGCTCGCCCAGCACGCCCAGCCCCATCACGCCGACCGGGTAAGCGCTGCGGTCACGCCGGGTGCGGTGCTGCCAACGCCCCTGGGCGGCATCGGCCTCGTAGGCGTCCAGCTCGCGCACATGGCGGGTCACGGCATGGCACACGTACTCGGCCATCTGCACCGCCATGCCCGCGTCATCGAGCCGCACCACCAGCGCCTGCGCCGGCAAGCGCAGCTTCATCAGCGCATCGACCCCAGCGCCGACATTGAAGATCGCGCGCAGTTGCGGCTGCTCGTCAAAAAACTGTTGTGGCGGCGCCCACACCACAGCAAAGTCGGCCGCTGGGGCACCGGGCTGCCAGGATGTCACCTTGGTGTGCGGCAGGGCGGCTTGCAGCTCCTGCATCCAAATGCCGGCGTTGTCATCCTTGCAACAAAAACTGATTTGCATCGGGTCTCCTCACGTGGTCAGGGTCAGCAGGGCGGCGCCCTCGCCCACCTGGTCACCGGGCGCGTACAGCAGCTCGGCCACCGCGCCGTCGGCCGGCGCAGCGATGGTGTGTTCCATTTTCATGGCGTCCAGCACCGCCAGCGCCTGGCCGCGCTTGACGCGGTCGCCCGCCTTGACGGCAAACGACACCACTTTGCCCGGCATGGGCGCGGTCAGGCGGCCGCCCTCGGCCTGCGCATCACCGACGTGCGCCAGCAGGTCGACCACCGTCAGCTGCGCCGCCCCCTGCGCGGTGTGGACATGCGCCACATCGCCCAAGCGGTAAACGTGCACCAGCAAACGCACGTCGCCCCACTGCAGGGCGATACCGTTGCCGGCTGCGGCAAAGCGCAAGTCGCCAGATACATTGGCCACGCTGAGCTGCAGGCTACCGTCACGCCGGTAGCGCAAGCTGGCCGACACCTCGTCCGCCCCCTGGCGAAAGCTAAAGCGCCTATCCAATTCGCCCAGACTGCGCCAGCCATCGGTCTGGCTGAACGGGCCAGCGCCCGGTCCGGCCCGCTCAGCCAGCAGGGTGCGCGCCACCTCGGCCGCGCAGGCCAGCGCCACGTTGACCCGGGTCTGACCAAACAGCGCCGCTGCCTCGCGGGGAATCAGCGCCGTGTCCAGGTCAGCCTGGGCAAATGAGCGGCTTTGCACCACATGGCGCAGAAACTGCACATTGGTTTGCAGGCCGACAATGTGGGTCTGCGCCAACGCCGCATCGAGCCGGGCCAGCGCCTCCTCGCGCGTGTCGCCATGCACAATGAGCTTGGCCACCATCGAGTCGTAAAAGGGAGAGATGGCGTCGCCCTGGCGCACGCCTGAGTCCACCCGCACCCCGTGGTCAGCCCGCTCAAAGGTGGTGCAGACCGGCAGGGCATAGACGTCGAGGCGGCCGGTGGCCGGCAGAAAGTTGTTATCCGGGTTTTCGGCGCAAATGCGGGCTTCGATGGCGTGGCCGCTCAAGCGCAGCTGGTGCTGCTGCAGCGGCAGCGGCTCGCCGCTGGCCACGCGCAACTGCCACGCCACCAAATCAAGGCCGGTGATGGCCTCGGTGACCGGATGTTCCACCTGCAGCCGCGTGTTCATCTCCATAAAGTAGAAGGCCCCCACGCTTGAGGTTGTTGCCCCCACGCTTGCCACTGCGTGTACTGCGCTGCCCCCCGAGGGGGCCTTCGCGCCTTGGGGCGGCCCGGCGGCGCTCATGGTCTCCACAATGAACTCGACCGTGCCGGCGCCCACATAGTGCACTGCACGGGCGGCGGCCACGGCCGCTTCGCCCATCTGCTGGCGCAGCGCGGGCGTCATGCCGGGCGCTGGGGCTTCTTCCAGCACCTTTTGGTGGCGGCGCTGCACCGAGCAGTCGCGCTCATGGAGGTAGACAAAATTGCCCTGGGTATCGCCAAACACCTGGATTTCGATGTGGCGCGGGCGCTGCACGTACTTTTCGATCAGCACCGCGTCGTCGCCAAAGCTGTTGCGCGCCTCACGCTGGCAGCTGGCCAGTGCGGCGGCAAAGTCTTCGGACTTGTCGACCGCGCGCATGCCCTTACCACCGCCGCCGGCGCTGGCCTTGATCAAGACGGGGTAGCCCATGCTGTCGGCCTCGCGTTGCAGCAGCGCCGGGTCCTGGTCGGCGCCGTGGTAACCGGGCACCAGCGGCACACCGGCAATGGCCATCAATTGCTTGGATTCGGCCTTCAGGCCCATGGCGCGAATCGCGGCCGGAGACGGGCCGATGAACACCAGGCCGGCATCGGCGCAGGCCTGTGCAAAGGCGTCGTTTTCGCTCAGAAAGCCGTAGCCGGGGTGGATCGCCTGCGCGCCCGTGGCCAGGGCTGCTTGCAGGATACGCTGCCATTGCAGGTAACTGTCGCGCGGCGCGCTGCCGCCGATGTGAACCGCCTCGTCGCAGGCGGCCACATGTTTGGCCGAGGCATCAGCATCGGAATACACAGCCACGGTGCGGATGCCCATGCGGCGCGCCGTGGCGGCGACACGGCAGGCGATTTCGCCACGGTTGGCAATGAGAATTTTGTTAAACATGTATTCCTGCTTTTTCGTCAAACTTGACCTTGGTTTGCCGCTTCGGCGTCCATCGTCAGCGCGACCATGTTTGTAACCCTCTCAGGGTTTTCATGACATCAAAATCCGAGTCACGGTGCAGCAGCAGGTGGTCGTGTGTGATGCAGTAACTGGCCAGGAGCACGTCGATGGGGCTGGCGATGGTGTAGCCCCGGGCGCGCAGCGCGCGGTCGTGCTCAGCGGCAAGCAAAGCATTGTCAACGCCGCCAATGTTAACCATGGGCAGGTCCAGTAACAGGGCTTGCGCTTGCAGGCGCGATCGGTCATGCCGAAACCCGCGCATCACTTCAAAGACCACCAAGTCTGCTGTAGCGATGACCTCGACCGGGGTGTCGAGCCAAACATCCAGCTGCGCCGTCTGCGGGTTAGATTCGTTGCGAAAATAGTCTATCCAGACACTGGAGTCCACCAAAATCATGGCGATTTGTCCACCTCAGGCGCGTCACTCGCCAAGGACTCCTGAACACTGGGCGCAGGCTGCAAAGAGCGCTGAAACCCTGGCGCCAGAAAAATAGTGTCAATCTCGCCTTCATAAGGCAAACCGGCATCCCGGGCTTGCACCTTGGCCATTTGCTCTTCGCGGTACTTGGCCCAAGCGGCTTCGTCGTCGCCTAGCCACTGCAGTTTGCCGCGAAGTGCACGAAGCCCGTCATAAACCATGCGGCGCTTAACCATGCGCAAGCCCTCTTCCACAGCCTCACGCTTGGTTTTGAATCGGCCCATGCCCATCACGTCGGCCATGAGTTTGTCGTCAATCACGATATTGGTGCGCATAGCTACCCCGATTTATGTGTATAGAAAATGGAAATCATACACACCATGGGTCAAAAGACCCATCACATGCGAAACACACCAAACTTGGTGTCCTCAATCGGGGCATTGCGCGTGGCCGCCAGACCCAGCGCCAGCACGCGGCGGGTGTCTGCGGGGTCGATGATGCCGTCGTCCCACAGACGGGCGGTAGCGTAGTAAGGGTGGCCCTGCACCTCGTACTGCTGCCGGATCGGGGCCTTGAAGGCTTCCTCCTCTTCCCCACTCCACGTACCGCCCTTAGCCTCCAAGCCATCCCGCTTGACGGTGGCCAGCACGCTGGCGGCCTGCTCGCCGCCCATCACCGAAATGCGGGCATTCGGCCACATCCACAGAAAGCGTGGGCTGTAGGCGCGGCCGCACATGCCGTAGTTGCCGGCGCCAAAACTGCCGCCGATGATGACGGTGAACTTGGGCACCGCCGCCGTGGCCACCGCCGTGACCATCTTGGCGCCGTTGCGGGCAATGCCTTCGTTCTCGTACTTGCGCCCAACCATGAAGCCGGTGATGTTCTGCAAAAACACCAGCGGGATCTTGCGCTGGCAGCACAGCTCAATAAAGTGCGCACCCTTGAGGGCCGATTCCGAAAACAGAATGCCGTTGTTCGCGATGATGCCCACCGGCATGCCCTCGATACGGGCAAAGCCGGTGATCAGGGTGGTGCCAAAGCGCGCCTTGAACTCGTCAAATTCCGAGCCGTCCACGATACGGGCAATGATCTCGCGCACATCAAAGGGCTTGCGGGTGTCGACCGGGATCACGCCATACAACTCTTCTGCTGCATATTTAGGAGCAACAACCCCAATAGCAGCAAGGGCTGACGGCCTTTTTTGGTTCAGATTTTTGACGGCAGCACGAGCCAGCGCCAATGCGTGCGCGTCATTCTGGGCGAGGTGGTCGGCCACGCCCGACAAGCGGGTGTGCACATCGCCGCCGCCCAGGTCCTCAGCCGTTACCACCTCACCGGTGGCGGCCTTCACCAGCGGTGGGCCACCCAGAAAGATGGTGCCCTGGTTTTTGACGATGATGGCCTCGTCGCTCATGGCCGGCACATAGGCACCGCCGGCGGTACAGCTGCCCATGACAACGGCAATCTGGGCAATACCCTGCGCGCTCATATTGGCCTGGTTGAAGAAAATCCGGCCGAAGTGGTCGCGGTCAGGAAACACCTCGTCCTGGTTGGGCAGGTTGGCGCCGCCCGAGTCCACCAGATAGATGCAGGGCAGGTGGTTTTGCTGGGCCACCTCCTGCGCGCGCAGGTGCTTCTTGACCGTCATCGGGTAATAGGTGCCGCCCTTGACAGTGGCGTCGTTGCACACAACCATGCAGTCCACACCACTGACACGACCGATACCGGCAATCAGGCCGGCGCAGGGCGCGCTGTCGCTGCCATCCCGGTCCGGGTACATGCCCAAAGCGGCCAGCGGCGAGAGCTCCAAAAAAGGCGTGCCGGGGTCCAGCAGCATCTCGACCCGCTCGCGCGGCAGCAATTTGCCACGGCCGCTGTGCCGGGCACGGGCCACATCGCCGCCCCCCTGCGTCACCTGCTCAAACTTGGCACGCAGGTCGTCAACCAGTGCCCGCATGGCGACTGCATTGGCCAGAAAATCTGCCGCGCGGGCGTTGAGCCGGGACTCCAAAACGGGCATGGGGCTGCTCTCCGTTCAAGCTACACAGCACCGGACAGCGGGCTGAGGCTCAATCTTGGTTGATTGACGTTTACGTCAACGTCAATTGTGTCATGTTTCACAGTCCGAGCAAGCCCGGCAGCTGCGCCATGTCGTCGAACACGTGGTAGGCGCCAGCCTGGCGCAGCACGCCGGCATCCACGTGGCGTGAACTTGGCGGCACGTAGGC
>JBAXMQ010000153.1:0-7395 GCA_037134215.1 Betaproteobacteria bacterium
GGCGGCGACATCCGCCTGATTGTGTGCACCCACTCGCACCCCGACCATTCACCCGGCGCGCGGCCGCTGCAGGCGCTATGCCAGCCGCAGCCGCCGGTTCTGGGCTTACCGTCGGCGCCCACGGCGCGCGAGAACAGCCGCTTCAGCCCCGACCGTTCGCTACAAAATCAGGAGCTACTCAGCTTGACAGGACAAGGGCCAGAGGGTGATTTGACCCACACCCTGAAGGTGATCCACACCCCTGGCCACGCCGCCAACCACCTGTGCCTGCTGCTGCTCGAAGACGGCCTGCTGTTCAGCGGCGACCACATTCTGAACGGCAGCACCACCTTGATCGACCCGCCCGACGGCGACATGAGCGCCTACCTGGACTCGCTGGACCACCTGAGCCTGGCCTGCGCACAGCATCAGGTGGGCTTTATCCTGCCGGCGCACGGCTATGCCATCGGCGGCGATGCCGGTGCGGCCGGCGCGGCCATCGCCCACCTGAAGGCCCACCGGCTCAAGCGCGAAGCCAAGATCCTGGCCGTGATGCAGACCCACCCGGAGGGCACGCCCGACGACTGGGTGGCGCGCGCCTACGACGATGTGCCGCCCCGCATGTGGCCGGTGGCCAAACGTTCGCTGCTGGCCCACGTGGCGCGCATCGAAGCCAGCCTGTCATGACCGACGAGGGCGAACGCCTCGCCAAACGCGTGGCCGCAATGGTGCCCTGCTCGCGCCGCGAGGCCGAGCAGTACATCGCGGGGGGCTGGGTGCGGGTGGACGGCCAGGTGGTCGAAGAACCGCAGTTCCGTGTGCTGGGGCAGCGGGTCGAGCTCGACCCAGACGCCAGCCTGCTGGGCGCCACACCAGCGACCCTGTTGCTGCACAAACCGGTGGGCCATGACGACGGCACGCCCGCCGCCAACGCGCCGCGCCCGGCCGGCGCAGCCCCCGCAGCCAGGGCCCTGCTGCAAGGGTCGGCGCAATGGGCTGAGGACAGCTCGGGTCTGCGCCTGCTCAAGCGTCACGGGGTGGATCTGGCCTCGCTGGTGCCGCTGGCGTGGGGGGCCAGCGGCCTGCTGGTGTTCAGCCAGGATTGGCGCGTGGTGCGCAAGCTGCGCGAGGATGCTGGGCTCATTGAGCATGAACTGATGGTCGACGTGACCGGCGAGGTCAGCCCGGAGGTCTTGCGCCGCTTGAACCGCCCACCCGCGCGGGGCAGCACCCACATCAGCCTCAACAGCGACAGCGACGGGACCAGCCGCCTGCGCTGTGCCGTCAAGGGCGGCCAGCCCGGGCTCTTGGCTGATCTGTGCCAGCAAGCGGGCCTGCACATCACCGGCATGAAGCGCATCCGGATCGGCCGGGTCATGCTCGCCGGCCTGCCGCCCGGCCAGTGGCGCTTCTTGCTGCCGCTGGAGCGTTTCTGAGCGGCCGGGCGCAGGCCTTCAGGGCTTGCGCGCAAGCACAGCGGGCGAGCCGACCCGCTCGGCACTCCATCGCAGCAAATCCAGCCACATTTGGCGCATCTCGGCGTCGAGCGGCGTGCGCTGGGAGTTGGGTAACTCGACGGTCACCACCGGCACGCCTTTGTGCACGCCGCCGTAGTTGCCGAGTGAGCCGGGAAAGATGCCGACCTGGTCCAGGTACAGTCGGCCCAGCCGCGACGGCGGCACCGACGGCCCGTCAAAATCCAGCACGCCGTAGGGGGCATGGATGCTGACGATCAGCTGCGGATTGAAGCTGTGCATCTGCTCATGCAAGAAACGTGACTCCGGCTCGGACAGGGGCTGCGGCCCGGGCCAGCGTCGCGGATCGCGCGCAGTTCGCTTTTCCCAGTAAATGCGGGCGTCCCGGTGCCAGTTCGGCGTCGGAAAATTGCGGTTCAGATCCACCCCGCTGGCGTTGATGCGGGTCGGCGGGCGGGCAAACAGCCCGTCAGGGTTGAGCACGGGTATAAAACGCCAATGGATTGGCTGCGGTGTGTCGGCTGGCGCCTGACTGGCCAAGCGGATCCAGTGCAGCACCACCGCCGCCGATGACAGTTCGTCGCCATGGATGGCGCCGATCACCAGTACACGCACAGCGGGCTGGGCCGGCGCAATGTCACGCGCCCAGATCGGCCGCCCCTTGACCGAGCGCGCCGCGCCTGCAAGCAGTTGGGCCGACTCACACAGCTCGCGCCGGACATTGGGCAGGGCGGCGGCCAGTTCCACGCAGGGCGCGGGCGGCGCCACCGGTCGCAGCGCCGGACCAGGGGCTGCGGCCACTGCAGCCACCGCAACCATCAGGGTCAGGGTTACGGCCCATGCCGCGCGTCCAAAAAACCGGAAAAAAATCATCCTGTGATCTCAGACTGACAAAAAGTGTGAAGCCCGCCGATAAGCCGGATTCTGTGCACGGCGGTTGCCCGACGTGTGACTGCCATTAATCTGGGCCGCCGGTCACCCGACAGCTCAATGCTACCTACCCGCACACTCCGGGGGCCCCATCAACGTGTGCCTACTTGGTATTGCTGCGCGTAGAGATTGCCCGTTTCACCCGCACCGGGTTGCCCCGGCACGACTCGTCTCTGTTGCTCTGATCCTCACCTTATACCGCTTGCTTGCGCACCCGGCTTTCAGTGGACAGCCGTTAGCTGCTACGCCGCCCTGTGCAGTCCGGACGTTCCTCCAGTGCCCTGTTTCCAGGATTGCACCAGCGGCAGTCTGGCGGGCTTCACCGGCCCATTATCGCGAGCTTTCATATCCATATGTCAAAGGCGATCCGTGAGACCGCGGAAAATAACAACCAGACCCACCACTTCCGGAGACCGCCATGAAGGCTGACAGCATTCTGCACACCATCGGCAACACCCCCCACGTCCGCGTCAACCGCTTGTTTGGCCCGGGCGCCCAGGTCTGGATCAAGTCCGAGCGCGGCAACCCCGGCGGCTCGATCAAGGACCGCATCGCCCTGGCCATGGTGGAAGACGCCGAACGCAGCGGCGCGTTACAACCCGGCGGCACCATCATTGAACCCACTTCGGGCAACACAGGCGTTGGCCTGGCGATGGTGGCTGCCGTCAAGGGCTACAAGCTGGTCTTGGTGATGCCCGACAGCATGTCGGTCGAGCGCCGCCGCCTGATGCTGGCCTATGGCGCCAGCTTTGACCTGACCCCGCGCGAGAAAGGCATGAAGGGCGCGATTGCCCGTGCGCAGGAGCTGGTCGCCGCCACACCGGGCGCCTGGATGCCGCAGCAGTTCGAGAACCCGGCCAACATCGACGTGCACGTGCGAACCACAGCCCAAGAAATCCTGGCTGATTTTCCAGATGGGCTGGACGCGCTGATCACCGGGGTTGGCACCGGCGGCCACCTGAGCGGCTGCGCCCGCGTGCTCAAGGCGGCTTGGCCACAGCTCAAGGTGTACGCCGTGGAGCCGACCGCCTCGCCGGTGATCTCGGGCGGCGCACCCTCGCCGCATCCGATCCAGGGCATTGGCGCCGGCTTCATTCCGAAAAACCTGGACACCACCCTGCTCGACGGCGTGGTCCAGGTCGAGGCCGAGGCCGCGCGGGAGATGGCTCGCCGCAGCGCCCGAGAAGAAGGCGTCCTGGTGGGCATCTCCAGCGGCGCCACGCTGGCGGCCATCGCACAGAAGCTGCCCGAGCTGCCAGCTGGGGCGCGGGTGCTGGGCTTCAACTACGACACCGGTGAGCGTTACCTGTCGGTCGAGGGCTTTTTGCCGGTCTGAGCGCCCGAGACGGGTCTCAATTGGCCACTGCCCGCACAACCGTTGGCACCAACGGCAAGTTGGCGGCCTTCCAACTGTCGAGCCCGCCCCGGTACCACCCGACCTGGGTGTAACCCAGTCTTTTGGCACGCAGGGCGGCGTTGACGCCCTGCCACCACTCGCGGTTCTTGGCGAAAAAGACAACGGGCGCTTCCCGGTCAGGGCTGAGCAGTTTCAACAGCCCCTCGAAGCGGGCTTGGTAGGCCTGATCCCTGGCCGCCTCATCGAAGGCGATACCCCCATAAAGCAGGGATTGCGCGCCGGGCAGGGTCTGGGCGTCATAGCCGACATCGATCAAGGTCGGCGGCGCCGCACCCTTCAACGCCCGCGCCAACGCCTGGGTGCCCAGCACAGCGACGCCATCGAGGCTTTGCGGGGTGATGTCGATCATTTTCTGCGTCCGCAGGCCCTCGGCGCGGGTCAGGTTGCCGCCAAACTCCTCATTGGCGAAAAAACGCTCTGTCGGTGGCGTCAAGGCCGCCAAGATGGCCGCTTGCGCGGGCCCATCGGGTGCGTACATAGCCCGGGTGTCATGGCCGTCGACAGCATGGGTCTCACACAATCGCACCGGCCGATCCTTGACATGGTTACACACATACACCGCTGCCACGAACGCCAATTCAGGCTTGTCGCGGTTGTTGGCCGTCCCCAGCCCCGGTCCTTGCACCGGCACTGCAATGGCCCTGTGCTCTTTGGCGTTTTGCCAGCCGGTCACCAGCTTGCGACAACTGTCGGTGCTGCACTGCCGGGTGGCGATCGCACTGGCAAAGCCGTCAGCGTCCGTGATCGGTTGTGTCAGCTCGCGCCCGAACACCTGCGGCGCATCCCGCCACTGAACCGGGATCGTCACCTGGGTCAGCTCCGCTGTGGTCACCAGCCCGAGTGTGAGCGCAGTCTGATCCTTGAACTCGGTGCAATCCTTGCGTAATGATTGTGCCGACCGGCAGTGGTAACTGATGCGCTGCGGCTGACGCACCGGATCAAACACGCGCAGCAGGGAGCCAGCGTCCTCCATGTCGTACAAGGCTTTGTTGATAAGGTCGGCGTTGAAGCGCTCACCGGTCTGTTGTTTAAAAAAGGCGTAAATCTGGCCTGCCTGTTGCGAGTCCACCTGCTTGGTGTCCTTTTTGTGCGGCCCGTGGATGCCGAGGTAGGTCTGCGTCGGCCGGAATACATCTGAAAAACTGCGCGTTCTGCCGCCCATGAACATGATGGAGCAGGACGATATGCAGTAACCAGCGGCCACGGTGTGCAAGCCCTTGTCGGCAATCAATCGGCCAATTCGCATGCCGGTCCACAGATCCCCGCCTGGCGAATTGAACAGCACCACACGCTCGATGCCTGGCTTGGCAAGCGCCTCGGCGAATTGTCCGTAGTCCTCTTCCACAGGGCCTGTGGCGAACAGCGCATTGCCCTGCACCACCAGCGTCATGGCCTGGGCAGCCAGTGCCATCGCGCAGAACATCAGGGTTACCAAAATTTTTCGCATGAAACCCTCCCAGTTGTGTTTTTCTTTGTGACTGTTTTGGCGTGAATATAGCTCGGGCCTCGATCCATGCTGACGGGCCTCTCTGCCGTCGTTCTATCATCGCCCCCTGCTTGATCACCACGAGCCCCCATGATTCGCCTGACCGAACTGAAGCTACCCCTCTCGGCCCTGCCGGTCGAGGCCCGCCGCGCCGCTGATGCACCGTCCGAGACTGAAGCTGACCGGGCACCTGTCGCGCATCCCTTGGCGGCGCTCAGGCGCCTGAGCGCGCAGGCGCTGGCCATCGCGCCAGAGGCCATTGCCGACGTGCAGGTGTTCAAGCGCAGCTTTGACGCCCGCAAGGCCGAGCTGCTGGCCGTCTTCATTGTCGATGTGTCGCTGCAAGACCCTGCGCAAGAGGCCGGTCTGCTGGCCCAGTGGACCGGCCACCCGCACATTGGCGCCACGCCCGACCTGTGCTACCAGCCCGTCGGCCACGCCGCCGCGCCGCCCCCGGTACGGCCGGTGGTGGTGGGCTTTGGCCCTTGCGGCATGTTCGCCGCCCTGCTGCTGGCCCAGATGGGCCTGTGCCCCATCGTGCTGGAGCGAGGTCGCACCGTGCGCCAACGCACCAAGGACACCTGGGGCCTGTGGCGCAAGCACACGCTCAACCCCGAATCCAATGTGCAGTTCGGCGAGGGTGGCGCCGGCACCTTTTCCGACGGCAAGTTGTGGAGCCAGATCAAGGACCCGCGCCACCTGGGACGCCACGTGATGCAGGAGTTCGTGAAGGCCGGCGCGCCGCCCGAGATCTTGGTCGATGCGCACCCGCACATCGGCACTTTCAAGCTGGTGAGAGTGGTGGAAAGCCTGCGGGAACAGATCATCGCGCTGGGTGGCGAGGTGCGCTTTGAGCAGCGTGTCACGGATGTTCGCTTGGCGCCGCTCAGCCACGACGCCCAGGGCCGGACCCAGCGCCTGCAGGCACTCACCGTGCTCGACGTGGCCACAGGGTTAAGCTACGAGCTGCCCGCCGAGCAGGTGGTGCTCGCTCCAGGCCACAGCGCTCGGGACACCTTTGCCATGCTGCACGCGCGTGGCGTCTTCATGGAGGCCAAGCCGTTTTCCATCGGCTTCCGGATCGAGCACCCGCAAGGCGTGATCGACCGCGCCCGCTGGGGCCGCCATGCCGGCCACCCACTGCTGGGCGCGGCCGAGTACAAGCTGGTGCACCACGCCAGCAATGGCCGGGCGGTCTACAGTTTTTGTATGTGCCCCGGCGGCACGGTGGTGGCCGCCACCTCGGAGCCGGGCCGGGTGGTGACCAACGGCATGAGCCAATACTCGCGCAACGAGCGGAACGCCAATGCCGGCATCGTGGTTGGCATCGACCCACGCGACTACCCAAGTGATCCGACCGCCTTGGGGTCTGCGCTGGGTGGCATCGTGTTACAGCGCCAGCTGGAATCTCAGGCCTACGTGCTAGGCGGCAGCAATTACGAGGCGCCAGGCCAGCTGGTCGGAGATTTCTTGGCGGGCCGGCCGTCGACCCAACTGGGCGACGTCACCCCCTCGTACAAGCCCGGTGTGCGGCTGGGCGACCTGGGCCAGGCGCTGCCAGGCTATGCCATTGACGCAATCCGCGAGGCAATCCCGGTTTTCGGTAAAAAGATCAAGGGCTTTGACATGGCCGATGCGGCACTGACCGGGGTCGAGACCCGCACCTCGTCACCGCTCAAGATCACGCGGGGTGAGGATTTGCAAAGCGTCAACACCGCCGGTCTGTACCCGGCTGGTGAAGGCGCCAGTTACGCCGGCGGTATCTTGTCGGCGGGCGTGGACGGTATCCGGGTGGCTGAGGCGGTGGCACGACGGTTGCTAGTCTGACGATTCATCGTTTGGGGCTGACCGCTTGGGTCTTTTCTTCGCTCCGGTCAAGGTGGCGCCGGGCCAAGCGACTGCGCTCGTGTCCTCCGCCCTGCGGGCTCCCCCTTTACCTCGCTCCGCCGCTCGGCCCGTCACCACCTTGAAGACCCTCGCGCGCCAGCTCTGGGAACCCGCATTCAGGTATTCAGTCTCGCCGAGCCAGGGAGGGGATGGCGTGCCTGCTGCAGCGAGGTAAAGGGGGAGCCCGCAGGGCGGAGGACACGAGCGGAAGCAGGCACGCC
>JBAXMQ010000154.1:0-7340 GCA_037134215.1 Betaproteobacteria bacterium
CAGGCCGATTGCTTCAGCCATGTTGCTGGGCCCACTGCATCACGATGCGATGCAAGGCCGCCACGCCGTCCGTTAGCGCCGCCGGTCCGGGTTGCAGAATGTCGGGTGATTTGATTTCAAACAATTGTTTGTTGGCGACCGCAGACACATCGGCCCAGCCCGGCCGTGCCGCCACCTTCTCCGGCCGAAATTTCTTGCCGCACCAGGAGCCAATGATGATGTCCGGGTTGCGCCGCACGATCTCGGCGCTGTCGGCAATGATTCGGTTCTTGCCCAAGGACTGGCCGGCCAGTTCGGGAAAGCAGTCGTCGCCACCCGCCACACCCAGCAGCTCAGACACCCAGCGAATGGCGCTGATGTGCGGCTCATCCCATTCTTCAAAATAGACCCGGGGCCGGCGCGGCAGGGTGGCCGCCGCCGCACTGATCTGCGCCAACTGGTGCTGCATCTCCCCAATCAGCGTTAGGCCGCGCTCGCCCTGCCCCACCATGGCCGCTACCTGGAACATCATGCCAAAGATTTCGGCAATGCTGCGCTGGTTGAACACCGTCACCTGCACCCCCTGGCGGATCAGTGCCGACGCGATGTCGGCCTGAAGGTCTGAGAAGCCAAAAACGCAGTCAGGCTGCAAGGCCAGGATCTGGTCGATCTTGGCGGTCAGAAATGCACTGACCCTGGGTTTCTCTTGCCGCGCCCGGCGCGGCCGCACGGTGTAACCCGAGATCCCCACAATGCGCGCCTCTTGCCCCAGCAGGTAAAGCCACTCGGTGGTTTCCTCGGTCAGGCAAACAATCCGCTGAGGACCAAGGGCAGGTGCCGCGTCAGTCATCTGCAACTCAGCGCGCCCAGCTCAAGCCGGCAAACAGGCTGCGTCCGGCGCTCGCATAGCCCTGGGCCAATTCGTACTTCGCATCGGTCAGATTGTCCAGCCGCACCAGCACGGTCCAGTTCTTGGCAAGCTGGGTTTGGGCGTGCAGGCCCAGCAGCACATAGCCGGGCAGTTCCGTGGTGTTGCCCGCATCGTTGTAACGTAGCCCCGAGGCTTGCAGTTCCGCGCCCACGGCCCAACCCTGGAGCCGGGTGTCTGCGGCCAGCTTGCCATGCTGTTGGGCGCGCCGCGGCAGCAGGTTGCCGCTGACACTGTCGCGTGGGTCTTGCAGGTCAAGGGAACCGCTCAAGGTCACGTTAGCGACCAGATAGCGACCTGTCAACGTCATGCCCTGGTAGCGAGCCTTGGCCGTGTTGGCAAAGCAGCCGCCGAAAGGGTCCAGGGGATCGTTGGCGGAGCATGTGCCTTTGTTGTCTTCAAACTGGATCAGGTTGCTGACATCATTCTGATACAAGGTCAAGCCAAAGGCATTGGGCCCGTCCGCGAAAGCCACACCGATGTCGAGATTGCGGCTGGTCTCTGGCAGCAGATCGGCCGACCCATAGGGACTGAACCGCTGGTACAGGGTGGGTGCCCGAAAAGCCGTCCCCACCGATGCCTTGGCTCGCCACTGGGGCGTGAAGGCGTAGCCGTAACCGACGCCACCGGTGGTCTGTGGTCCGAACACGCTGTCGATGTCATGGCGCAGGTTCAACTGCACCGAGTGGCCATTCGCCGCCCAGCCATAGCCCAGTGCCAAAGCGTTCTGGAAATGGCTGGTGTCACGCGGGGCGGTTTCGCTGTTCGTGAGGTCATCCTCGCGCCGCTCGAAGGCCCAGGTGAACAAATGCCCCTGCTTGCGGTACTCGTTTTGCCACAGGTAGCCGCGTGAATGGGTCACGGTCAGGTCTGGCGATGGCAGGGTCTCATACCGGTCCTGCGCCGTGGTCAAGCTGACGGTACTGGCGTAGTCGGCAGACCAATTCGCGCGCCACACCATGCCGGCCGTCTGCAATTTTTTTACCGTCCGGTCATCGTCAGTGACAGCGCCCCATTGGCTGTCATATTGCGCGTTGAGTTGGCTGTTCAAGATAGACAGATCTAGCCGGTGGGACGGCGTGAGCACCAGGCCGGCGCGGGCCACGACCGACTCACTTTTATAGCCATCATCGTCAGGGTTGCGCCCCGGCAGGGAATTGAAGCCCCTGCTCTCCTGGCGAACCAGCCCGACCGAGTAGTCCCAGGCCCCCTGCGCGCCGCTGACACCGGCCTCCGCCTTGGTCGTGCCGTAGGTGCCCAAGCCAAAACCGATGTAGGGAGACACCGGACCCTCGCCTTTGCGCGTGAAAATCTGAACCACGCCGCCCAGGGCGTCCGAGCCGTAAATCGCAGCGGCCGGACCGCGCAGTACCTCGATGCGGTCGACTTGGGACAGCGGGATCACGTCCCAGCTGGCACCTCCGGTTCCCTGCGAATCGACCCGCGCGCCATCGATGTAGACGGCGGTAAACCGGGTCTCAGCGCCGCGCAAGTAAACACTGGTGACCCCACCCAAACCGCCATTGCGTGACATTTCAAGGCCTGGCAACCGTGCCAGCACATCACCGATGCCGGTGGCGCCACTGCGCTCGATCTGACCCCTGTCGATGATCGACACATCCGCCACCAGATCGGTCAGGGGTTGGGCCACACGGGTGGCGGTGACCACCACCTCGGGCAGCACCGCGGTGCTTGTCGGGGCGGCTGTTTGGGCAGCGCAATGGGCGGCGCCGACAAGCGCGCAGGAGAGCACAGCAAGCCGTGCATGCAGAAAGACTGACTTCATAAGTTGAAAAAACCATCTTGTAGCCCTCACCGTCTTCCCCGACAGTGCATGGGCGTTACGGTGGCACGCGGACGTGCCACCACTTCATTGGCCGGTATCCGGGCTGGTGGAGCAACCCTCACCGTCTTCCCAAGCACGTGTTCAAAGCGCTCAGTGACCAGGGTGAAAGCGGCGCCTTTGCAGGCGCGTCCACTTACCGTTGCGGGGGCAGCGCAGGTTAGGTGCTCCGTTGACGGTTGACACCCTCCTGCTTCCCGTTGAACTGCGGCGTGTGAACCACGCTGCGAGCACCAACGGGTGGAATCTTAACCCACGCCATCGCCAAACCCTACAATGCAGCGTCTATGTTGAGCCAGTCCGAATTCGACCAGATCGCCGAGCGGGTGGAGCGCCTGCTGCTGCGTCACGCCGAACTGCAAAGGACCAATGCGCTGCTCAGCGGCCAGGTGGATGCCGTCACCCGGGAGCGTGATTCGCTCAAGTCACGCCTGAGCGCGGCGCGCGCGCGGGTCGACGCCTTGCTGGAGCGTCTGCCTGACGGCGCAGCGAGTGCAACTGCCAAACACAGCCCATGAAGCAGTTGGATGTGCAAATCATGGGGCAGAGCTACCTGCTCGGCTGCCCTGAAGGCGGCGAAGCCCGCCTGCTGGACGCCGCGCATCAGGTGGATCAGGCCATGTGCAAGATCCGAGACGCCGGCAAGGTGCGGGCGCGAGACCGTATTGCCGTGCTCGCAGCCCTGAACCTGGTTTTTGACACGGGTGATGCTTTGCGCCAGGTCAACGCGGCCACCAACACATCCGAGATGGCCGCACTGCCGTCCGCGCCGACGGCAGATCGGTCTGGCACACCGCCCGCAATGGACTTACAGGTGCGCAGCCTGCTGACCCGCCTGGACGCCGCGCTGAGCGATGACGGGCGTTTGATCTGAGCAAGCGCCGATACCTGCTTTTAGGCATTGCAGAGCACGCCAGGCGGCCTACAATGAAGGCGTCTGCAGTGCTCGCCGGGCTTTATATTTCCTTGAACCAATGCTCTTAGAGCCCGGGCTTGGAACATGTCTGCACAAGCGTGACCATCTCGCGTCAGATGGACCCAATGTGCAGCTGACCTCGCCCACCTGAACCCCGGTTCAGGATGCCGGTCCGGTGGCACGGCAGACACCTTCTCAGGCGGCTTCGACGTCCTGCTGAATGCCCGACAAGAGCCAGCCGCTGTTGGCTTGACGCAATTTGGTCAAGTGCCAGACCTCCTTGAACGATTCATCCAGTGCGCCGCTGTGGTCGCGAAGCACCCCCGTGAAACGGACACTGACTGTGTAGCGGTCGGCACCTTCTTCCACATCAATCACCCTTGCCTCCAAACCAAGCACTTCTGTCTTTTGAGTCGCAGCGCCGCGCTCGCGCAGCACCGATGCCAGTTCGGCAAACATCTCGGGCGTGGTGAACTGGCGGATGTCGTCCAAATTGGCGGCGTCATTGGCAGCCTGCAGGCGAACAAAATTCTCTTTGGCATTGCGCTCAAAGGCGGGCGCGTCAAAGTCTGCTGGCAAACCACCGGCTACGGCCGGACCACTGCCCAGCGCCGAACCGATCATGGAGCCGCCAGCGGGCACAGCCACCTTGTAGGCAGGCGCAGCAGGGCTCACTGCGCCCGAGTCCGGACTGGCCCCCGCATAGGCCAAATCACCCGTACGGGCTGCTCCGCCTTGCTGAGCGGCTGCGCGTTTGCGCAAAAAGAAGCCAACGGCTGCCATGATTGCAAAGGCAAGCAGGCCGATCATGACCATCGAGGCCAATTCATCGCCAAAGCCCAGGTGTGAGGCCAGAGCGGCCAGTCCAAGGCCGGCGGCCAAGCCGGCAAGAGGACCCATCCAGGAGCGCTTGGTGGCGGCAGCTGCTGCAGCCGGCGCTGCCGCTGCGGCGGCGGCGGGCGACTGGACAGCCGGAGAGCCCGGCGCCTTATCAGGGGCGACGTTGCGTTGTGTGCCCACAGACTTGCCGCCGCCCATGCGCTTGGCAGCCTCGGCGTCCAAGGTCAGGGTCGATAGGCCCACCGTCAGCACAAGGGCGATGAAGGTCAGTAACTTTTTCATGCGAATCTCCTTAAAAAATGGATAAGCAACGGCAGGATACGACGGCTGACTCGACTAAAAAAGCAGCATTTCAATGACAAACACTTCGAAAAATTGGAAATATCACAACAAAGTAATGAACCGGCTCAAGGGGTTTGCAGCGCCGGCTGAAGCAGGCGCAGCACCAGCGGGTGCTGCACCTTCTTCTCGGTGCCGATCGCAAAAAAATGCTCCAGCACGCCATCGCAGGGGCCCAGGCGTTGCATACCAATATCAGCCAACAGATCCTCCTGCACCCATTCGGCTGCCGGAAATACGCCCATGCCACGCGCGCCAAAAGTTTTCAGCAGGGCACTGTCCTCGAACTCACCAACGATTCGGGGCCGAATGGCCCGTTGCTCCAGCCACAGGTCCAGGCGGGACCGTACCGCTGCGTGCCCTGTCGGCAGGAGCAGGGGAAGCGTGGCCAGGCATGCCGGGAACGGCGGCAAACTGCCCTGTGCCAGGGCGTTCACGCCATACCAGGCCATGGGCGATGACCCGAGCGCATGGTTGTAGAGTTTGATGTTGGCGTTGTTGGGTGCCGGTCGGTCCGACAGCACCACGTCCAGCCGGTGCAGCGCCAGGTCACCCAGCAAATCGTCAAACTCGCCCTCGTGGCACAACAGGCGCAAGTTGGGCTCGCTCAGAACGGGCTGCAACAGGCGGTGCACCACCAACTTGGGCAACCCATCGGAAATCCCGACGGCCAACCTCACCGAGGGCGCGCTAACCGCGTCGCGCACCTGATCGGGCAGGCGCTCACCCAACTGAAAAATCTGGTCAGCCTGCTGCAAGGCCGCCAGCCCGGCATCGGTGAGGACCAGCCCGCGGCCCGCCGGTTTGAGCAGCGCATACCCCAGCGACCTTTCCAGTTCACGCACCTGGGCGCTGACCGTTTGCACCGCCATGCCCAGTTTGTCTGCCGCCCGAGTGATGCCGCCCTCCTTGGCCACAACCCAAAAATAGTACAGGTGCTTGTAGTTGAATGCAGTGCTCATGGTGAGTCATTTCAGTAAGTCAATCGGGGCTCGGCAGCTGCTGACGAGTCTAGGGCCGATCAGCACCTGGGTCTATGGCTTGGCTCAGCCCGAGTGCCCGCACGTGCATCACGCTGCGTCCGGCAAGTGCCCTTAACATCAAGCCTTAGCCCTCGGATCATTTATGCACCCCCAATTGATTATTGAACTCGCCCTGCTCGGACTCATGACTGGTCTTCTCGCAGGCCTGCTCGGCATTGGCGGCGGCATGATCATGGTGCCCTTCATCACCATCATGCTGACCAACCGTGGCGCTGCCGAGAGTCTGGCGGTCAAGATGGCGATCGCCACGTCCATGTCCACCATCATCTTCACCTCCATCTCCAGCGTGCGTGCCCACCACAAGCGTGGCAATGTGCGCTGGGACCTGGTGCGCAGCCTCGCACCCGGCATCGTGCTCGGTGGCGCGCTGGCCAGCCTGGGTGTCTTTGCCAGCCTTAAAGGGGCTTGGCTGGCCTTGTTGTTCGCAGCCTTTGTCAGCTTCTCGGCCACCCAAATGTTCCTGGATAAAAAGCCGGCCCCAAGCCGACAAGTACCGGGTGTGGCTGGCCTGCTCGGAGCGGGCGGAGCGATCGGATTTTTGTCGGGCTTGGTCGGCGCTGGCGGCGCCTTTGTCAGCGTGCCCTTCATGACCTGGTGCAATGTCGCTATCCACCGTGCTGTGGCCACATCGGCAGCGCTGGGTTTTCCGATTGCCCTGGCCAACGTCACGGGTTACATCATCAGCGGCATCGGGCTTCAAGATCTACCGCCCTACTCCTTTGGCTACATCTGGCTGCCGGCACTTGGCGTGATCGCCTTGTGCAGTGTCATGACGGCGCCGCTGGGCGCGCGGGCTGCGCAAACCCTGCCGGTCAAGCAACTCAAGCGGGTGTTTGCCAGCGTCCTTTACCTGCTGGCCGCTTACATGCTGTACAAGGGGCTCAGCGCTGCCAGCTGACATGACGCTCGCCATGACAGAGGCCATTGACTACCTGCATCCCGATTTGCCGGCCGGGCTGGCCCATGTGCGTATGCCCGTGGTGGACGCCACAGCCGCCACGCTGGCCGGCTACGGACGCCTGGTGGAGGATCCGGCCCAATGCAAGGTAGAAATCGTGCCTTGGCCGGCACAGGGCCGCCGCCCGGTGGATGCGGGTACCGGCGACGAAGCGGGCACCACGCAAGGCGTGTTCGTGAGCGAATGGCTGGGTGACGTGTTGTATGGTCGGAATGAAGCTGTGAGCGGCCACTACATCCTGGCTTACGCCGAACCGCCCGAGCAAGCCAGGCTGGACCACCAGCGGCCGCCGCAGCGCATGCTGCTCTGGCATGCAAACTACCACCCGGACGGCGGCCAGCTGTTTTTTCCGCTGGACCGCGCGCCCTTCATGGTGCCGCTGGCCCTGCCCGGCGACGACGTGCGCCCGGAGCACTTTGTCTGTTTTCGTTTTGACGGTAGCCAGGGCCTGTATATCCACCCCAACATCTGGCATGAAGGGGTGTTCACCCTGC
>JBAXMQ010000155.1:0-7308 GCA_037134215.1 Betaproteobacteria bacterium
AGCAGCAAGCCCATCTTGTCCTTGATCAGCTGGCCAAACACCTTGTGCATGCCGGCGCTGGGGTGCACGCCATCGGCAAACATATAGGTTTGGTCGGCATTGGCCGCCCTGAGCGTGCCGGTAATGCTCAGGGTGGTGTTTGGCACCGAGCAGAACAGGGAACTGGGCGAGGCAGCGCTGTCACCGGCAGCCGCCTGTGCAATCGCATTCGGTCCACATGCAGTGCTGGCTATCGCCGTGACCGGCGAGGTCGCATCAATGGTCTTGGTGAAGCCAAATTCAGCCGGGCTTGCCACTACCTTGGCAAACATGGGCACTGGATCAACATAAGCAACACCAGGAATGGCAGCCACAGCGGCTTTCAAGGTTGGGTTGAACACGCTTTGTGACATGGAGGTCAGGCCACCAGCGGTCGCCGCCCCCGCCGAGACGCCGTAGGGCGTGTAGCCCATATCGGGCAAACCGAACACCATCACGTGCTTGGCGCCAGCTGCCTTGATTCTGGCGACTTGAGCCGCCAACTGCACAGCCGCGGTTGCCACCGCCGTGCCAGCGGCCGTGGCCGTGATGGCGCCGCTACCAGCCAGCCCGGCCTGGGTGAAAACGTCGTTCGCGCCGGCCAATACAACGACCAAATCCGTGGCGGCAAACTTGCCGGCTGTGACGTAGCTGCTACTCAAATGCTGGTCGATTTGCTGCACCACCGGCAGGGTCGATGCACCGAGAAAGGCGTTGGTCACGGTGTAGTCAGCCACCGCGGCATTGACCAGGACTGCGTTGGCATCGACCCGGCCACCGGCCGCGTTACCGGCAAACGCAATTTGAGGCACTGCCACGTTCGCTGGGTTGGCCGTCGTTCCAAGGTTGCCGATACCAGGCTGCAAAGTGACACGCGAACCGCCCTGGGCGTAATTGGTGCAGGTGGTGCAGCCCATCAACGACAAATTCATGGACGGGTATCCACCACCCATCAAATTGGCAGGCTTGAGGTCATAGTCCAAGGTTGCGGCCAGATTCTCGACCCAAACCTTGCCGCCATTTGTCGTGAACTTACCACCGTAGGGCGCTGCGGCTGCCAAAGCCGTCAGTCCGGGCGTGCCGACAAAGCGGTTGGCGCCACTGGCCGCGTAGGAAGCCCAAGCGGTGTAGGCGCCGCCATCACTTAGGCTGTCGCCAAACACCACAATGCGCTTGAAGGGTTTTAGTGCAGACGTGTCAGGTGTGCCGCCAGCGGCTGTGGTCGTTACCAGGGCCTGCATGGCATCCAGATTGGTGCCCGCGTTCTTGATCGTCAGTTTAAGTTGATCCAACAGTCCGTCATGCGCATCTCCGAAAGCAAATACGACAGACAGTGGATCCACCGTACCCAGGTCAATCAAAGGGTTCGCGGCCTTCAAGGTGGTTTTAACAGAGGTTAGCGCTGTAGCCAGCGCGGCCGGTGTCAGGCTTGCCGCTTTGCTTGGACTGAACCCGGTTGCGCCTGCGCCATTAAACAGCGTTGCCATGCCGTCAAGGTTGGTCGCACCAGTGGCTTGAACCGCCAGCATGTGGGTAATCGGCGTCACATTGACGCGACCCGTGGCAGCAGTGGCAATAGAGTAGTAGTCACTGGAGGGCGGCACCACCACACCATTGGCCGTGCCGCCGGTGCTTTTCACCAGATAGGGAGGGTTTCCCAGACTATCAATTTGCGACACCACGAAGGTAGCAATGCCAGTGGTCTCGCTGCCCTTGGCTGATACCGAGATACCGTTGGTGCCTTTGAGCGTCACCGTGCTGCCAAGTATGGGATAACCCGATGACACTGGGACTGACAAAGCCACGGTGTTGTTGTACCCGCCACCGCAGCCCGCCAGGATGGTGGCCAACAGTAGCGCGGCAAGATAGTTTTTGATGTGGTTCACTTGTGTCTCCGAATAAAAAAGCACGACCGTTTTTTTCCATTGCTAGGATATGACGGTTGCGCGTGGACTTCCACAGGGTAAACACGCATAAGGCGGTCGGGATCCCGTTGTCGGGACTGGCTCAAAGGCCTCAATTCAAGCCGCCGCCCGCTGCAAGCGGTCTGTCACCCCCGCCCAGTCAGGCGTGTCGGGTGGTGTCTCGACCCAGATTTCGGCCACGCCGGTGCGGTCGAGCTCGCGCAGCACGGCAAACAGCTGCTGCGCCGCATCAGACGCTGTCTGCGGCATCTGGCGCCAGTGCTGTGCTGGGCCAAGTGCCGCATGCGTTGGCGTCAAGGTGCGGGCGTAAACCGCCATGTCAGCGGTTTGGGCCGCCTCATGCTGCAGTGCTGCCCGCAGCGCCGCCGCATTGAACAGCCGCACCCGCGCCCGCGGCGCATAGTGCGAGGCCAGCGTGCCGGAGGCGCGTGGTGCGGGCGGCGTTGCATCCGCCAGGTCTTGCGGCAGCAGCACGGCCTCGCCGCAGGCGGCCGCCAGCGCGACCGGTGTGATGGCGCCCGGGCGCAACAACACGGGCTGGCCGCGCGTGCAGTCCACGATGGTGGATTCGATGCCCACCGCGCAGGGGCCGCCGTCCAGAATCAGCAGGTCCAGGCCCAACTCCTCCTGCACATGGGCGGCCGTGGTCGGGCTGACGCGGCCAAACAGGTTGGCGCTGGGTGCAGCCAGGCCGCGCACTGGGGGTGTCAACGCGGCACAGGCCGATAGCACCGCCCGCGCCACCGGGTGCGCCGGACAGCGCAGCCCGATCGAGTCCTGACCACCCGCTGCGGCCGATGCCACGCCGGCTCGGCGCGGCAGAATCAGCGTCAGTGGTCCTGGCCAGAAGGCCCGCATCAGGGCCTGGGCGAATGCCGGCACGGCGCCGGCAAACTGCGCCGCCGTGGCGGCGTCGGCCACATGGACGATCAGGGGGTGCTCGGCCGGGCGGCCTTTGGCGCCAAAAATGCGTGCGACAGCCACTGCGTTCTCGGCATCCGCCGCCAGGCCGTAGACGGTTTCGGTCGGCAGGCCCAGCAGTTCGCCTGCGCCCAGGGCAGCGGCTGCTACGGCAATGGCCTCTTTGGCCTGGCCGGCCAAAATCATGGCGCCTTCCAGTCCGGCAGTGGCTCAATCCCGAGGATCTGGCAGGCGGCCCGCGCCTTGGCCTGCAGTTCCGTCACCGTGGCGGCGGTCAGGGTCAGGTGACCCATCTTGCGCCCGGGCTTGGCCTGCAGCTTGCCGTACAGGTGCAAATGCACCCCGGGCAGCGCCAGCAACTGCGCAAAATCCGGGCTGCCTTGCCGCCACAGCTCACCCAGCAGGTTGAGCATGATGGCCGGGCTGTGCTGGCGCGGCACGGCCAGCGGCAGGCCGGTCAGGGTTCGCACCTGCAACTCAAACTGCGACACATCACAAGCATCTATCGTGTAGTGGCCGCTGTTGTGCGGGCGTGGCGCCATCTCGTTGACGACCAGCGCGCCGCCCTGCAAGACAAAGAACTCGACGCACAGTACGCCGACGTAACGCAGGCCATTTGCTATGGATTCAGTAGCTTCAACCGCTTGCTGCACAAGGGCGGACGGCAGATTGCCTTCATGCGCCGTGGTGACGGCCAGGATGCCGTCACGGTGCAGGTTGGCCTGTGGCGGGTAGTGCACCAGCGTGCCGTCCCAGCCGCGGGCCACGATCACCGACAGCTCGGCCTGCAAGGGCAGCAACTGCTCCAGCACACAGGACACGCCTTGCAGGCTGTGCCAGGCCTGCGCCAGCTCAGCGCGGTTGCGCACCCGCACCTGGCCGCGGCCGTCGTAACCCAGCCGGGCCGTCTTCAGGATGCCCGGCAGCAGGGCGTCGGCCACGGCGGCCAGATCCGCCTCGGCCTGCAGCACGGCATAGGGCGCGCAGGGTACGCCGCAGCGCACAAAATGCGCCTTTTCCTTGATGCGGTCCTGCGCAATCGCCACCGACTCGGCCGCCGGGGCCACCGGCCGCTGCGCCCCCAATGTCAGCAGGGCCGGCGCCGGCACGTTTTCAAACTCGGTGGTGATGGCCGCACAGCGCTGCATCAGCTGCGCCAGCCCCTGCGCATCCAGGTAGTCGGTCTGGATGTGGTGGTGGCTGACCAGCCCGGCGGGGCTGAGCACATCGGGGTCGAGCACGGCCGTGCCATAGCCCATGCGCTGGGCCGCGTGCACAAACATGCGGCCCAGCTGGCCGCCGCCCATCACGCCCAGCAGGGTCTGCTGGCCGGTGCCGGCGCTGCCGGGCAGGATGGCGGGCGTGCTCACAGCACCGGGGGCAGGGTCATGCCGCGCGCCAGTCGGGTTTGCTCAGCCCGGTAGGCGTCCAGGCGCTGGCGCAAGTCATCGTCATGCTGCGCCAGCATGGCCACTGCGAACAGGGCCGCATTGGCAGCGCCAGCCGCGCCGATGGCAAAGGTGGCCACCGGCACCCCCTTGGGCATTTGCACCATGCTGTGCAGCGAATCCACCCCGCTCAGGTGCTTGGAGGGCACCGGCACACCCAGCACCGGCACCGTGGTCTTGGCCGCCAGCATGCCGGGCAGGTGGGCAGCGCCGCCCGCGCCGGCAATGATGGCCTGCAGGCCCTGGGCCCGTGCGGCCTCGGCATAGGCAAACATGTCGTCGGGCATGCGGTGTGCCGAAACCACCCGGGCCTCATGCCCGATGCCGAACTGTTGGAGAATATGCACTGCGTGCTGCATCGTGTCCCAGTCGGAACTCGAGCCCATCACCACGCCGATCTGGATGTTTTTCATAGTGTTGGGGATGGATCAGGCCGGTGCACCGCGGTCCACTGCCTGACGCCTTGCCCCGGATGTTGACAGCCTTGAATTTTACTAACTTAGCCCGAGCTGCTTGCCATGATGAATGTGACGGTTGAAAACTTCGATGTTGAGGTGATGGACGCCTCGATGCACACGCCGGTGCTGGTGGACTTCTGGGCCCCCTGGTGCGGCCCGTGCAAGGTGATCGGTCCGCTGCTGGAAAAGATCGAAACCGAGTATGGCGGCCGCTTCAAGCTGGTCAAGATCGACTCCGACCAAGAGCAGGAGCTGAGCCAGGCCTTTGGCATCCGCAGCATCCCGACCTGTGTGCTGATGGTGGGCGGCAAGCCGGCCGACGGCTTCATGGGCGCACAGCCTGAGGGGCAGATCAAGGCATTTCTCGACAAGCACCTGCCGCCGGCCGATGTGCTGGAGGCCGAGGTGACGGCGGTCGAGGTGGGCGATGCGCCCGACGCCAACGACCCGCAGACCCGCCTGCACGAGCTGCAACAGGCTGTGCTGCTGGCGCCCGAGGACGAACCTTCCCGCTTTGACTATGTCAAGTTGCTGCTGCAACTGAATCAGCTCGACGCCGCCCGTGCGGCTTTCGCCCCGGCCGCGCCCAAAGTCGGGCTGGTGCGCCGCTTTGACGCGCTGCAGCGCTGGCTCAATGCTATTGACTTTGCTGTGAACTATCCAGATGCCGCAAGGGCTAACGCCGAATTTGAAGCCAAAATCGCAGCGAGCCGGCGCGACTTCGAGGCGCGCTTTGGCAAGGCGCAACTGGCGATGGCCGCGCAGGATTGGACGGCTGCGATGGACGAGCTGCTGGAAATTCTGATGCGCGACAAAACCTGGTCCGACGACCTGGCGCGCAAGACCTACATCGCCATTCTGGAACTGATCGAGCCGCCCAAGGTCAAGGTCGCCGACGGCCAGATTCCCCCGGTCGACCCAACGGTCGCCACCTACCGGCGCCGCCTGAGCAGCGTGGTGCTGAGCTGAGGTAGCGGCGGGTCAGGGCGCGCTAAGCCGCTGCCAGGCTTCCTGGTACTTGGCGGCGGTGCGGGCAATCACCACGTCGGGCACGCGCGGTGCCGGCGGGGTTTTGCTCCAGGGCTTGCCGTCCACCTGGGCCTGTTCCAGCCAATCGCGTACAAACTGCTTGTCATAGCTGGGCGGGTTGGTGCCGCTCTGGTAGCGCTCGGCCGGCCAAAAGCGCGAGGAATCGGGCGTCAGCACCTCGTCCATCAGCGTCAAGGTACCGTCTGCGTCCAGCCCGAACTCGAACTTGGTGTCGGCAATGATGATGCCCTTGGTGGCAGCAAACTCGCTGGCTGCCTGGTAAAGGCGCAGGCTGATGTCGCGGATGCGGGTGGCCAGGTCGGCGCCGATCATGGCCACCGTTTGCTCAAACGTGATGTTTTCGTCGTGCTCGCCCACCGCCGCCTTGGCCGCCGGGGTGTAGATGGGCGCGGGCAGCTTAGAGGCGTTTTGCAGCCCGGGTGGCAGTGCCACGCCGCAGACCGCCTGGTTGTGTTGGTATTCCTTCCAGCCACTGCCGGCCAAATAACCACGCACCACGGCCTCCACCGGCAGCGGCTTGAGCCGCTTGACCAGCATCGAGCGCCCCGCCACCTGCGGCGCTTCCGCCGGCGTGACCACGTTTTCTGGCGCCTCGCCCGTCAGGTGGATGGGGCAGATGCCCTGGCCCTTGGGGCCGAGCTTGTCAAACCAGAACAGCGCCATCTGCGTCAGCAGCACGCCCTTGCCTGGTATGGGCTCACCCATGATGACATCAAAGGCGCTCAGGCGGTCGCTGGCCACCATCAGGATCCGGTCCTCGCCCACCGCGTAGTTGTCGCGTACCTTGCCCCGCGCGAGCAGCGGCAGCGAGCTCAGCATCGAGGTGTGCAGGGCAGGGCTCATGCGGCGTTCAGGTCACCACTTGGGCCAGTTCGCCCCGGCTGTACTGGCCGGCCACCACCGTCAGGGCATGGCCCTTGATCTTGCCGGCCTGACCCTCGCAACCGAACTCGATGTAGCGTTGCTTGCAAATGCGTTTGGCTGCTTCGCGGGCCGGCTTGAGCCACTCACGCGCATCGAACTTGTCCGGGTTTTCAGCCAGAAATTGGCGCACGGCGGCCGTCATGGCCAGCCGGATGTCGGTGTCGATGTTGATCTTGCGCACGCCGAACTGGATCGCCTTCTGAATCTCCTCCACTGGCACGCCGTAGGTTTCCTTCATATGGCCGCCAAACTGGTTGATGGTGGCCAGCAGGTCCTGTGGCACGCTGCTGGAGCCGTGCATCACCAGGTGCGTGTTGGGGATGCGCCGGTTGATCTGCTTGATGCGCTCGATGGCCAGGATGTCGCCGGTGGGTTTGCGCGTGAACTTGTAGGCGCCATGGCTGGTGCCGATGGCAATCGCCAGGGCGTCGAGCTGGGTGCGCTGTACGAAGTCTGCTGCCTGTTCGGGGTCGGTCAGCAGTTGCTCAAGCGTCATGGTGGCGTCAGTGCCGTGGCCGTCTTCCTTGTCGCCCTTCATGGTCTCGAGCGAGCCCAGGCAGCCCA
>JBAXMQ010000156.1:0-7213 GCA_037134215.1 Betaproteobacteria bacterium
CGGGCGCTGGCCACCTCGCCGCGCTTGTTGCTGCTCGATGAGGTGATGGCCGGGCTCAATCCCTCCGAGATTCTGGAGATCATCGCCATCATTCGCAAGATCCGCGACAGCGGCGTCACGGTGCTGCTGATCGAGCATGTGATGCACGCGGTGATGAGCCTGTCCGACCACATCCATGTGCTGTCCTACGGCAAGATCATCGCCGAGGGCAGCCCGCAGCAGGTGGTGAGTAACCAGGCCGTGGTCGAGGCTTACCTCGGGCGCGGCAGCACCGTCGCGGCGGACGCGGCCGACAGTTTGGCCGGAGGCGCCCATGCTTGAAATCCGTCAACTGCATGCCGGTTATGGCAGCGTCGAAATTCTGCGCGGCATCGACCTCGATGTCGGCCAGGGCGAGATCGTGGCCGTGCTCGGCAGCAACGGGGTGGGCAAATCCACCCTGAACAACAACATCTCAGCGCTGTACCGACCGTTTGCCGGCTCGATCCGCTTCAAAGGCCAGGAGCTGGTGGGCTTGAGCTCGTCGGACATCGTGCGCCGGGGCGTGATCCATGTGCCCGAAGGGCGCCGCGTATTCCCCAACCTGAATGTGCTGGAAAACCTGGAGTTGGGCAGCCTGGTGCGCGGCAAGGCCAACCGGGCGCGCAACCTGGAGAAGGTGGTGGGCATCTTCCCGCGCCTCAAAGAGCGCTTTGCCCAGTCGGCCGGCACCCTGTCGGGCGGTGAGCAGCAGATGCTGGCCATTGGCCGTGGCCTGATGTCCGAGCCCGAGCTGCTGATCATGGACGAGCCCTCGCTGGGCCTGTCGCCGCTCCTGGTGGAGGAGATGTTTGCCCTGATCCAGCGCATCAACCGCGAAGGCCAGTCGATTTTGCTGATGGAGCAGAACGCGGTGCAGACGCTGGCCATTGCGCACCGGGGCTACATCATCGAAAACGGTCGTGTGGCGATGCAGGGCGTTGCCTCCGAGCTGGCACGCGACCCCGAGTTGCGGAAGAACTACCTGGGCCTGTGACGCGCATGGCTGAAACCCTGGAACTCGCCGGCCGCCGCGCCCTGGTCACTGGCGCGGGTTCAGGCATTGGTATGGCCACCGCCCAACTGCTGCTGCAGCGTGGCGCCCAAGTCGCCGCCGTGGTGCAGAACGACGAACAAGCCAGCCTGGCGCAGCAGCACTTGCCCGGCGCATTGGTGCTGCTGCAAGATCTGCGCGACAGCGCGGGCTGTGCCGCTTTGCCGGCGCAGGCCGCACAGGCTCTGGGCGGGCTCGATGCCCTGGCCTGCTGCGCCGGCATCTTTGTCAAAAAGGGCTCAGACGACACCACGCTCGATGAGTGGTGCCAGACGCTGGACCTTAACCTGACCGCCACCTTTGTGCTGACCCGAGCCGCCATTGCACAGATGCGCGCCAGCGCTGCCCAAGGCGGCAGCGTGGTGGTGATCAGTAGCCAGATCGGGTTGGTGGGACACGCGCGGGGCGCGGCCTATGCCGCGTCCAAGGCCGGCCTCAACGGCATGGTCATGTCACTGGCGCTGGAGTGGGCGCAGCAGAACATTCGCGTCAACGCGGTTGGCCCCGGCCCGGTCGAGACCGCCATGGTCGCCGGTGTGCTGGCCGACCCGGTGGCACTGGCCGCCATGCAGCAGAGCATTCCCATGGGGCGGCTGGGCCAGCCCGCTGAGATTGCCGAGTTGGTGAGTTTTTTGCTGTCGCACCGCGCCTCGTTTGTCACCGGCCAGGTGATCTGCGCCGACGGCGGCTTCACGGCGCGTTGATGCCAGGCCATGCTGTCCAGCAGCAAACTCCCTACGCTGGCCAGTCTGGCCCGTGTGCTGCGCAGCAAGAACGCCGGGCCCACGCTGCTGACCATCGATATCTTTTTTCAGGACGCTGCAGGCTATGCCCTGGCCGCTGCCAGTCCGGCCCTGTCTGTACCGGCTGTGGCCGCGCTTTATCAGGCCGACCCAGCCCAGGTGCAGCGCCATCTGCTGCCGGCCCTGCTGGCCATCAAATACGCCCTGCCGCGTCGGCTGTGCGCTGGCACGCCCGGCGATGGCGATGTGTATGGTGCGCAGCAGCACGCCCCCATGCTGGATGTAGAGCTGGATGTTGTGCTGGACGCCGTATTGGACGGCTCACCATGAGTGCCACCGAGCGCTTGCTGCAAAGCCACCGGGTGCAGGACGGGCCGCTGCGCGTCCTGGCCGCCTCGGGCCAGCTGGGCTATGGCATCCCCGAGGCCGCCTTGCAACGCGGGCTGGCGCGCCGGCCGCACCTGATCGGCTGCGACATGGGCTCGATCGACCCCGGCCCCTACTACCTGGGTTCGGGCCAGATGGCAGCGCCTGCCGCCATGGTGTACCGCGATCTTGAGCTGGTGCTGACAGCGGCCCTGGCGCAGGGCATCCCGTTGATCATCGGCAGCGCGGGCACCGCCGGGGCGCGGCCGCAGTTGGACGCCACCGTGGCCATGCTGCGTGCCATGGCACAGGCCAAGAACCTGCGCTTTCGCCTGACCACCGTGGCCAGCGATGTGGCGCCGGAACAGGTGGTGCAGGCGCTGCGCGCGGGCCAACTGCTGCCCATCGGCCCCATGGCCAACCCGACCGAGGCCGACATCCTGCAATGCAGCCACATCGTGGGTCAGTGCGGCACCGAAACGCTGGCCCGTGCGCTGCGCGAACCGACCGACGTGCTGATCGCCGGCCGCGCCTGCGACACCGCGGTGTTTGCGGTGCTGCCCGAGATGCTGGGCTATCCCGTCGGGCTGTGCCAGCACATGGCCAAAATCATTGAGTGCACCTCGCTGTGCTGCAGCCCGTCGGCGCGGGACGCCATGCTGGCCGAGCTGGATATGGATGGTTTCACGCTGGAGAGCATGAACCCGCAGGCGCACGCCACACCAGCCTCGGTGGCGGCCCATGCCCTGTACGAGCAGGCCGACCCGTTTGAGGTGGACGAACCCACCGGCACCCTGCTGTTACAGCAGGCGCAGTACCAGGCGCTGGATGCGCACCGCACCCGGGTCAGCGGCGCCCAATGGCGGCCGCGGGCGCAAGCCACGCTCAAGATCGAAGGCGCAGCCCGCGTCGGTGAACGCTGCGTGCTGCTGGCCGGCGTGGCCGACCCGACCCTGCTGGGCGAGCTGGACCAAGTCCTGCAAGCCGTCGAGGCACGGGTGCGCCAGCTTGTGCCGGGCGACTGGGCCCTGCACCCCCACATTTACGGCCAGGGCGCGGTCCGGCCGCTGCCGCCGGCCCAGCACAGCCGGCACGAGGCCGGGTTGGTGCTGGAATTCATCGCCCCCAGCGCCGACCTGGCCCGCACGGCCGCCGGTGTGTTCAAGCAAAACCTGCTGCACCATGGCTTTCCCGGGCGGCTGTGCAGCGCGGGCAACCTGGCGTTTGCCTTCACCCCCAGCGAGCTTGACGCCGGCACCGCCTACCGGTTTGTGCTCTACCACGTGATGCAGGCGGCGCCGCTGGCCGACATCTTCAAGATTGACAGCTGCACGGTGGCTGGTAGCCCATCCGAGGTGGCCCCATGAACGCCACCCTGCCGCTGCCCAAGTACCACCAGATTTACCTGGTGCTGCGCGAACAACTGCGAGAGGGCCAATTCGTCGACGGGCTGCCGGCCGAGACCGCGCTGAGCCGGCAGTTTGGTGCCGGTCGCGTCACGGTGCGCCGGGCCCTGGAGCAGCTGGCGGCCGAGGGCCTGATCATCCGCCAGGCCGGCCGTGGCACCCGGCCGGCGCCGGCTGAGCCAAGCCCGTCAGGCGATGCTAACGCTGTGGCCGGGCTGGCCAAGACCAGCCGGCTCAACGGCCTGCTGGAAAACATCGTCACGGCCAGCCTGCGCACCTCGGTCAAGGTGATTGAGTGGCGCACCGTCCGCGCCTCGCCCAGCATTGCCGCGGCGCTGCAGCTCCCGCTGGGCGCCAGGGTCCGCAAGGGGGTGCGCCGGCGCAGCCTGCCCGAGGGGCCGCTGTCTTACATCACCACCTACGTGCCCGAAGACCTGGTGAGCAAGTTTGGCCGGCGCGAGCTTGGCAACAAACCGATCCTTCGTCTGCTCGAAGAGTCCGGCGTCGAACTCGGCCGCGCCCACCAGACGGTGTCGGCGCGCCAGGCCGATGCCCAGGTGGCGCAGGCGCTCGATGTGGCCGTGGGCACCGCGCTGCTGGCGGTGCGCCGGCTGGTGTTTGACGCCCAGGAACGGCCCGTGCAGTGGCTGCATGGCCTGTACCGGCCAGACCGCTACGAGTACCAGATGGACATCTCCCAGGTGGGCAGCAGCAAGGCCACCATCTCCGTCAAGGAAAACCTGTCGGGCTGAGCCGCCCGGCATCAGCACGCGCCAACCCGCCTTATGCAGCCCAGCAACGGTATGACCTTCACACCTCCGCCACCCAGCACGCTGGCCCAGAAATTGATTGCGCGAGCCGCCGGGCGCGACCACGTCAACCCCGGCGAGATTGTCAACTGCCGCGTCGACCTGGCCATGTTCCATGACTCTTCAGGGCCACGCCGGCTCAAGCCGATGCTGGAGGCGCTCAAAGCGCCCATTTGGGACACCTCCCGCGTGGTGCTGGTGATGGACCACTACGTGCCCGAGCGCGACGACGAGTCGCGCCGCATCGTCAAAATCGCCCGCGACTGGGCCCGCGAGCAGGCCCTGCCCCACGTCTATGACGGCCAGGGCATCTGCCATGTGGTGGTGCCGCAGGGTGGCCACATCCGGCCCGGCATGTTTTGCGTGGGGGGTGACTCGCACTCGCCCACCGGCGGCGCCTTTGGTGCTTACATGTTCGGCATCGGCAGCACCGAAATGCTGGGTGTGGTGGTGACGGGCGAGATCTGGCTGCGCGTGCCGCAAACCATCCAGATGGTCTGGCGCGGGCGCCTGGCCAGCGGCGTCTGCGCCAAGGACATGATGCTGCACATGATCGGCCGCTTCGGCATGAACGGCGGCCAGTACCAGGCGATTGAATTTGCCGGTGACACGGTGCAGGCCCTGGGCATGCAGGAACGCATGACCCTGTCCAACATGAGCGCCGAGCTGGGCTCACAGGTGGGCTTGATCGCGCCCGACGCCACCACCCGGGACTGGCTACGTGCCACGGGCGCTGAGGTGGACGACAGCCCGCACTGGCACACCGATGAGGGCGCCACGCTGACCCGCCATGACTTTGACGCCAGCACGCTGGCGCCCCAGGTGGCGGCACCCCACAGCCCGGCCAACGCTGGCGATGTGACACGCTGGGCGGGCCTGCCGGTGGACGTGGCCTACATTGGCGCCTGCACCGGTGCCAAGCTCGACGACCTGCGCGCCGCTGCCGCTGTGCTGCGCGGCCAGCACGCCGCCCCCGGCGTGAAGCTGATCGTGGCACCCGCCAGTCAACACGACCAGCGCCTGGCCGAGCAGGAGGGCGTGATGCAGGTGTTGCGCGACGCTGGCGCGCAGATCGGCGCCACCGCCTGCGGCGCATGCGCCGGCTACGGCGACGCGCTTGGCGGCGCCAGCACCGTGATCTCGACCACGGCGCGCAACTTCAAGGGCCGCATGGGATCGGCCGAAGCCCAGGTCTACCTGGCCTCGCCCTACACGGTGGCGGCCTCTGCCATCACGGGCCGCATCAGCGACCCGCGCGAATTCAGCGCCACCGGAGTTGCCGTATGAGCGGGGCCGCGCTCGAACCCCAAGGGCACCGGGTTTGGCGCTTTGGCGCCGACATCGACACCGATGTGCTCGCACCCGGCGCTTACATGAAGCTCGGCATCGAGGGCATTGCACCGCACTGCCTGGAGAGCGTGCGGCCCGAGTTCGCTGGCAGCGTGCAGCGCGGCGATGTGATCGTGGCCGGGCCCAATTTTGGCATCGGCTCCTCGCGCGAGCAGGCCGCCGCCGCGCTGGTGCACCTGGGCGTGGCGGCGGTGATTGCCCCCTCTTACAACGGGCTTTACTTCCGCAACGCCTTCAATGTGGGGCTGCTGCTGCTGACCTGCCCGCAGGCGGAGTTGCTACAAGAAAATGAGTGCATCAAACTAGAGCCACATGGGTCTAGCGTGGTTTCTGTCTTGAGTGGGCGACTCGCTTGTGAGCCGGTGCCCGACTTCCTGATGGCCATGGTGCGGGCCGGCGGCCTGTTCAACCAGCTCAAGCAGCGCCTGGCGGCCCAAGCTGCCACTGCGCCCGCTACCGTCCCAGCCAACCCACCCGCCGCCCCACCCGTCACCCCCTCCCCCAGGTAAGCCCCATGTCAACTGCCCCCGCCACCCAACCGGGCACGCCGCCCGCCGACGCGCCCCACGTCACGGTGGCCATCGTCGGCGCCGGGGCCTGCGGTCTGGTCACCGCGCTGATGCTGCGCGATGCCGGCCTGGACTGCCTGCTGCTGGAGCGTGACGCCAGCCCCAGCGGCTCTACCGCGCTGTCATCCGGCTTTATCCCGGCGCCGGCCACCCGCATGCAGCGCGAGGCTGGCATCAGCGGGGACAGCCCGGCGCTGTTTGCCCAGGACATTCAGGCCAAGGCGCACGGCACGGCAGCGGCGCATTTGGTCGAGGCCTACTCAAAAGCCATTGGGCCGGCGCTGGACCAGCTGGCCGAACGCCACGGCATCACGCTGCAGGTGTTGGACGGGTTTTTGTACCCCGGCCACAGCCTGAGGCGCATGCACGCCGTGCCGGAAAAAACCGGTGCCGCGCTGGTGGCCCAGCTGGAGCGGGCTGCCCTGGCTGCCGGGGCTGACCTGCTGACCGAAGCCACCGTGCGCACGCTGTGGGTGGACGCAGCGCAGCGCGTGACAGGCCTGAGCTACGAGCGGCCCGACGGCACGTTGGAGCACCTGCGCTGCGAGCTGGTGGTGCTGGCCTGCAACGGCTTTGGCGGCAATACCGCCATGGTGCGCGAGCTGCTGCCCGAGATGCGCGACGCCCCCTTTGCCGGCCACACCGGCAACGACGGCAGCGCCATTGCCTGGGGCCGCGCCTTGGGCGCGCGGCTGGCCGACCTGGGCGGCTACCAGGGCCACGGCTCCTGGGCCACGCCGCACGGCACGCTGGTCAGCTGGGCGCTGATGATGGAGGGCGGCATCCAGCTCAACGCCCGGGGCGAGCGTTTTCATTACGAGACCGGTGGCTACTCAGAGGCGGCCGTGCATGTGCTGGCGCAGCCCGGTGGCGTGGCCTGGAACGTGTTTGACGGCCC
>JBAXMQ010000157.1:0-7092 GCA_037134215.1 Betaproteobacteria bacterium
TGTCGATGATGTTGATGCGGTGCTCGGGCAAGGACTTGTCCATGCCTTTCCAGAAACAGGTGGTGGCGGCAGAGGTGATCGTGATGCCGCGCTCCTGCTCCTGCTCCATCCAGTCCATGGTGGCAGCGCCATCGTGAACCTCACCAATCTTGTGGTTCACGCCGGTGTAAAAAAGTACGCGCTCGGTCGTGGTGGTTTTTCCGGCGTCAATGTGGGCCGAAATGCCGATGTTGCGATAGCGCTCAATGGGGGTATGGCGAGCCATGGTAGATCCTGGTTGGGTCAATGTGTTCAATTTGCCAAGCGGTAAGGCCGGATGGGCCTCACCGCCTGAGCGGCGCAGCGCTCCTAGGGAGCACTACGCCACAGCCGCTTTTAAAAACGGAAGTGCGAGAAGGCCTTGTTGGCTTCCGCCATGCGGTGCACTTCATCACGCTTTTTCATGGCGCCGCCTCGGCCTTCGGTGGCTTCCATCAGTTCGTTGGCCAAGCGCAGCGCCATCGATTTTTCACCGCGCTTGCGGGCGGCTTCCTTGATCCAGCGCATCGAGAGCGCCAGACGACGGACGGGACGCACTTCCACCGGCACCTGGTAGTTGGCGCCGCCGACACGGCGGGATTTCACCTCGACCATGGGCTTGACGTTGTTGATCGCCATGACAAAGGCTTCCAACGGGTCTTTGCCGGGGTTCTTCTTTTCGATCTGCTCGAGCGCGCCATAAATGATGCGCTCGGCGATCGCTTTTTTGCCGCCTTCCATGATCACGTTCATGAATTTGGACAACTCGACATTGCCGAACTTGGGATCCGGCAGGATTTCACGTTTAGGGACTTCGCGACGACGTGGCATTTTTCACCTCTTGTTTGCTTCAGTTGGCATCTCGGAAGACACCGCAAAAACCATCTGGTTTTTACTTACTCGACCCAATAGGGGGTCACTACGTTGAATCACCGCGCCACGCGGGAAACAACACCGTTTGAAACTGGCTTGCGCCAGCTTATTTGGCCTTGGGCCGCTTGGCACCGTATTTGGAGCGCGACTGCTTGCGGTCTTTCACGCCTTGCAGGTCGAGCGAGCCGCGCACGATGTGGTAACGCACACCGGGCAGATCCTTGACACGACCGCCGCGAACCAGCACCACGCTGTGTTCCTGCAGGTTGTGGCCTTCGCCGCCGATGTAGGAAATGACCTCAAACCCATTGGTCAGGCGCACTTTGGCAACCTTGCGCAGGGCGGAGTTTGGTTTTTTGGGCGTTGTGGTGTACACCCGGGTACACACGCCGCGCCGCTGCGGCGAGTTCTGCATCGCGGGGCTTTTGGACTTGATCGTTTCGACCTCGCGCCCCTGACGCACTAGCTGATTGATGGTTGGCATTGAAAAACGTCCCTCAACGTTTGATGATCATTTTGTTGCTGATCACACAGATATACGAAAACGTGAAACCCTTCGGAAATTCCGAAAAGCCTTCAACTATAGCAGGCCAAAGCTTGGGCTGCAATCAAATTCGCTCACTGGATCCAAAGCCGCAGGGCATCCCAGGCCCGGCCCAGCACACCCGCCTGGTCCACCGCCTCCAGAGCCACCAGCGGCACATCGACCACCGGCTGTCCGTTGCTCGAGACCTTGAGCATGGCCAGCGCCTGTCCCTTGGCAAAGGGCGCCACCATCGGGTCGGCACGCGACACCTGGGTTTTGAGCTTGCCAGCGCTGCCAGCCGGCACGGCAATGATGATGGCCTGAGGCTGCCCAAGCTTGACCACACCCTGCTTGCCCTTCCACACCGGCGGCGAGACCACAGGCTGGTTGGCGTCGAACAGTTTGACCGCTTCAAACGCGGTGTAACCCCAATTCAGCAGCTTCTGCGACTCGTTGGCGCGGGCGATTTCGCTGCTGGCACCCAAGACGATGGACAGCAGCCGCCGGCTGCCGCTGGCCGATGGCGAGCCCACAGGCGCGCCGGCGCTGACCAGTGCGGGGAAGTCGCGATGCGCCGTGGCAATCAGGCAATAGCCGGCGGCGTCGGTGTGCCCGGTCTTGAGGCCATCCACGGTTGGGTCGCGAAAAAGCAACAGATTGCGGTTGCTGTCGTTGGCCGCCGGCGTACCCTCATAGCGGTATTTCTTGATCGCGTAGTAGGCCATTTCGGCGGGGAAATCGCGCATGAGCCGAGTGGCCAGGAGGCTGAGGTCGCGCGCCGTCGTCGTGTGACCGGGCTCGGTCAGGCCTTCGGGGTTTTTGTAGGCTGTGGCCTTCATGCCCAAAGCCCGCGCCTGCTCATTCATCAGTTGCACAAAGCGCTCCAGCGTGCCGCCCACGCCCTCAGCCAGGGCCATGGTGGCGTCGTTGCCGCTTTGCACAATCATGCCCTTGATCAGGTCCTCCACCGGCACTTTCATCTTGGGATCGATGAACATGCGCGAGCCGGGCATTTTCCAGGCGCGCTCGCTGACCGGCAGGGTCTGGGTCAGGCTGAGTTTTTTGGTGCGCAGCGCATCAAACACCAGGTAGGCAGTCATCAGCTTGGTCAGTGAGGCCGGTTCCACCGGCATGTCGATGTCTTTTTCGGCCAGCATCTGGTTCGCGGTGACATCAAGCAGCAGGTAAGCGCGGGCGGCGATTTCGGGCGCTTGCGGCGCCTGCGCCCAAGCCTGGAAGCAAAATGCCGCCGTGAGGGCGAGCAGGACTTTTTTCATGAAGTTACCCAAAGCAGGGGCCACGCCTGGCGCAGGGCAGCCTGAACACAACAAAGTTGCTATTTAAAATGTAGCTTTAAAACCAAGCCAGTCAAGGGCTAGAGCCCAAAAACCTTACCGACCGAGATGGGCCGGGGTGAGCAGACGCTCCACCACGCGGCCCTGTTTGAGGTGCGAATCAACGATGTCGTCGATGTCCTGCAGGTCCACAAAGCTGTACCACACCGCCTCCGGGTACACCACCGCCACCGGTCCGGCCGCGCACCGGTCCAGGCAGCCAGCCTTGTTGACCCGGACCTGGCCTGGCCCGGACAGCCCCTCAGCCTTGACGCGGGCCTTGCAGTGGTCAAAGGCCTGTTGCGCCTGCAACTGCGCGCAGCAAGCCTCACCGTTCTTGCGCTCATTGAGGCAGAAAAAAATATGACGCTCGTAATAACTGGGGCCAGCGGGGCCGGCTGTGCCAGCAGCGGATTCAGGGGAAACAGAGTTCATGGCCGGATTTTAGTTTTTCTGGCCAGGCCGCCACAGCCGGGTCAGCACATACACCAGCGCCGCATACGGCCACAGCCAACCCAGCCAGAGGGCCAGGCCATTGAAGCGGATAAAACGGCCCTGCTCCCAGGTGGCCAAGGTTTGCGCCAGATAGGGACCGGTGGGGGCCTGGTTGATCAGGCTCAGGTCGATCGCCAGCGCCAGCAACAACAAGGTGGATGCCGCACGTGTCGGTACCCAGAGCAACACCAGCGCCATCAGCGCAGCCAGGCCCAGACCCACCCGTCCCGGCAGGCTGACCCAGGCCCAAAGATGCTCGGGCCCGTAGCTCAAGGCGGCCGACAAGGCGGTGGCGACAACGCCTGTGCCCAGGGCCAACAGGGCGAACAGGGCTCGTCGCGCCGGGGCGCGGATGATGCTGTAGGCCAGCAGGCAGGGCAGCAGCAAGCCCAGCGCCACGCACACCAGCTCGGCACCCGGTGCCAGCGGCTGCAACTCGACCTCACGCACAGGCAGCCAATACAACCAGGGCGAGTCCTCCAGCCAGTCACCCAGGGTAGCCTCGATGCGTTCCGACACCTGGCCCAGTCCAAAGGGCACCGCGGCAGGAAACAGCAGCGCCAGAGGCCACAGGCTCAGCAGCACCAGCGCGCCCCGGGCATCCGGCACAAACCAGCGTGCCCGGAAGCGGCTCCAATGGTCGATCACACCGAGCCTCTCCAACAGGCCGGCCATCACTGCGCCCAGCCAGGCGCCGGTGAGGTTGAGCGCCAGGTCCACCTGCGACGGCACGCGGGCTGGCAAATAGCTCTGCAGGGACTCCATCAACAGCGACAGCGCCGCTGCCGCCAACGTGGCTGTCAGCGTGGCAAAACGGTATTTGCCGCTGCGCAAGGCGCCGAGCGCCAGCAGGAAACCCAGCGGCATGTAGCCCAGGACATTGATGACCACATCAAAGCCCGACCAGTAGCGCGGCAACGGGCTGCCAAGAAAAGCCCAAGGCATGATGCCTTGGTAACGCCAGTCGGCAAACGGGTACAGACTGGCGTAGACCACCAGCCCGACATAAACCAGGGACAGGGGCCACGCTGAAGTCTTGTGCAACAGCGTGGTCCGGCTAGAAAGGTTTGACCACCACCAGCACCACCGCCGCCAGCAGCAGCAGCACCGGCAACTCATTGAACCAGCGGAACCAGACGTGGCTGTAGCGGCTCGGGCCCTGCGCCAGTTGCCGCAGCAGGCGCGCACAAACGTGGTGGTAAGCAATGGCCAGCAGCACTACCAGCAACTTGGCGTGCATCCAGCCGTTACCGGGTCCGCGCCCGATGCCGTAGCCCAGCCAGAGCCACAGGCCCAGCACCAGCGCAGGTACCGCCAGCACGGTAGAAAACCGCAGCAGCTTGCGCGCCATCAGCAACAGGCGTTCGCGCTCGGCCGTCGAGTCCGGCGCCACCATGGCCAGGTTGACAAAAATGCGGGGCAAGTAGAACAGCCCGGCAAACCAGCTGGCCACAAAAACGATATGGAGTGATTTGACCCAGAGCATTAACTGAGTTTAGGCCAAAAAAAACCCCAGCCCGAAGGCTGGGGGTTCAAGCCTATTTGCTGTCACACATCAAGGCCCCGCTCAGGGAGGAAAAGCGGGAGGCGGTCAGACCGCCCACCAAGAATTTACCAAAGTTGCTGCCTTAAAACAAGACTGCCGTGCCACAAAATTGTAACAAGGGGGATAAAAGGGATTCCCGTATTACACTTTTCCGATGATCCATCCCGCCCCCTACCCCCTTGGCCGCCCACGCCGCTTGCGGCGCGATGCGTTTACCCGCAACCTGGTGCGTGAGCACGCACTGACACCGCATGACCTGATCTACCCGGTGTTTGTGGTGGACGGTCAACAGCAGCGAGAACCGGTGCGCTCCATGCCGGGCGTGGAACGTCTGAGCCTGGACCTGCTGCTGCCGGTCGCCGCCGACTGCGTGGCACTGGGCATCCCGGTGATGGCGCTGTTCCCGGTGATCGATCCGGCCCTCAAAACGCCGGACGGGCGTGAAGCGCTGAACCCGGACGGCCTGGTGCCGCGGGTGGTGCGGGCGCTGAAAGACGCCTACCCCGAGCTGGGCATCATGACCGATGTGGCGCTGGACCCCTTCACCAGCCACGGCCAGGACGGTCTGATCGACCCCAACCCGGCCGAGGGCGGCTACATCATGAACGATGAGACCGTGGCGGTGCTGGTGCAGCAGGCGCTGACCCAGGCCCGGGCCGGCGTGGACATCGTGGCGCCCAGCGACATGATGGACGGGCGCATCGGCGCCATCCGGCAGGCGCTGGAGGCCGAGCGCTTCATCCACACCCGCATCATGGCCTACAGCGCCAAGTACGCCAGCGCCTTTTACGGCCCGTTCCGAGACGCCGTCGGTTCGGCCAGCAACCTGGGCAAGAGCAACAAAAAGGTCTACCAAATGGACCCGGGCAACACCGACGAGGCGCTGCGCGAGGTGGCTTTGGACATTGCCGAGGGCGCCGACATGGTGATGGTCAAGCCCGGCATGCCCTACCTGGACGTGGTTCGGCGGGTCAAAGACCAGTTTCGGGTGCCGACTTTTGCCTACCAGGTCAGCGGCGAATACGCCATGCTCAAAGCTGCGGCGCAAAACGGCTGGCTCGACCATGACGCGGTGATGCTGGAGAGCCTGCTGGCCTTCAAGCGCGCCGGCGCCGATGGCGTACTGACCTATTTTGCCCGGGACGCCGCGCGTTTGCTTCAAAAATAATAGCTCTATCGCAAGCATTGACAAGGGTTAGAGCCCGTTTTGATACAAGACTAGAGCGCCAGACCCCATGCGGATTTTTACCATTGCCGGTGGCAACGTCACGGAAACTGACCAACTCGAGGGTCTTGCCCGGGCCCCGGCGGGCGAAGCAGGCTACTTGTGGATCGCCTGTACGCGGCGCGAGTTCGAGGTGCTGCAAACGCAGCTGCAAACCACGCTGCAGGGCCTGACCGGCACCACGCTGGTCGATCTGCATGTGGCCGACCTGCTGAACAACCAGTTGCCCTCGCACTATGACTACACCTCGCAGTACGACGTGCTGGTGTTCCGCCGGCTGGCAGCCGGCAGCAAGGAAACCGATCTGGCGCAGCCGGGCGTGCCGCTGACCCACCTGCCGGCGCGCGGCGGCCCGCCCATCCTGCGCCGCATCGACACCAGCCCGGTCGGCTTTGCCGTGTTTGACCAGGTGCTGTTGACGGTTCACCCTGCCGGCTGCGCCGTGCGCGGCGCCTATGCGGCCAAGCTGCTCAGCGCCGCCTCGGCCGAATCACGCGCTGCCGGCGCCCGCCTGCCCAGCGGCCCAGCCGATCTGATGCTGCGCATCATCAACCACATGGTGGACGGCTACCTGGACCTGAGGCGCGAACTGACCCACCAGCTCGACCATTGGCAGTCGGAGCTGCTCAACCCGCGCACCCGCTTCAACAATTGGGGCTCGCTGCTGGACGCCCGGCTGTCGCTGCACCACTTGGACGAAATCTGCGAAGACCAGCGCGCCGCCCTGCAAGACTGGGTCGAGGCCCTGAAAACCTGGCCAGCCGCTGGCTCCACCGCCGAGGGGCAGGAGCGCGAACTGCTGCATGTGCGCAGCCGGGACGTGCTGGAGCACATCGAACGGGTGGTGCACCATGTGCGCCGGCTGGAGCAAAGCGCCGAGACCGCGGTGCAAATGCACTTCAATGCGCAAAGCCACCGCACCAACGAGATCATGCGCACACTGACCGTGCTGACCGCCGTGTTTTTGCCGCTGAACCTGATTGCCGGTATTTTTGGCATGAACTTTGAGTTCATCCCGCTGTTGCACCTGGCCAACGGCTTCTGGATCTGCATGGCGCTGATGCTGGCCATCGCA
>JBAXMQ010000158.1:0-7088 GCA_037134215.1 Betaproteobacteria bacterium
CTGGTGTGGTGTCTGGCGCTGTACCCGGTACGACGCGTTTGAGGTAACCGCCGACCAGCACCAAAAAAATCACCATCACCACCGCCGGCACCAAACCCGCCAAAAACATGGTGTTGATCGGCACGCGGGCAATGATGGCGTACATGATCAAGGGCACTGAAGGTGCCAGCAACACCCCCAGGGCGCTGGCGCTGGTGACCAGGCTGATGCCACGTCGCTCCGGGTAACCGGCACGGCCCAACAGCGGCAGGAGCAGGCCCCCCAGCGCCAGAATGGTGACACCACTGCCCCCGGTGAAGGCGGTGAAAAAAGAGCAGAGCGCAGCAGTGGCCAGCACCGTGCCCGTCACACCACCGCCCAGCACGGCGACGAATAATTGGCCCAAACGCGCCGCCGCACCGGTGCGGGCAAAAATCAGGCCGGCCAATGTGAACAGGGGCAGGGCCGGCAGCGATGGGTTGACGGTGATCTGGTAGTGCGACAAAGCCACAGAGGCCAGCGGCAAGCCGTCCTGCCAAAAGAGCGCCAGTGCCAGTCCACCCAACATGGCAAAAATGGGCGCACCGGCCAACAAGGCGACAAGCAACACCAACAGACCGGGCCAGACCATCAAGGGCTCAGCGCCAAAACGCCAGGCGAACCAGAAACCTGTGGCCGGCACCGCCAAACCGCAAAGCAGCTTTGACAGCCAGGCCACGCCGCACCGTGCACCCAACTTGACACCCAGAACGCCAAAAGCCAGCGGCATGCTGAGCTGGACCACCCAGGCCGGCAAGCCGTATGCCAGGTCATGGGGCGCCAGCATTTCACTGGCCACAAAACGCCAACTGGCCAGGGCCAACACACCGCAGACCAAGGCGGCAACGCCGTTGGCAAAGTTGCGCCTAATTGATCGAGATGCGGCATTCGCGCCGCCGGCTTGCCCCACCAGACTGGTCAGGTGCCCATGCCGCTCGGCACCCAGCGCACCGAACATGGCCAGCACCAGGCCCAGGTGCTGCACCAGCACGGGCGCATTTTGGACACCGCTGCCCGCCAAGGGCCGCATCAGGATTTCCCAGAGGGGAATCAGCACCATCAGCAGCAGGGCTGCCGACGACAACAGCTCGTCAAAGCTGACCCATCGCCTCACGGCGTCAAAGTAACGGCCCGGCACGCCTACTGGCCCTTGCTCGCGCGGTAGGCCTTGAGGTGGGTAAAGACCTCGTCAAAGGTGTCGGCCGGGACCATGGTGCCGCGTATGCGCGGGTACAGCCCTGCCGCGAAGGCCTGCCATTCCCGCAGCTGCTCTGGGCTGGGTCGGTTGACCACCAGGCCGCGCTTTTTCATGGCGTCCACGGCGTCATCGACTTCTTGCCGGGCTTTGGCACGAATCTGGACGCCCGCCTCGTCACTGGTGGCCCGCACTGCGCTCTGCACCTCTGGCGACATCTCGTCCCATGCTTTTTTGCTGACCACCAGGGCCCCCACAATCGGCGCCCAATTGACGTCAAGCATGTGCGGGGCTGTGTTGTAAATTTGGGTGGCCAACGCAAAGTAGGGCGTGGAAGGGACCACGGTGATCATGCCGGTCTGGATGGCCGGCAGGATGTCGGTGGTTTCCAGCGGCACCGGGGTATAGCCCAGGCTTTTCATGATCGCCTGCTGGTCGGGCTCAGACCCCCAGGCAAAGAACTTCATTTTCTTGTAATCGTCTGGGCGCAGCGCCGCCTCCTTGGAGAAAAAACGCACCCAGCCAGCATCCCCCCAGGCCAGCACCACAAAACCCTTGTCCAGGAATTTTTTCTCCATGCCGACCCGCATTTTCTCGCGCACGTAGTCCAGCTCGTCCCAACTCCTGAACAAAAGGGGCATGTTTTGCAAGGCCGCGACTGAGGGCTCGATCTCCCTCAGGCCCACTACCGACATCAGGGCCCCCTGCAGCTGCCCAATGCGCATGCGCCGCACCATTTCCGCCTCGCCGCCCTGGCTGCCATCCGGGTACACCAGGTACTTGGCCCCGCCCCCCTGCGCCACCCGCCAGCTCTCACCAATGGCCATCAGTTGGCGGTGGTAGAGCGAATTCTTGGGCACCAGCGTGCCGATGCGCAGCTGCTTGTCGGCGGCCGTTGCCACGCCCGATTGACCCGCGATCAGGGCCAGCGCCAGGCAGAGCGCCCCGGACCAGGCCCGAGACAGTTGCTGCAAGGGTAGACGCAATCGCAGTCGAAGAAGTTGAAACACCATGATGGATCCTGTCAAAACAAATCGTCGGCCGTGGCAAGCAGCCATTGGGCGCGTTCGCGCATGACCTCATTGGGCAGGTTGCGGTGCTCGGCACTCACTTGCAAGGCCTGTCGCAGCAGCGCCTCGAAGGCGGGCCGGTCGCCCGCTGTGAGCGCGATCGATTCGGCCTTGGCGACATAGGGGCCCGCGCTCTTGCCGGCACCGGCCGCGGTGGCTGCGTCAAAGTAGTCGCGGGCCTGCTGCGCCGAGCCGCCGGGCCGAGCCGCCTCAAAACTGCCCATCAAACTGCTCAGGTCGCCATTGGCGTGCATGGGCGACACGCGCCAGGCCAGCTGCGCCAGGCGAAAAGCCACCGGCAAGTCGGCCACCACCTCCGGCAGGTCTTTAGACAGCGAGATGTAAGCCCCCCAGGATGCGGCGGCCCAATACGCTACGCCCACCTGAGAAGGCTGGAGGGTGGGCCAACGGCTGGCATCAGGCTGACTCAGTGCCTTGAGAAACCCGGGTTGTTGTTGCTCCAAGGCAGCCACGGCGTGGCGATGGGCGCGCAGGTAGAGGCGCCGTGCGCGCTCGTTCAGCACCTGCGCGGCCCGGGCGTCCTGTGGCGCCAGCCGCTCGGCCTCGAAGGCGACAAAAGCAAAGGCGTATTGGGTGAAGCCACCCGCCACCGCTTCGGCCAGGGCCAGGTTGTCCGGCGTTTCTCGCAGCAGACCTTCTGACAGCTTGAGGTAGAAACTGCTGGCCTCGCGCGCCAGGCCCAGATCGTCCTCTGCAGCCCCGCCCTGACGGGCGAGTTCGTTGGCGACACTTTGGATGATCAGATGTCTGGGCGAGCAGCCAGCCAGGATCCAAACCAACGCGCTGACACCCAACACGCGAACGAAAGTCAAAATTGCAGTGGTCATCGTCACCGAGGCTCCAGCAGACGTTTTCAACAAAGACTGCACCGCGCGCAGAACCCCAGAAACCGGTCTCCAATCACGATGAATTTACGTCCAAGGTGTGAATATTCGATGACAAATGCACACCCTTTACGCGCAAGGGTTTACTATGTAATCCATAGCTGAAAGTGCACTGCTGTCAAGGGCTGGAGCCAGTTTTTACCATGCCCCTAACCGCCGCCCTAGAGAACCTCTCGGACGGCCTTGGGCCGCATTTTGCGGGGGCAGGACCGGCAATATCGTGATCGAGGGCAACCAAAAACTGGGCCGGGTGCAAGACCTGCGCTACGGCGTCGCCATCACAGACGCCTGCATGGAGTGGGAGAGCACGACTGACAGTCTGCGCGAGGCAGCCGCGATGATGCGCAGGACTCAGCGTTGAACAATCACGGCGGCGTTGCGGCTGCCGGTTTGCGAGATGCTGGCGGTCTGAAGGTTGCCATCCTGAGAGATCTGCGCTGAATTCGCATTGCCGCCGATCTGGCTGATCATCGCTATCGATTGGCTTCCCGACTGAAGAATGCTCGCAAGATGGTTTTCGCCCTCTTGGATGATGGCCGCTCTACTCCCTGTCGTGAGGTTAGTGCTTGAGCTGAGCGTTGTGGGGCGCAGGGCCGCCGACGCAGGCACATCCGCCTTGGTTGAAAATTCAATGGGCGCCAAGTCAGGCGTGCTGGATGCTCTGGCAAACTGAAAGGGTGCAACCATCAGGGCAGCCAGCATCGCAACCGCGCGAACATTGGTTTGCTTGCGAAGGGCGCGATCTACCTGCCTTTGTGTCACAAACCCCAGTGCAACTAGTGCTTCACCTAGCCGCTGACCGGTGGTTTGCTGATGCTGAAGCGCAAGCTCCAGCTGCTCTTCGGTGACCCATTTGCGCTCGATAACGATCTTGCCTAAGCGTGATCGCTGCAACACCTGATGACTGACGGCCATGAATTCTGCCCTGTTCTAAATTCTCAGCGGGACTAGATAGATGATTGCGCCCGCCAACACAATCGACGTCTGAGTTTATCGCTCATCGATGTGAATCTGGTGTGAATCTGATGTGATGCTGCGGTGAGCTCAGTGACGCTACCAGCGGCCAGGGCGGACCGGGCTGAGCCATATGCACAGGCTGCGCTGCGCAAGGGTGCGCTGCGCTAGTATGAATGGCAACAGTACCGCCAGAAACAACAAACCCCGGCAAGCCGGGGCTGTTACTTCAATTTCGGTTCAAACTGACTCGCCAAATGAATCAGCCCTCCCTGAAATATCAGTGCTGAACGATACCGGCGCGGTTGGAGTCACCGATCTGGTAGATGTGGCCGGTGTTGCCGTCGTTGGCAGTTTGAGAAATACCGGCAAAGTTGGTAGCGCCAGCTTGGTCGATGTAGGCAACGTTAGAAGCCGATTCTTGAGCGATCAAGGCCACGTTACCGTTGGCTGCCAGGGCTGCAGCGCCCAGTTCGCCTTGAATGGCGGTAGCCAATGTGGCAGCGTCTTTGCCCGTGTCGATAGCGACGTCGTCGGCGAATGCCGGAGCGCAAGCGAGAGCAGCAGCGGCTGCAACCAGAGCGAGTTTGAGTTTGAAGTTCATGTCAAGTCCAATAGAAGTTTTGAAGTAAATGCCCCACGCACCAATTGCGAAGAACAAGCGTACTTTAGGACCCTAATTTGACGCGTTGACCAATCAGCCATGGTCCTTTCGGATGCGGTACCTTGCGTGCGCGATGCACCCGACTGGTTAATTTGGGCTGACTTTGTAGGACAGGTTGTTGCCGATCTGGTCAACATGCAAGCCCATGCCATTGGGCAACTCAACGCTGATTTGGTTCTGGTTTCCGATTTGGGTGAAGCCGAAACTGGTGTCATTGCGTTGTAGCAACAGCACAGAATTACCATCACCCACCTGCAGACCGTTGACACTGGCACCGACACCCACTTGCGAGATCAGCATGAGGTTGTCCATACCGTTCTGCACCAGCGTGGCTTGTGACAGCGACCCATCCTGGTTCAGCCGAATCAGGTTACCCGCGCCAATCTGGGAGATCTCCGCTCTCAGATCAGACCCCTGTTGCCACAGCTGTGCGTTGTTACCCAGCCCGCCGGTTTGACCAATGTCGGCCACATTGTTTCGCCCGCTCTGCATGGCACCGGCCTTGTTGCCTGTGCCCAAGGCATCGCCAGATATCGCCGCACCGATGTCCAACCGGTTGAATTCCGGCAGGGCGCTCAGGTCGCCCGCGCAAGCCTGGGCCGTCCAAAGACCAAAGCCCACCAGACAAGTCAACCAGACCCGCTGGCGGCCTGCACTCATCGCGAGACCGGCAGCATGCGACCGGAGTCTGAGGCAGTGTCCAGCAGGGTCAGCTGGCGCGGCGCAACGACAGGCGGGGCAGTCTCTGGCGCCAAAGGCGCTGGCGCAGGTGCGCGCTCAATGACCGCCAGTGGTGGCACTGGCACTGGCACTGGCGTGACTGTCGCGGTCACTGGCGCCTGCGTCGGCCCTGGCGTCTGGGTAGGTGCGGCTGCGGTGGGTGGTGATGAGGGTGGTGGTGGCGGCGGTGGTGGTGGTGGCGGTGGTGGCGCGGTTGCAGTGACCGGTGCCGTCAAGGGCTCATTGCTGGCCTGAAGGTGCAAGGGCAGTTGTGCCGCCTTGACCAGACGAGGTTCATTCAGCGGCACGCGCTGGCCTGACAAACTTGCCGTCAACTCCGGGTTGTTCAACTGGAGCTCGACCTCTCGCACATAGTTTTGCACCAGTGGCGTCTCCCAGTCAGCCACATTGCGCAGAGCCCAGGCGCGGTCACGAATACCTTGCACTGTGAGATGGATCACTGCCGACTCGATGGCCTCCTTAACCGCCAACTGAGACGGCTCGTTGGTGGAATAGCCGCCCTCCGCCTGCAACAGGTTCTTGTAGTCCACAAACTTGTAAATACTGGCCGAGATTTCGTGAGAAAAAATCGTCTTGGTCACGGACACGCTGTTGACCACCTGTCCGTTGCGCACGTCTACACTGCGCAGATTGACCGTCACCTGGTCAATACGGTACTTGGTCTCGCCCCCAATGCCCAGCAGGTTGGCGCCTTGGCCACCGGTTCGGACATTGGTCTCGAAGCCGACAATGCCACCCTCAACAAGAAAATTGGCCGCCAGCAGCTGGGGGTAAGCCGCTCCGGGTTTGCCCTTGTCCGCCGGAACTTCAATGCTGCGGGCGATACGCCGCTCGTTGAGCAGATTTTGCAAGCCTTCGCGTTCGATCGGCAGGTACCAACCCGAATCCAGCAGCGCCTTGACCAGAATAGAGGCCGCGCCCTGGGTCACCGCATTGGACAAATTGCTGTCCGGCTGCCCCTTGAACTGCCCGGTCTGGTCGCGAAAAGCATAAACCGCCACAGGCACCTTGAACTCTGGCGGTGGCAATTTGACCAAGTCGCGGGTGATGCGCGTCACTGGGGTAAGCGCCGCGTCCGAGTTCACATTGGAGGCCTTCACCTCCGTGGGCACACGCAAGGGGGCCAAGCCGCAGGCCGACAGCGCAAGTACCAAGCACCAACCAAGACCCCGAACCGCGAGCCGCTGCAAACATAAAAAAAGACCATCACCCATCACAGTACCTTCGAATCAGTTGAGGTTGGCCATCGACGCCACCGTGCCCAACACCATCCGGGTGCTGGATCCAGGAATGGTCGTGTCTTCGGTGATGATGACCACGTTATTGCCTTCCTTCTTGTAGGTGATCAGGTAGTTCCCGACCGTTGTGGTCTTGTCAACACCCTTGCCCAGCATGTCCTCGACCGCCTTACCAACGTTGGTCCTGATCTTGGCCAGAACTGCGGCCTGCACCTGGTCGTTGAATTTCTCAAGATCGGTCTGTTGGGCTTTTTCAACAACCGGCGCCTTGTAGTCATTCTGGGCGTTGGCGTTCGCCAGCAA
>JBAXMQ010000159.1:0-7078 GCA_037134215.1 Betaproteobacteria bacterium
GCTGAGGGCTGGGACAGTTTTGCCATGCCGCCCGATGTCTGGCGCCGTTACCGCAATGTGGGCGAGACCGAGGCCGTGATGCTGATGATGACGCCGGGCGACGCTCGCAAGCCCATCGACTGGGCGCCGGCAGTACAAGCGTGCGCGGCCGAAGCCGGCTACGCCATCGACGCCAACGGTTACCTTGCCCTCAAACGTTTCACTGACAGGTCTCAACGATGAACACCTCGCCGCTTCACACGTCGCCACAACGTATTCTCACCACCCACGTCGGCAGCCTGCCGCGGCCCGAACGCGTCGTCACGCAGCTGTTTGCCCAAGACAGCGGCCTCAACTACGTTGAAGCCGAGTTCGACAGCATCATGGCGGCCGAGGTCAGCGGTGTGGTGGCCCGGCAAGCCACGTCCCGCGTCGATGTGGTCAGTGACGGCGAGATGAGCAAAATTTCTTACGCCACCTACATCCGGCATCGTCTGACCGGTTTTGAGCTGGGCGAAATGCCGCGCGCCACGCCACGCGACCTGGACGACTTTCCAGATTTCAAGGAGCGCCTGGCCAAGCTCGGCGCCACGCCCAAATACCAGCGCCCGATCTGCACCGGCCCCATAGCGGTCAAAGACCTGAGTGGCTTGCATAAGGACATTGCCAACCTGCAGGCGGCGGTGGTCGCTGCGGGCAGCACGGCCACACCGCCGGTGCGGGCTTTCATGAACAGTGCCTCGCCGGGCGTGATTGCCGTGTTCCAGCCCAACCGCTATTACGCCAGCACCGAGCAGTACCTGCAGGCCCTGGCCGAGGCCATGGCCACCGAGTACGAGGCCATCGTGGCCGCCGGGCTGGACCTGCAGATCGACGCGCCGGACCTGGCCATGGGCCGGCACATCAAGTTCCGTGACGTGGACGACAACGAGTTTTTGCGCAATGCCCACCTGCAGGTAGAAGCACTCAACCATGCACTGCGCAATATTCCCGCCGAACGCATCCGCATGCACGTGTGCTGGGGCAACTACGAGGGGCCGCACCACTTTGACATCGGGTTGGAAAAAATCCTTGACGTGGTGCTCAAGGCCAAGCCGGCCACGGTGCTGTTCGAAGGCGCCAACCCGCGCCACGCCCACGAATGGGAAGTCTGGGCCAAGGCCGGACGCGAGGGCAAAATTGCCGACCACAAAGTACTGGCGCCCGGCGTGCTGGACTCGGTCAACAACTTTATTGAGCACCCGCGGCTGGTGGCGCAGCGCCTGCTGACCTACGCCAACATCGTCGGCCGCGAGCGCGTGATGGCCGCTACCGACTGCGGTTTTGGCACCTTTGCCGGCTTTGGCGCCATCCACCCGCCGATCTGCTTTGCCAAACTGGCCAGCATGGCCGAAGGCGCCAGAATGGCTAGCGATGAGCTGTGGGGCCGGGCATGAGCGCCGCCCACATGCCGCTGGACACCCGGCTGCCCGAGCTGCTGCAGAGCGGCCGGCGCCTGCGGGGCATCTTCAATGGCATCCCCTCACCCGCATTGGTGGAGATGTGCGCCTTTGCTGGCTTTGATTTCCTCATCATCGACAACGAGCACGGCAGCGCCGGGATAGAGAGCACCGAGCACATGTTGCGCGCCGCTCGCGCCAGCGGCCTCCCCGCGCTGGTGCGCTGCCTGGAGCACGACATTGCCCGCACGCTCGACATCGGTGCCGGTGGCCTGCAGATTCCGATGGTCAATACGGCGGCCCATGCGGCCGAGCTGGTGCAGCGCGTCAAGTACCCCCTGCCACCTGGCGCGGCCGGTATCAGCGGCCAACGCGGCAGCGCCTTCTCGACCCGGGCCGCCGGCTACGGCGCCTTTGGCGGGCCGGCGCACACCCGGCGCAGCAACGAGGGCGTCACGCTGGTGGTGATGGTGGAAACGCCCGAAGGCGTGGCCAATGCCGCCGCGATTGCAGCGGTGCCCGGGGTGGACGCGGTGTTTGTCGGCCCCAACGACCTAGCGCACAGCATGGGCCATGAGAACCGCTTCCACGATGCGCCGGTGCAGGCCGCCATCGAGCGCACGGTCAAGGCGGTGGCCGCTGCCGGCAAGTGCCCCGGTGTGCTGGCGCTGACCCATGAGGACGAAGACCGCTACGCCGGCTGGGGCGCCCGCTATTTCGCCACCGTCACCACCGGCTTGATCAGCAAGGCGCTCAAGGAAGCAGCGCAGGGTGGCCGCGCCGCCCTGAACTACTGAGCGGCCAGAAAGCCGCCGGTCTGTCGTTGCCACAGGTCGGCGTACAGACCACCCTGGGCAAGTAGCTCAGCATGGCTGCCGGCTTCGACGATGCGGCCCTGGTCCAGCACCAGCAGGCGGTCCATGCGGGCAATGGTGGACAGCCGGTGAGCAATCGCGATCACGGTCTTGCCCTGCATCAGATCCACCAATTGAGCCTGGATGGCCTGCTCGACTTCGCTGTCAAGGGCTGAGGTGGCCTCGTCCAGCACCAAAATAGGCGCGTCTTTGAGCAGCACCCGGGCAATCGCAATGCGCTGGCGCTGCCCGCCCGAGAGCTTGACGCCGCCCTCGCCCACGCGGGCATCGAGGCCGGTGCGGCCGTCCGGGTCGCGCAGCCCCTGCACAAAATCCAGCGACTGCGCTTTGGCCGCGGCTGCCGTCACCTGCGCGCGGCTGGCGCCGGGCCGGCCATAGGCGATGTTGTCGGCCACCGAGCGGTGCAGCAGCGAGGTGTCCTGCGTCACCATGCCGATCTGGGCGCGCACGCTGTCCTGGCTGCAGGCGGCAGTGTCCTGACCGTCGATCAGGATACGGCCGCTGCTGGGCTCAAAAAAGCGCAGCAGCAGGTGGACCAATGTGGATTTGCCGGCGCCCGAACGGCCGACCAGCCCGATGCGCTCGCCCGGGTGGATGGTGAGATTGATGTCATGCAGCACCGGGTGGCCAACCGAGTAGGCAAAGCTGAGCTGCTCAAAGCGGATGTCGCCCTGGGTCACCTGCAGCGGCAGTGCGCCGGGCCGATCCACCTGGCCGAGAGGGCGGGCGATGCTGTCCATGCCCTCCTGCACCACGCCCACGTTCTCAAAAATGCCGGCCACCTCCCACGACACCCAGCCCGCCGTGCTGGTGATCTGCCAGGCCAGCGGTAGCGCCATGGCAAACACGCCCACCTCCAGCCGCTGGGCCTGCCAAAGCCACAGGCCCACCGCAGCGGTGGCCACCAGCAGCAGCGCGTTCATCAGCCACAGGGTCCAGATGAAGCGCGTTACCTGCCGCATGTGAGCGGCCATCGAGCCCTGGTGCGCCGTGATCACCTCGCGCACATGCTGGTCCTCGTCGCTGGGGCGGGCGAACAGCTTCACCGTCAGAATGTTGCTGTAGCTGTCTACCACCCGGGCCATCAAACGCGATCGGTCAGCCGAGCTGGCCCGGGCCAGGTCGCGCAGCCGGGGCACAAAATAGCGCAGGAACAGCACGTAGCCGGCAAACCAGGCCAGCGTCGGCAGGGCCAGGCGCCAGTCGGCCTGGGCCAGAAGCACCAGGCTGGCCAGCCCGTAAATCAGGATGTACCAGACCGAGCGCACGCCCTGCACCGCGCTCTCGCGCAGGGCATTGCCGGTTTGCATCACCCGGTTGGCAATGCGGCCGGCAAAGTCATCCTGAAAAAACGGCCAGCTTTGCCGCACCACGTGCCAGTGGTTCTGCCAGCGCACCAGGCTGGTGAAACCCGGCATCACCGCATTGAAGCGCAGCAGGCTGTCCAGCAGCAAAATCAGCGGCCGCACCACCAGCATGAAGACCAGCATCGCCAGCAGAGTCGGCCCGGCCTGCGTGAGGGCAGCCGGCCGGTCGCTGGCGCCCATCAGGGCCACCAGCCGGCCCAGCAGCACCGGCAACACGGTGTCGCTCAGGGCCACCAGCAGGCAGCTCAGCAGCATGGCCACAAATAAACCACGGGCCTGGCGAATAAAGTGCCCGTAAAAAGCCAGCAGCCCAGCGGGCGGTGCCTCGGGTGGTGGCGTGGCCGTGGCCTGGATGCGGGCTTCGAAGTGGCGAAACAGCGCGCTGAACATCGGCGCTCAGCGCCGCTGCGCCGTCAAGGCTCGCAGGTCGGTCTCGTAGCCTTTGAGGGTCTCCAACGCCTTGGCGCGTTGGCCTGGGCTGGTGCTGTTGTGCAGCGTGGCATAGGTGCGGCAGTTTTCCTGGGTCAGCTTATTCTGGTGGCTGCGGTAGATCGGGTCGGGTGAGGTCATGGCGCGTTCCAGCAGGCCACGGGCTTCCTGCCGGTTACGCTCCTGCCCCAGCCCCCCGCTTTGGATCAGGCGCAGCGTTTGCAGGGTGTCAATGTGGCGCCGCTGCGATTCGCGGTAACTCATCTCGGCGTCATATTGGGAGGCGGCCACCGCGTCTCGCAAGCCGGCACGCTGGGTAGCGTCCAACCGGCCATACAGAGACTCGGCACGCTCCACCAGCTGTTTGACTCGGCGTGCGCGTCGCTCGCCCGGTGTACCGTCCAGCCACTCCTCGCGCCATGTCTCGCTGCGTTTGTCGAGCTGCCGCGCCAAATGCGCCAGCTGCTCGGGCTTGAGGGTCAGGGTAACGGCGCTCAGGGGCAGCTCGGCCTGCTCAGCCGCGGCACCGAGCCGGGGCAGAAACTCGGTGTAAAGGTCGCACAGCTGCTCGGGGGTCACGTTTGCCGGCGCCATACGCTGCAGCTTGTCGAAGAAACCCAGGTAAATCGGGAGTTCGTTGCTGCGGTGCCAGACCTGCAGAGCGGCCAGATCAGCCCGCACGCGGCTGGTTTGCTCGCTTGTGAAATCAAAATAGCTGTCCAGCCACCAATAGGCCAGCTCGGGCGCCTGGCTGTAGCCGAGCCGGATCGCACTGCAACCCGACAGTGCCACAGCCAACAGCAGGCTGATAATGCGGGCAACGCGGACACAAACAGGGGTGGCATTCATGGCGGCAGGTATCTCAGGCAATGGCGCGGGACAGGGCCCGGCGGACGTCGTCATTATGGCCGCCGGCCGGGGCACCCGCATGAAGAGCCGGCTGCCCAAGGTCTTGCATCGGTTGGCCGGTCGTGCCCTGTTGCAGCATGTGCTGGATACCGCCGCCGCCTTGCAGGCGCGCCAGGTGGTGGTGGTCACGGGGCATGGCGCTATGGAAGTTGAAGCACACATTGCCCATTCCACAAGGCTTAGCAGCCAATTAGCTGCCCAATGCGTGCGCCAAGAGCCGCAGCTGGGAACCGGCCATGCGGTGATGCAGGCAGCCCCTTTGCTGGCGGATGACGGGGTGGTGGTGGTGCTGTCGGGCGATGTGCCGCTGACGCGGCCCGATACCCTGCGCCAACTGCTGGCGGCCAGCGCCGGCACACGCCTGGCGCTGCTGACGGTGACGCTGCCAGACCCCACCGGCTACGGCCGGATCGTGCGCCAAGGCGAAGCAGTGCAGGCCATCGTCGAGCACAAGGACGCCAGCGCCGATCAGCGCCAAATCAAGGAGGTCTACAGCGGCATCATGGCCGTGCCAGCCCGGCTGCTCAAAGGCTGGCTGAGCCGGCTCGGCACCGACAACGCCCAGGGCGAGTACTACCTGACCGACATCGTCAAGTTGGCTGTTGCCGACGGTGTGCCGGTGCTGGCGCACCGTATTGACGATCCCCTGGAGGTGGCCGGCGTCAACAGCCCGGTGCAACTGGCTGAGCTGGAGCGGGCTTGGCAAAAGCAGCTGGCGCTGCAACTGATGACCGAGGGCGTGCGCCTGGCCGATCCGGCTCGGCTGGATGTACGCGGCACCCTGACCTGCGCTCAGGATGTGTCTATCGACGTCAATTGCGTGTTTGAGGGCGAGGTGAGCTTGGGCGAGGGGGTGCGCATTGGCGCCAATTGCGTGATCATCAATGCCAGCATTGCCGCTGGCGCCGTGATTCACCCCTTCAGCCACATTGAGGGCGGTGCGCCCGGTAGCAAGGACGCGGTGACCGTGGGGGCGGGTGCGCTGGTTGGGCCGTTTGCCCGGCTGCGGCCCGGTGCGCGCTTAGGCGAGCAGGTGCACATCGGCAATTTTGTCGAGGTCAAAAATTCCACCCTGGCCCAAGGCGCCAAGGCCAACCACCTGGCCTATCTGGGCGATGCCGTGGTGGGTGAGCGCGTCAATTACGGCGCCGGCAGCATCACCGCCAACTATGACGGCGCCTTCAAGCACCAAACCACCATTGAGGCCGATGTGCACGTGGGCAGCAACTGTGTGCTGGTGGCGCCGGTCACCCTCGGCGCTGGCGGCACCGTCGGCGGTGGGTCAACCATCACCAAGGACACGCCGCCCGGCGCCTTGACGGTGGCGCGTGGCAAGCAGCTGAGCATTGCCAACTGGACGCGGCCCAGCAAATGAAGGATGGCAATGAGCCCGCCGCACTGCGGATTGAGCGGCTGGAGCGCGAGCTGCGCCTGGCCCGCAACGAACTGGACGAATTCACCCGCGCCGTCTCGCATGACCTGCGGGCGCCACTGCGCCACCTGGGCGCCTATGCCCAGATCCTGCGCGAAGACCTGCCTGAGCCTCAATTGGCGCTGGCACTGCCGCATCTGGACCGCATCAGCGAGGCCGCGCGCCTGATGGGACAACAGATTGACGGGCTGATGCGCCTGGCCCAAATCGGTCAAGCCCAACCGCAACCCGCGCCACTGGATGTTGGGGCGCTGGCCCAAGCGGTCTACACCGACTTGCGGCGACGGTCCGGGCCCGACGCCGCCGAAGGGCCGGATGCGCGGGCCATCGCTTGGCAGGTGGCGCCCGACATTCCACCACTGCTGGCCGATGCCGCCTTGATGCGCGAGGCCTTGGCCCAGTTGCTGGCCAATGCGCTCAAATTCACCCGACCCCGCGCCCAGGCCAGCATCAGCCTGTCTAGTCTGTGGGGTGAGAGCGGGTGTGTGCTAACTTTGGCAGACAACGGCATAGGCTTTGAGCCCGCTTACCACGCGCGGCTGTTTCAACCCTTTTCGCGCCTGCACAGCGCCAAGGCCTTCGAGGGCCTGGGCCTGGGCCTGGCAATCACCCGCAAGATCATCGAACGTCATGGCGGCCAGATTGAGG
>JBAXMQ010000160.1:0-7077 GCA_037134215.1 Betaproteobacteria bacterium
GCGGCGGGTGTGATGGCCCCCACGCTTGCCACTGCGTGTGCTGCGCTGCCCCCCAAGGGGGCTGCCCCGCCTTGGGGCGGCCCGGCGGCGGGTCTGCAATGGCGCTGAAATCCACGATCTTCAAGGCCAGTCTGCAGATTGCGGACATTGACCATGGCTATTACGCCGACCATGCGCTCACGCTGGCGCGGCATCCGAGTGAGACCGATGAGCGCATGATGGTTCGGCTGTGCGCCCTGGCACTGAATGCCCACCGGCTGCAGTCGGTCTGTCAGGGCGATGGCACGCTGGCCTTTGGCGCCGGACTGAGTGACCCCGACGAGCCTGACGTCTGGCTGCGCGACTACACGGGCCGCACCCGGCTGTGGCTGGAGGTGGGGCAGCCCGAGGACAAGCCGCTGCTCAAGGCCTGCAGCCGCGCCGACCAGGTGGCGCTGTACTGCTTCAGCGCGTCGGCCGAGATCTGGTGGCGCAGCATGCAGGCCAAACTGGCTCGGCCGCCCAATCTGGCGGTATGGCGCATACCCAGCGCCGCAGCGCAAGCGCTGATCCCGATGGCGCAACGCAGCATGCAGCTGCAGGCCACAGTTCAGGAAGGGGTCTTGATGCTGGGCGACGGTCGGGTCAATGTGGACATCGAGCCCTCGCGCTGGAAATAGGGGCCAGCGCGTTCAGCGTAGCGGTTGAAGCGCCAGGCGCTGGCCTCCTGCGTGATGCGGCGCCAGGTCTGACGCTTTTCCGCCGGGCGCATCTCGGTCCAGTGCTGCACCTCGGCAAAAGTACGGCCGCAGCCCTTGCAAAGTTCATCGCCTTGGCTGGTGGAGCAGATGGCAATGCAGGGGGCATCGGGCGTGGTCTCGTACCAGGCCAGCCAGGCCGCCAGCGCTGCCGGCGGAAAGGAAAACTCGTCAGCCTCGGTCTCGTGGTAGAAAACCATCAGGGCATACACCTCGGCCAGAGCGCGCGTGGGCGCAGCCAGGGAAAAGCCATCGGGAGATGGACTTTTCTCGCGCCAGTGGTTGATGGCCGACTCGATGTCGGTGATGTGAATCCCTGCCATGGGGGGCCGATCATAGCTGCACGGCCCCCGGCATGATCTAATGGCGGCTGAAGGGGAGTAGCCCCCCGTTGATGAGTCGTCAGGACGACCGGCCCTCGGGTTGGTCCGGTTCATCAGATGGCGCGGCCCGCCGCGCGCCATCGGGCAAGACCTTCGCCATGCACTTGCCGTGCAGCGCGCGAAGGCGACCCTGTCTGTTGCCTTAGCCATGGTCCGGCCGGTGTTGATTGAGCCAACACACAAAGGTATTGCAATGGAACTTTTTTCTGCCGCCTGGTGGTCCGCCCTGATGGCGATCATCCTGATTGATCTGGTACTGGCCGGCGACAACGCCATCGTCATCGCGCTGGCCGCACGCAGCCTGCCGCCGCAGTTGCAAAAAAAGGCCATCCTCTGGGGCACGGTCGGTGCCATTGCCGTGCGCTCCCTCATGACGGTGGGTGTGGTCTGGCTGCTCAAGGTGCCTGGCCTGATGCTGCTCGGTGGCCTGGGCCTGGTCTGGATTGCCTACAAGCTGCTGGCCGACCAGGGCGACGGCGAGCACGCATCGCCAGTGGCCAGCACCTTCTGGGGTGCGATGAAGACCATTGTGGTGGCCGACGCGCTGATGGGCGTGGACAACGTGCTCGGCGTGGCGGGTGCGGCGCACGGCGCCTTTGACCTGGTGATCATCGGTCTGCTGATCAGCGTGCCGATTGTGGTGTTTGGCAGCTCGGTGGTGCTCAAGCTGGTTGAGCGCTTCCCCGCCATCATCCAGGTGGGTGCGGCGGTGCTGGCGCTGACGGCGGCCAAGATGATCGTGAACGAGCCATGGCTCGACCCGCTGTTCGATGCGCCTGGCCTGCCCGGCACCGTGGCGCGCTGGGTCACTTACAGCGTTGCCGTGGTCGGGGTGCTGCTGGCGGGCCGTTGGACCACCCGGCGCAGCGCCAAGCCGGGTTGAAGCCCTGGGCCGGTGCTATGCTGATGCTTCCGTGAAACTCCTGTCCAAATGGTTGCTCAGTGCCGCCGCCTTGCTGGCGGTGGCCTACCTGTATGGCGGTGTTGAGGTCCGCAGCTTCCAGGCAGCCCTGCTGGCCGCGCTGGTGATCGGGCTGTTCAATCTGGTGTTGCGCCCGCTGCTGGTGCTGCTGACGCTGCCTGTCACCATCGTCACGCTGGGCTTGTTCCTGTTTGTCATCAATGCCCTGATGTTCTGGTGGGCCGCCGGTTTGCTGGACGGTTTCTATGTGCGCAGCTTTGGCGCAGCCCTGGTGGGCTCATTGATTTATTCGGCGTTTGGCGTCGTGATTGACTCAGCGCTCGAGCGCCTGTTCCCGAAGCATTGACTCGAGCTGCCGTCGCCGGGTGTCGATGATCGACGCTTCGACATGGTCGGCGCTGCCACGCACGCCGCCGGCTTGGCGCAGCAGGTCCTGGGCGGCCTGCAGCCGGTCGAGTGCGCCCGCCGGGTCGAGTCGGGCGACCTGGGCCTCTGCCTCGGCCCGCAATCCACGCAGGGGCTGTCCCTGCAGCGCATAGGCCGACGCCAGCCGCTGCCAGGCTTGGGCGTCGCGCGGGTGCGCGGCCAGCCAGGTCTGTAGCCGCTCGGTCAGCCGTCCCAAGCCTGTGCCGGTCAGCAGGGCTACCTGCGCCTCCAGCATGAGATGCGGGCGCCGCGGTTCGGTCCATGCTGCCGGGCCCAATGTCGGGCCAAATGTCGCACCGCCCTCCAGCAGCCTGGCCGCTGTTGTCACGTCGTCCGCAGCCAGGCTGAGCTCGACCGCCAGCCACGTCGTCAATTGCTGCGCCGCCGGATCCGACCGCACCAGCGCGGTCAAGCGCTCCACAGCGCTGCGGGCAGCCCGGGCATCGCGCAGCCGGCTCCCGGCAAGGGCAGCGGCATAAAACAGGCCGGCCTGGCGTGCTGGCGGGGCGGCTTGGGTGTCGGGGCTGTCGGCGTCGCGCACCATGGCCAGCAGCGCATCCGGGCCGGGGTTGGCCAGCACACGGGCACGCGCTGCCACCAGCGCGTGGCTCAGCGAGGGCGCTTTGGGCGAAGCCTGGGCGTCGAGCAGCTGGCGCGACTGCATGTCGGCAATGCGTTCGGTGGTGAGCGGGTGGCTGCGCAGGTAGGGGTAGGCGCCGTTGTCGTTGAGCCGCGAGGCCTGTTGCAGCTTGTCGAACATGCCGACAAAGCCGCGCCCGTCAAAGCCGGCCTGGGTCATGACACCAAAGCCCAGGCGGTCAGCCTCACGCTCCATGTCGCGTGAGAAATTGAGCTGGCTCTGCGCCGACACCGCCTGCCCGCCCACGATCAGCGCATTGGCTGCATCCGCGCTTTTGCTGGCGGCCAGGGCACCCAAAATCATGGCGCCAATCGTCCAAGGCGCGATCTGGCCCTGGCGTGCCATCAGCCGCGAGATATGGCGCTGCGTCACATGGCTGAGCTCATGGCCGAGCACCGAGGCCAGTTCGTCATCGCTGCCCACCACGGCGAGAAGTCCTAAGTGAAGGCCAAAGTAGCCGCCCGGCAGCGCAAAGGCGTTCACTGTGCGGTCACGTCCGAGCAGGATGTCCCAGGCATAGCGCTCTGCCATCTCGTTGCCGAGGTCGCCGCGTGTCCGAGCCGCCGCCAGCAGCGGTTGCCACACCCTCTGCACATGGTCGGCAATCACCGGGTCATCCAGAAAGTCGGGGTCGCGGTAGATTTCCCGGGCGATCCGGTCGCCCAAGCGCCGCTCCGCCGCCAGGCTGATGTCGGCGCCATCACCCAGGCTCGGCAGCGCAGAAGCGGAAACTACCAAGTTTGCTATTAAAAAAATAGCTAGAGCGCTTTTTCTGACAAGGCTTGACAGTGGTTTTTGCTGCAAATTCGGGCTCGTTTCAAACTTAATTAGGGTTGGCGCTGGCGCTACCATGCAAGTCGTGCGCACGGCCGTGGTAACCCAAGGCATGACCGTATGATGCACCAAGGATGTAAACGTTCTGTCAACCCTGCGCCTGTGACGTATGGTTTCAATTCAGGTGATTGCCACGATGAACTCTCTGACCCATTTTGACAGCCAAGGCCAGGCCCACATGGTCGATGTCGCCGCCAAACCCGCCACCCACCGGGTGGCCGTGGCGGCCGGTCGCATCGAGATGCTGCCGGCCACACTGGCCATCATCGAGGCTGGCACGGCCAAAAAAGGCGACGTGCTGGGCATTGCCCGCATTGCCGGCATCCAGGCCGCAAAAAAAACCAGCGAGCTGATCCCACTCTGCCATCCGCTGGCGTTGACCCGCGTCGCTCTTAATTTTGAAGCACTCCAACCAAGTCCGACAAGACTTGGCGCCATTTATTGCTCGGCCACGGTGGAAACCGTTGGGCCCACCGGGGTCGAGATGGAGGCCTTGACCGCGGTGCAGGTGGCCCTGCTGACCATCTACGACATGTGCAAGGCGGTGGACCGCGGCATGACCATCACCGACTGCAAGTTGCTGGAGAAGCAGGGTGGCAAGTCGGGCCACTTCAGCAACCCTGGGGCCTGAGCCACGGCCTTGGGCCGCGCCACCGCCCGTCTGCGCAAACTTGGCCATGCGCTGACCCTGCTCGATGCATTCTTGGAGATCGGCCAACCGGTCCGCATCGCGATCCTGTCGCCGGCAAATTGGTCCAAGACCGTCAAGTTTATGATAGCGAGAAAAGGAGACGGAGACATGTACGCCGACATCTTGCTGGATGCGCGCACCCTGCTGCTCGCGGCGGCGGTGACCATGCCAGTGTTCAGCTGGGAGCTGTTTGCCATGCGCCGCTCGGTGGACGATGCCACGTCCAAGGGGTTGAGCGCCTTTGCGCTGGCCCACATTTTGCTGACCGTTGGCGTGGTGCTGGTGGGTTTGCGCGACAAGATCCCCTATGAGCTGTCCATGGTCGGCGGCAATGCGGGCGTGATGACCGCCAGCGTGCTGTACCTGATGGCTGCGCGCCGCTTCGACGACGCCAGGGCGCCTGCGGCATGGGGTTGGCTGGCCCTGGTCGTGACGCTGATGCTGATGACTTCGCTGCTGGCAGTGGATGACAACCGGGTGCGGGTGGTCGTCTCGACTGGCTGGATGGCCGTTGCCTGCACTTTCACCAGCATCAACCTGTTCCGCAACACGTCCCAGATCAACCGCAACCGTGGGTTGACCATTGTGTCCTTCGCTGGCCTGGCGCTTGGCAATGCCCTGCGCGCCCTGGAGGCTGCCACCGACCACGAGGCGGCTTCCGGGCTATTTGCTGGCAGTTCAGGCTCAATCGGGCTCTACCTGAGCGTGCTGGTGTTCGGGCTGGCCTCTTCCACCGGCTTCATCCTGATGGTCACCGACCATATTCAGGCGCGGCTGAGTTTTCTGGCCACGCACGATGTGCTGACCCAGGCCCGATCGCGCGGCTCCTTCATGGACCTCGCCGCCCATGAGCTGCGGCGCGTCGAGCGCACCCAGTCGGAGGCTGCCTTCATGATGATTGACGTCGACCATTTCAAGCAGCGCAACGACACCATGGGCCACCAGGCCGGCGATGCCGCGTTGCGGGTGTTTTCAGAATGCGTCCGCGCCTCGCTGCGGGCCAACGACACGCTGGGCCGCTATGGTGGCGACGAGTTCGTGGTGATCCTGCCCGAGACCACCGGGGCCGATGCCCTGCGCGTGGCCGATCGCATTCGGCTGGCCCTGCACACGCACCCGATGCAAACCCGGTTTCGGGCCCGGCCGCTGACGGCCAGCATCGGCATCGCCAGCACACGCACCCATGGGCCGGGGTTGGAAAGCCTGATCGCCGGTGCCGATGCTGCGGTGTACGAGTCCAAACGCCAGGGGCGCAATCGGGCCACATTGGCGCGCGGCGTCGCCGTCCCGCACTGAGCCAGGCAGCCTGTGTACCCGCACCTGCTGGCGCCGCTGGACTTGGGTTTTACCCGGATCAAGAACCGGGTGTTGATGGGCTCCATGCACACCGGGCTGGAGGACGGGCGCGACCTGAGCCGCCTGGCGGCTTACTTTCGGGAGCGGGCCGAGGGCGATGTCGGCCTGATGGTCACCGGCGGCTTTGCGCCCAATATCGTGGGCTGGGCCAAGCCCTTTGCCGGCATGTTGAGCACCTCGGGCGCAGCGCGCCGGCACCAAGTGGTAACGCAGGCAGTGCATGAAGCAGGCGGCAAGATTGCGCTGCAAATTTTGCACACCGGGCGCTACGCCTTCCACCCGCTGGCAGTGGCGCCCAGCCGGCTCAAAGCGCCGATCTCGCCGTTCACGCCGTTCGAGCTGTCCAGTCGCGGTGTGGAGCGGCAAATACGCGCCTTTGTGAACTGCGCCGTCAAAGCCCGCGAAGCCGGCTACGACGGTGTAGAGATCATGGGCTCAGAGGGCTACCTCATCAACCAGTTTTTGTCGCGCCAGACCAACCAGCGCAGCGACGAATGGGGCGGTGACTACAGCCAGCGCATGCGGCTGCCGCTGGAGATTGTGGCGCGCACCCGCGAGGCGGTGGGTCCGGACTTCATCCTGATCTACCGCCTGTCGATGATCGACCTGGTGCCCGGCGGCGGCAGCTGGGACGAGGTCGTGACGCTGGGCAAGGCCGTGGCACGCGGCGGCGCGACCCTGATCAACACGGGCATTGGCTGGCACGAGGCGCGCGTGCCCACCATTGCCACCAGCGTGCCGCGCGCCGCCTTTGCCTGGGTCACGCAAAAGATGCGCGCTGAATTTGCCGCCGCAGGCATCGACACGCCGCTGGTGGCCAGCAACCGCATCAACACCCCCGAGGTCGCCGAGCAACTGCTAGCCGATGGCTTTGCCGACATGGTGTCCATGGCGCGCCCGCTGCTGGCTGACCCGCATTTCGTCAAAAAAGCCGCTGCTGGCCAGGCCGACCAGATCAACACCTGCATCGCCTGTAACCAGGCCTGCCTGGACCACATTTTTAAAAACCGGCTCACCAGCTGCCTGGTCAACCCGCGCGCCTGCCACGAAACCGAGCTGGTCTATCGGCCGATTGCCAGCGCGGCGGC
>JBAXMQ010000161.1:0-7076 GCA_037134215.1 Betaproteobacteria bacterium
ATTCACATGTTCACGTGCTACACTGAAATCTCACTTGACAGGGGATGCAAATGTCCAATTTGACGATTTCAGTCGATGACGAGTTGATCCGGCAGGCCCGTATCCGGGCCATCGAGCAAGGCACGTCGGTCAGCGCCAAGGTGCGGGAGTTTCTGGCCCAGTACGCGCGCGGCGACGAGCCGGTTCCCGCCGCGCCAGTGGCCGAGCCGCCCATGTTGCCCGTGTTTGATGGCGGCAGCGGATTACTGACCGGCATCGAGCCTGGCAGCAACAAGGCCCTGTGGCAGGCCGCTGACGTATGACGCCCGACGTCAATGTGCTGGTGGCCGCCTCGCGTGCCGACCACCCTCACCATCAAAGCGCCCTTCGCTGGTTGCGGCAGGCCATGGCGCAGGCGGCCGCACAGGCAGGCCAAGCCGAGCTGAGCTTGCTCAGCACCGTGGTCGCGAGTTTTTTGCGCCTGGTAACGCACCCCAAGGTGTTTGCCATCCCCACCCCGGCGGCCGACGCCGTAGCCTTTGTCGATGCCTTGCTGCGCGCAAACGGTGTGCGGATGCTGACTGTGAAGGACGAATGGCCGCGCCTGCGCGCCCTGTGCTTGGCGCAAAAACTCACCGGCAATGACCTGCCGGATGCCTGGATTGCCGCCTGCGTGGTCCAGACCCGTGAGACACTGGCCACCTTCGACCGGGATTTTCTCCGTCTGCTGGAACCCAAACACCTTTTGCTGCTGCGCCCCGAGCCATGACCTCCGTCTTCAACTTCACCTTCGTGCCCTGGTTCCGCTCGGTCGCGCCCTACATCCACAAGTTCCGCAACCAGACCTTTGTGGTGGGCATTGCCGGCGAGGCCATCGCCGCCGGCAAGCTGCAGCACCTGGCGCAAGACCTGGCCATGATTCAGAGCATGGGCGTCAAGATCGTGCTGGTGCACGGCTTTCGGCCCCAGGTCAACGAACAGCTCCAGGCCAAGGGCCATACACCCCGCTACTCGCACGGCCTGCGCATCACCGACGAGGTAGCACTGGACTGCGCCCAGGAGGCCGCCGGCCAATTGCGTTACGAGATCGAGGCGGCTTTCAGCCAGGGCCTGCCCAACACGCCCATGGCTGGCTCCACGGTGCGGGTCATCTCAGGCAACTTTCTCACGGCGCGTCCGGTCGGTATTGTGGACGGGGTGGACTTTCAGCATTCCGGCCTGGTCCGCAAGGTGGACACGGCCGGCATCATGCGCACGTTGGACATGGGGGCGCTGGTGCTGCTCTCACCCTTTGGCTTTTCACCCACGGGCGAGGCCTTCAACCTCACTATGGAAGAAGTGGCCACCTCGGTCGCCACTGCGCTACAAGCTGACAAGCTGATCTTTTTGACCGAGGTGCCGGGCATTCGCATGCGCCCGACGGAACCCGAGGGCGAGGACAACCCGATCGACACCGAGTTGCCGCTGGCGCAAGCCGAGCAGTTGCTGGCAGCCCTGCCCACTGCCAACCAGCCCACTGACACAGCGTTTTACCTGCAGCACTGCGTTAAGGCTTGCAAGGGCGGCGTAGAACGCAGCCACATCATCCCGTTTTCTGTGGATGGCGCGATTTTGCAAGAGGTGTACGTGCACGATGGCATCGGCACCATGGTGGTGGATGAAAAGCTGGAGAGCCTTCGCGAGGCTACAGCAGATGACGTGGGCGGCATCTTGCAGCTGATTGAGCCTTTTGAGAAAGACGGCACCTTGGTCAAACGGGGTCGTACTGAAATCGAGCGTGACGTGGGCAACTACACGGTCATCGAGCACGACGGCGTGATCTTTGCCTGCGCTGCCCTCTACGCCTACCCTGAGGGCCGGACCGCCGAGATGGCTGCGCTCACGGTCTCGCCTCAGGTGCAGGGCCAAGGCGATGGCGAGCGCATCCTCAAGCGCATTGAGCAGCGCGCCCGGGCCGCTGGCTTGGACAGTATTTTTGTGCTGACCACCCGCACCACGCACTGGTTTCTGAAGCGCGGCTTTGTGCTGGTGGACCCGGATTGGCTGCCCGATGCGCGCAAGCGCAAGTACAACTGGGACCGCAAGAGCCAGGTGCTGGTCAAAAAACTGGGCTGATGGCCCGTTATCGCAGGACATACCCATGAGCTCTCTCAATTTCATCGGCGGCGAAAAAGGCGGCGTTGGCAAATCTGTGGCGGCCAGGGCGCTGGCGCAGTATTTCATTGACCGCGAAAAACCCTTCACCGGCTTTGACACGGACCGTTCCCACACCTCCTTCACCCGCTTTTACGCCGATTACGCCTCCCCGGTGATCGTCGACAGCTACGAAGGCTTGGACCGGATCTTCAATGCGCTGGAAGCCAGTGACCCAGAGGCCGCCGTCCCCAGCGTCATCGTCGATCTCGCGGCTCAGACAGCGGCACCGTTGGCGCGCTGGGTGCAGGACTCGGATTTACTGGCCTTGCTGGCCGACATGGGTGTGACTGTCAACTTCTGGCATGTCGCCGATCCTGGCCATGACTCGGTGGAATTGCTGGGCCGGTTGCTGACCACTTACGGCGCCGGACCAGGCTACGTGGTGCTGCGCAACCACGGCCGGGGCTCGGATTTTTCGCAGCTCGACAAGTCCCAGGCTATGGCCAAAGCCCGCGAACTGGGTGGCTACTGTATCGACCTGCCCGCGCTCCACGACACCAGTATGCGCAAGATCGATCGGCAAAACACGAGTTTTTGGGCCGCCATCAACGACCGAAGCAGCCCGGACTGCCTGGGAATGCTTGAGCGCCAGCGCGTAAAAAACTGGCTGCGCAACACCTACGCCAGCTTCGACACCCTGCCGTTGTAAATTCAGGCGCGGCGGCGGCTGGTGCGCCAGAGCAGCGCCAGCGACACCAGGGTCAGGCCGCAAAAGCAGACAAAGGACCAGTTGGCGATGGAGCCGCCCAGAAAGGTCCAGTCGACTTTGGTGCAGTCGCCGCCACCCTTGAAAATCATGGGAATGGCGCGCTGAAGGGGAAACGTTTCGATCATGCCGTAGAAATCACGGCCACAGCTCACGACTTCGGGCGGATACCACTGCAGCCAGCTTTGTCGTGCAGCCACATAGCAGCCAAAAACCGCGCTAACAAGCAAGGTGGCGGCAAATGCGAGATGAGATGCTTTTCGGCTTGTAGCGCCCGCCAGTCCTGCAATGATTGCTATAAAAAATAGAGCGTAGCGCTGAACGATGCACATCGGGCAGGGCTCCAACCCGACCCCGTGCTGCAGGTAAAGGCCGTAAGCCAGCAACACGGCGCACACAAGACTCACCGCGACAAACACCTGGCGTGGTGCCCGGTCAAACCGGTCTAACACCCAATCAAGCCCCATGGGTTAGCCGGTGGACTCGTCCAGCGCCTTGCAGGAGGGCGCACACACCGCTTGTGATTTGCCCAGTATCTTGCGGGAGCTCAGTTGTGAGCGGGGTCGATGCTTTCCGCACAGAAAACAGGACATGGTGGCCGCGCCAAATGAGGTGGCTGCGGTAAAGGGTGAGCCCGAAACCTTGGACTTGTAGCGAAGGCCATCGGCCAACATAGTGGTTTTGGTATCAACTTTTGCCATGAGCGTATTTTACCCAGATTGAGGCCCCGGTGGGGCAACATGCGGTGACCAACCGGACTTTTACACCCGTCAACAGGACAATACTGCCCAAGAGGCCCGCTTTCGGGGCAAACACGCAAAAAGCAAGCCTAGTCCAATTACCCGACGCTTCGGGGCGGACGAAAGCTTGCTAAAGTCCCCCCCACAACAATATTGTTCAAAGGACCCATCCCCCATGGCACGCACCGTCACCTGCATCAAACTCGGCAAGGAAGCCGAAGGGCTCGATTTTCCGCCCTACCCCGGGGAACTGGGCAAGCGCATTTGGGAGAGCGTCAGCAAGGAAGCCTGGGCCGCATGGCTCAAGCACCAGACCATGTTGGTCAACGAGAACCGGCTCAACCTGGCCGATGCACGGGCCCGCCAGTACCTGGCGCGCCAAATGGAAAATCACTTTTTCGGAGACGGTGCCGACGCGGCGCAGGGCTACGTGCCGCCCAGCGCCTGATCTCTCCCCAAGGTGGGCGAGTCATCGGCCGCCGGACTGTGGCAGGCCTGCGAGCCGGCGCTGAGCTGGCGCGGCCAGACGGCCTGGCGGGTGCTGGACACCCGCTTTGACCATGGGCAGCGCTTCTGGGCCGGCTGGCAGCAGTGGCGTGCCGACCCACACCGCCCTCGCCTGCTGCATTTCGTGGGCCTGACCGACCTGCCGCCGGCAGCGGTTGACCTGCACCGCGCGGCAAGTTCAGCCCGTGTCGACGACGCAGACAGATTGCTTGGACAGTGGATTGGCTTGTTGCCCGGCTTTCACCGTTTCAGCCTTGATCAGGGCCAGGTTCTACTGACTCTGTGTGTGGGGCCAACAACCCAGACATTGCGTGAGCTGCGCTGTCAGGCAGACACCCTGCTGCTGCACGGTCCGCCAGCACAAAGCCTGCCCGAAGCTGGCTGGGACCTGTGGCAGATCAAAGCATTGGCACGTTGCGCTCGCCGCGGCAGTCGGCTGGCACTGGCTGCCGACCATGTGCCGCCATTGCTCCCAGCCCTGCGGCAGTGTGGCTTTGAGTTCGACCCGGCCCCAGCTGGCTTGGCGGTGCGCGTGGCGACTTACCAGCCAGGCTGGGCGATCAAAACTACACGCCAGGGCCCCCAGGCCGCGCCACAGGGCGCCGACGACTGCGTGGTGCTGGGCGCGGGTCTGGCTGGCGCCAGTGTCGCCGCCGCCTTGGCGCGGCGCGGCTGGCAGGTGCAGGTGCTGGACCAGGCTGCTACGCCGGCCAGTGGCGCGTCCAGCCTGCCAGCTGGCCTGTGTGTGCCGCATGTGTCGGCCGACGACTGCACTCTGTCGCGGTTATCGCGCTGCGGTTTGCGCCTGACCTTGCAGCAGGCCGAGGCACTGCTGGAACGTGGTCAGGACTGGGACGCCTCGGGTGTGCTGCAGCGCGGCTTGGGCGCGGGTAGCAGGTTGCCGAAGGACTGGCCCGAACAGGGCCTGGCCTGGTCCAAAGGCCAAAGCCCGGCCGCCCACGCCGCCTGGCAGAAAGGCTGCTCAGCGTCAACAGATGACCTGTGGCACGGCATGGCCGGCTGGATCAAGCCGGCCATGCTGGTACAGGCCTGGCTGGCCAGCCCCGGTGTGCGCTTTGTCGGTGGCATCCAGGTGACTGGCCTGCGCCGCCACTGCGACGCCTGGGAACTATTGGGCGCCGACCACCAGCCCCTGTTTGCCACCCGGCGGCTGGTGCTGGCCCATGCCCATGGCGTCCAGCCCCTGCTGCGGGACTGCCCCGATGTGGCAGACCTCCAAGGCAGCGCCCTGGCCAGCCTGCACCCCGTGCCGGGTCAGGTTTCGTGGGGTCTGCGCCAAGACGGCCAAAGTCAAGAGTTGCCGCCCTTTCCGGTCAACGGTGGCGGCAGCCTGCTGCCAGCCGTGCCGCTGGCCCAAGGCATGGCATGGATCGCAGGCGCCACTTACGACGCGGCGGGGACGCAGCCTCGCGACTGGCAGCAGGGCCACAGGAAAAACCTGGTGCGGCTGGCGCAGTTGCTACCCGCCGCCGCGACGGCACTGGCGCCCGACTTTGCGCAGGATCGTGTTCAAAGCTGGCACAGCGCGCGTTGCGTCAGTGCCGACCGTCTCCCGCTGGTGGGCCCGGTCCATGCGGGGCGAGACGATGGTCTGTGGGTTTGCACTGGCATGGGTTCGCGCGGCCTTAGTTTTGCCGTGCTCTGCGCCGAATTGCTGGCGGCGCGCTGGGGCGCCGAGCCCTGGCCGGTGCCAGCCAGCCTGGCCCGGGCGCTACAGCCAAGGCGCGGCCGGACCGGTGCCGCTCCTAACGCTCCTTGACGTAGGGCTTGCCCAGCGCCTGGGGCGCGACGGCCCGGCCAATGAAGCCCGCCAGCAAAATCACGGTCAACAGGTAGGGCAAGGCCTGAATCAGCTGGACCGGCACCTCGCCAAAACCGGTCAGCTTCACACCCTGCAAACGGATGGCCACCGCATCCATGAAACCAAACAACAGGCAGGCACCCAAGGCACCCACTGGGTGCCAGCGCCCAAAGATCAGCGCTGCCAGGGCCATGAAGCCTCGCCCTGCCGTCATGTTCTGCGAAAAAGAGGCATTCTGCGCCAGCACCAGGTAGCTGCCGGCCAGACCACAAAGGATGCCGTTGAGTGTCAGGGCGGTGTAGCGTAGGCGCAGCACCGATACCCCGGCGGCATCCACCATCTGCGGGTTCTCGCCGACAGCGCGCAACCGCAGGCCAAAGCGGGTGCGAAACAGCAGCCACCACACCGCCGGAACCAGGGCATAGGCGAGGTACACCAGAAGGTCGTGACCGAACAGGCCTGGGCCCAACACAGTACCCATGCCGGGAATGGTCTGCACCCGCTCTGCCAGAGCAGGCCACAAAGGCTGAATGCGCACAGTGGCCGAAACGGGTGGCGTCTGACCGCCCTGTGCAAACCAGGCGGCACCCAGCACCACCGTCATACCGGCCGCGATGATGTTGACCGCCACCCCAGACACCACCTGGTCGCCGGGGTGGCTGACGCAGGCCAGACCATGCAGCCAGGACAAACCCACGGCCAGCGCCATAGCCACACTCAGCGCCACCAGGGTGGAGCCATACACCGCCCCTGCGGCGCCCGCCGCAAAGGCGGCAAACAGCATCTTGCCCTCCAGACCGATGTCAACCACGCCGGCACGCTCTGACAGCAGCCCGGCCAGTGCACAAAAAACAAGGGGGGTGGCCATGCGCAGCGTGCTGGCCAGCATCGCACCCCACAGGGCTTCATCCATGGCGCCACCCCAAGGCCCGCGACCACGCCAGCACCCGGGCCAGCACCGGCGCGATCACGTAGGCCATGGCACCTGAGAACAGCACGATCAGGCCCTGCAGCATCACCACCATGTCGCGGCTGAAGCCGCGCACCTCGAAGGCCACCTCGGCGCCGCCCTGAAACAGCGCGCCGAACAGCACACTGGCCAGGATGATGCCTACGGGATGGTTGC
>JBAXMQ010000162.1:0-7031 GCA_037134215.1 Betaproteobacteria bacterium
AACGGCGTGGCCGTGGGCAGCAAGCCGGGCTCGATTGGTTCGCGCAACGCCATGACCAACAGCTACCTCGGCCTGGTTCCGGCGCCGCTGAGCTTCGTCACCACCAACGGCGAGACCGAGGCGGTGGGAGGCCTGTTCTGGGACGGCCGCGCTGATTCGGCTGAGCTGCAGGCATTGGGCCCGCTGCTCAACCCGCTGGAGATGAACAATACCGATCGCCAAAGCGTGGTCAACAAAATTGCGGCATCCAGCTACGCCCCCCTGTTCAAACAGGCTTTTGGCGCCAACATCTTTGCCGATACCGATGCTGCCTTCACCTCGATCGGCGTGGCGATTGCCGCCTTCGAGCGGGCGCGACTGCAACCCTTCAGTTCCAAATACGACGCGATGGTGCGGGGGCAAGCCACGCTCAGCGCGGCCGAGGCACGCGGCATGGCCCTGTTCATGGACCCGGCCAAGGCCAACTGTGCCGGCTGTCACCTGATGAACCCGAGCAGCGGCAAGCCAGAGGATTCGGCCTTCTCGGAATTCACCTATTACGCCACCGGCATTCCGCGCAACCCGGCGATTCCGAAGAACGGCAACCCGGCGTTTTTTGACCTCGGCCTGTGTGGCCCGGATCGCGCGCCGCCCACCCTGCCAGGCACGGTAGCGCCGGGCGTGACGATCGACAATTTTTGCGGCAAATTCCGCATGCCGACATTGCGCAACGTGGCCGAACGCCCGGCCTTCATGCACAACGGTTTCTTCAAGAACCTGACCGATGTGTTGCGTTTTTATTCGACCCGCAACAGCAACCCCCAGTTCTGGTACGGGCAGTCTGTCAGCAACGACCTGCCCGCGCAGTACCTGGGCAACATCGAGACGGTGAAGGCGCCGTTCAACAGGGCCGCCAGTGCGGGTGCGGCGCTGACTGAGCCCGAAATCAGTGACATCGTCGCCTTTTTGCACACCCTGAGCGATGGCTTCCGGGCGCCTTGACGGGCTGCCTGATGCAGATTCGCCCGGCCAAATACGCCTTTTTGAGTTGCATCAAGGGCCTTTGCCACGCAACGCCTACCTTTGACACAGCCCGGCTGGTCGGCCATGTCTGACCGGGGGGCGAGGCAAAGGAGCGCGATGGATTTCAAGTTGGTTGATGAAGCGATGGCCTTGGTGCGCCAGCACAGCAGCAGCGATGGCAGGGTGCCGCCCTGGAACCGCTACCAGCAACTGGTGACAGAGCACTTGCGCGATGACTTCAATCCGAGGCCCAAGATGCCGCCTGAGTACTACTATGCCTACCTGCGCGCCAAGGGACTCAAGCACGCCGAATCACTCCGAACCATGGGCCTTGAGCCAGAAGACACAGCCGCCGGCAACAACAAAAGGCCTTTCTGGAAATTTTGGTGAGTCGGCCGGGTTAGGGTTGCCGAATAAGATAGGCCGCATGCGCCTGCGGATCGCCCACCAACTCTCGCTTATGCTGGCGGCCGCCGTGGTGCTGGCGGTGCTGGCGGTGGGGGGCGTGAGCCTGTGGACACTGCGCAATGGTTTCACGGACTACCTTCGTCTGCGGGATGAGGAACAACTCACCCGTTTGGTAGCCTTGCTGGAACAGCGGGCTGCGGCCGATCCGAGCATGGCCTGGTTGCGTGGCAACCGGGAGGCGCAACGGGCGGTTCTGGATGAGCTGCAGGGCCGGCCGCCCCGGCCCGAACCCGGTCCGCGCGAAGGACTGCCAGAAGAGAACGGCGCCCGTCCACCCGAGCACCGGCCGCCGCGCGGTCCGGGTCGGCCACCGCCCGGACCACCGCCGGGGCCTGGCGGCCGGGGTGACATCGGAGGTGATATCGGTGACCGCATCGTGGTGCGTGATGCTCAAGGTGCCTGGCTGGCCGGCCGGCGCCAACCGCCGGAACAACCGCGAACCGCGCGCGAGGTGAAAGTCAACGGGGTTGCCGTGGCCTTTGTCGAACTGAGTGCCGGGCCGGCACCCGAGGGCCTTGATGCACGATTTCTGCAGCGCCAAAGCAGCAGCCTGCTGCTGACAGCGCTGGCCACCATCATCGTCACCGCGCTGGCAGGCTGGTGGATTGCGGGGCGCTGGAGCCGCCCACTGCGACAACTGCAGTTGGCCACCCACCGGATCGCGCGTGGGGAGTCCGGTGTGCGTATACCGGTGACCGGGGCACAGGGAGGCAGCCGCTCAGGCGCGGTGGAAATTGACGACCTGGTGGCCGATGTGAACGCCATGGTGGTGGCGCTGGCCACACTCGAAGACAGTCGACGCCAGTGGATTGCCCAGATTTCGCATGAGCTGCGCACGCCGCTGGCTGTGCTGCGTGGCGAGATGGAGTCGATTGAAGACGGCGCCCGCCAGCCCACGCCAGCCGTCATGACCAGTCTGCGCGAAGAAGTGGCGCAACTGACCCGGCTGGTCGATGACCTGCACACGCTGGCTGTGGCCGACCTGGGCCAGATGCCCTGCCACTTCACGGGCGGCGACGCCAATGCCGCGCTCGAACGGATGGCGCGGCGCTTTGAGACCCGGGCCGGGCAAATGGGCCTGTCGTTGGCCATCGAACCGGCCTCAGGGGCCATTCCGGCCCAGTGGGATTTCGGCAGGATCGAGCAGTTGTTGTCCAACTTGCTGGAGAACAGCCTGCGTTACACCCACGCGCCAGGCCGCATCCGGGTGCGCTGGCGGACCCAAGCCGGCGTGTTGCAATTGCTCGTGGAGGACAGCGCGCCCGGTGTGCCAATGGCGCAGCTGGACAAACTGTTTGACCCGCTGTTTCGCGGTGACGCGGCGCGCAGCCGCACAGGGCAACACGGTAGTGGGCTGGGCCTGTCCATTGTGCGCGCCATCGTTCGGGCCCACCGCGGCCAGGTGTTGGCCAGCGCCGGCGCGCTGGGCGGGCTGGCGATCCAGGTGGAACTGCCCCTACAGCCGCAGCAACTCGAACGCAGAAAGCGCAGCGCATGACCACGTCCGACCCATCCCGGCGAATCCTGATCGTGGAGGATGACGCCAAAATAGCCGATATGTTGGCCAATTACCTGCAGATGCATGGTTTTGCTACCGATTGGTGCGCCGATGGCCAGGAGGCACTGGCGCGGGTACGCCAGCAGGTGCCAGCCCTGCTGCTTCTGGATCTGATGCTGCCCGGGCTCGACGGCCTCGCGGTGTGCACAGCGGTTCGGGCGTTTTCCAGCGTGCCCATCATCATGGTCACGGCGCGGGTCGAAGAAATTGACCGGCTGCTTGGCCTGGACACCGGCGCTGACGACTATGTGTGCAAACCTTTCAGCCCACGCGAGGTGGTGGCCCGCATCAAGGCCCTGCTCCGGCGCAGCGAGGGTGCGCTGGCGCGGCCAGCCGCGACGGCGGCCTTTGGCATTGACGAGGCACGCCAACAGATCAGCTGGCGAGGCCAGTCGCTACCGCTGACGCCCGTCGAATTTCGACTGATGCGGCTGCTGATGTCACGCCCGGGCCAGGTATTTGCCCGCGCCCGACTGCTGGACACGGTGCACGAAGACCAGCGCGACGTCAGCGACCGGGCCATCGACAGCCACATCAAGAACCTGCGCCGCAAGCTCGAGCAAGCCGGTACTGGCGACGCCGGCATCAGCTCGGTCTATGGCGTCGGCTACCGCTTTGACGAGGCTTGAGCCGAGGATGACGATTTCTGACTGTCATCCCCGTGGTAACGGGGATCCATGGCAGCCGCCTTAGGCCACCACCCGGCGCGCCTGAAAGTCGGCCACCTGGTCGGTGTTGTAGCCCAGCGCGGCCAGCAGTTCGGCGCTGTGCTGGCCATGGGTTGGCGGCTGCAGCCGCACGCCCAGACGCTGGCCAGCCATGGTGAAAGGAAACAGTGCAGCGCCCACCTGCTGACCAGCCCGCTCGCCGTCAGGCAAAGTGATGTCGGCCAGGCCGCCGGTGGCCAGCAAGTGCTCATCCTGGTACAGCTCTTCGGGCCGGCGAATTGGCGCAAAGGGCAGGCCGACGCGCTCGAACAGGGCGGCCAGCTCGGCCGCGCGCCATTGGGCCAGCCGCTCGCGCAACGCCGGCATCAGGCTGGCCCGGCCCTGCACCCGCAGGTTGTTGCTGGCGTATTGCGGCAAATCGCGCAAGTCAGCCAGGCCCAGGGCATCGCAAAAGGTGAGCCATTGGGCGTCGCTGACCGCTGCCAGAAAGATCTGTTCGCCGTCCTTCACCGTGAAGATGTCGTAAATACCCCAGGCTGAAATACGGTCAGGCATGGGCGCCGCCGCGCGGCCGGTGATGGCGTACTGCAGCATGTGCTGGCCCACCAGAAACACATTGTTTTCATAGAGCGCGGTCTGCACCTCCTGGCCGCGACCGGTGATGCCGCGCTGGATCAGGGCCCCCATGGCCCCGATGGCGCCAAACATGCCGCCCATGATGTCGTTGACGCTGCTGCCGGCGCGCAGCGGGTCACCCGGGCGGCCGGTCATGTAGGCCAGACCACCCATCATCTGCACCACCTCGTCCAGAGCGGTGCGGTGGTCGTAAGGTCCGGGCAGAAAACCTTTGTGACTGACGTAAATCAGGCGCGAGTCGGATTGGCTGAGCGAGGCGTAATCGAGCCCGTACTTGGCCATGGTGCCGGGCTTGAAGTTTTCAGCCACCACATCGGCCGTGCCGGCGAGCCGACGCGCCAGCGCCGCGCCTTCGGGCTGGTGCAGGTCGATGGCAATGCTTTTTTTATTGCGGTTGAACATCGGGAAGAAACCGGCACCGGCACCCAGCAAATGCCGGGTGCGGTCGCCCTCAATCGGCTCCACCTTGATCACTTCGGCCCCCAGGTCGGCCAGCACCATGCCGCAGGTGGGGCCCATCACCATGTGGGTGAACTCCACCACGCGCAGGCCGGTCAGCGGCAGCGCGGGATCAGGGTTGGGTGCAGTTGACATAGCGAGATTGTGCAACGGCGCGGACGGCGTGGCACAGTCGGTAGCGCTCGGATTACATTCATTTTTGTCATTGATTATTGAATTTTTGTGAAGTTAATTATTGTCTAGGTATGCAATACAGTGGAGTCCGTATGAAACACCCCTCCACTCCACCCGACAAACGCCCGGCACCGGCTGCCGCGCCCCAGGCCGTGTTGTTTGACGCCTATGGCACCTTGTTCGACGTCTACAGTGTGGCGCTGGCGGCCGAGCAGCTGTTCCCCGGTCAGGGCCAGGCGCTGAGCCTGCTGTGGCGCGACAAACAGATTGAGTACACCCGGCTGGTGACCACCAGCAACCACGGCGAGCATTACCGTCCTTTTTGGGAGCTGACCCATGCCGCCCTGGTATTTGCTATTAAAAAACTAGCTGCAAGCTCAATAAACACGGTGCCTGAAGCCAGTTTTGATCAACATTTTGGTGCGGCGGTCGAGCGCCTGATGAACCAGTACCGCAGCCTGAGCGCCTTCCCGGAAAACCGCGAGGTGCTGAGCGAGCTGCAGCGGCGCGGCGTTCCCACCGGCATCCTCAGCAACGGCGACCCGGCGATGCTGCAGCTGGCAGTCAAGTCGGCCGGACTGGACGGGCTGCTGACCCACCTCATCAGCGTGGACCCGATCCGCAAATACAAGACCCACCCGGAGGCCTATGCGCTGGGCGAACAGGCCACGGGCCTGCCGGCTGGGCGCATCGCCTTTGTGAGCAGCAATGCCTGGGACGCGCTGGCCGCCACTTGGTACGGCTACCAGACGCTGTGGGTCAACCGCTACCAGCAGCCGTTTGAAGAGCTCGGCACCCTGCCCACCCGCACCGGCAGCAACCTGCGCGCGGTGCTCGATTTTTTTCCGTCCCCAGCCCTGAACGAGGTTTGACCCCATGACCGACCGCACCCCCGCCCATCGCCTTCAAGTGGCCACCGAACTGCACCGCTTCATTGAAGACCGTGTACTGCCCGGCACCGGCATCCGCCCGGCCAAGTTCTGGAAGGGCTTTGACGCCATCGTGGCCGACCTGGCACCCAAAAACCTGGCCCTGCTGGCCGAGCGCGACCGCTTGCAGACCGAGCTGGACGCCTGGCACAGTGCCCACCCCGGCCCGATCCAGGACATGCCGGTCTACCTCGCCTTTCTGGCGCGCATCGGCTACCTGGTGCCCGAGCCGGGCAAGGTGAAGATCAGCACCTCGAAGGTCGACGCCGAACTGGCCAAGCAGGCCGGCCCGCAGTTGGTGGTGCCGGTGCTCAATGCCCGCTACGCCCTCAATGCCGCCAATGCCCGCTGGGGCAGCCTGTACGACGCGCTGTATGGCACTGACGTGATCAGCGAAGCCGAGGGCTGTGAGAAGGGCCGGGGCTACAACCCCAAACGCGGCGCCAAAGTGATCGAATACGCCCGCCATGTGCTGGACCGCACCGCGCCGCTGCGCAAGGGCTCGCACCTGGATTCAGTCGGCTACCGCATCAAGGACGGCAAACTGTCGGTCAGGCTCCAGGACGGCAGCAACACCAGCCTGGCCGATGCCAGCCAGTTGGTCGGCTACCAGGGCGAGGCCAAGAGCCCATCGGCCGTGCTGCTGGTGCACCACGGCCTGCACCTGGACATCCGCATTGACCGCGCTACGCCCATCGGCGCTACCGACCCGGCCGGCGTCTGCGACCTGGTGCTGGAGGCCGCCCTGTCCACCATCCTCGACTTGGAAGACTCGGTGGCGGTGGTGGACGCGCAGGACAAGGTGCTGGCCTACAGCAATTGGCTCGGCATCTTGCAGGGCACGCTGACCGAGTCGTTCGAGAAGGGCGGCCAAACGCTGACGCGCGGCCTGAACCCGGACCGTCTTTACACCCCGCCCACAGGCAAGGGCAAGCCGGTGCGTCTGCACGGCCGCTCGCTGATGTTTGTGCGCAATGTCGGTCACCTGATGACCAACCCGGCCATCCTGTACACGGCCAAAGACGGCCAGCAGCGCGAGATTCCCGAGGGGATTCTGGACGCGGTGGTGACCACCACCATCGCGCTGCACGACCTCAAACGCACGGCCAAAGACGCCATCCGCAACTCGCGCCAGGG
>JBAXMQ010000163.1:0-7029 GCA_037134215.1 Betaproteobacteria bacterium
ACCGCGCTGACCACCCGTTGAGCCCAGGCCTCCGATGAACACCCGTACAGCCACCCCTTTTTCCATTCCACAAGGTACGCCTGCGGCGGGTCGTGCCGTGCTTCAGCTGCTGCAGCGTTTGCACCACGGCAGCCTGACGCTGCAGTTGCCCGACGGCACGATGCAGCGCTTCGGCGGCGACGCGGCGCCCCATGCGGCGCTGCATCTGCACAACTGGCAACCCTGCGCGGCGGCGCTCAAGTCGGGCGACATCGGTTTTGCCGAGAGTTTCATCGCCGGGCATTGGAGTACCCCTAACCTGACCGAGCTGCTGGGCCTGTTGGTCAGAAACCGCGCCGCCGTCGAACGGACCATTTACGGCTCCTGGCTGGGCCGCCTCTACTACCGTGTCAAGCATTTGCTCAACCGCAACACGCGTGCCAACAGCCAGAAGAACATCCATGCCCATTACGACCTTGGCAATGCGTTCTACCGCCTTTGGCTGGATCCGACCATGAACTACTCCTCAGCGCTGTTCACCGGCGACCTGACGCAGCCGTTGTCCGAGGCGCAGTCGGCCAAGGTCCGGCGCGCGCTGGCGCAGTGCCAGGTCAAACCGGGTGACCGCGTGCTGGAGGTGGGCTGCGGCTGGGGTGCGCTGGCCGACATGGTCACCACCGAGTTCGGCGCCTCGGTTGTTGGCGTTACCCTCAGCACAGAGCAGCTCGGCTTTGCCCGTGACCGGCTGCAGCGGCTGGGTATGGCCGACCGGGCCGAGTTGCGCCTGCAGGACTACCGGGACATCAGCGACGCGCCCTTTGACGCCATCTGCTCCATCGAAATGATCGAGGCCGTCGGTCGCGAGTACTGGCCAACCTATTTCACCACCCTGGCGCGCCTGCTCAAACCCGGTGGCCGAGCCTGTGTGCAGAGCATCGTGATTGACGACGCGCTGTTCGACCGCTATGTGGACGGCACCGATTTCATCCAGCAGTACATCTTTCCCGGTGGCTGCCTGCCCTGTCCTCGCGAGTTCCGCGCCCAGGCCCGCGCCGCTGGTCTGGAGGTGGTGGATGAATTTGCCTTCGGACCGGACTATGCCGAAACCCTACGCCGTTGGCGTGAAGCCTTTTTGGCGGCGCGCAGCCAAGTGCTGCAGGGTGGCTTTGACGAACGATTCATGCGCATTTGGGAGTTTTACCTGGCTTACTGTGAGGCGGCTTTCGCTGAAGGCAACATCGATGTATTGCAATACACGCTGCAGAAGCCGGGGCACGCCTGACAGGACAACTATTTCATGCTCACCCGCCGTACCCTCATTCACCGCGCCGCGCTGGCTGGACTCGCTGCCGGCATTGACGGCCCGGTCCGCGCCGATCAGGCGGCACCGCCCGCGCCGCCCGAGGTACGGGCCGCCCTGCCTGGAGGGGGCTTGATCGGCCATGGCCGCCTGCGTTATTTCGGCTTCAGCCTTTATGACGCGAGCCTGTGGGCTCTGCCCGATTTTCGGGCCTCGGCCTTTTCCAGCCAGCGCTTTGCCCTGAGCCTGACCTACCTGCGCGCGTTCAGCGCTAAGGACCTTGCGCAGCGCTCCATGCAGGAGATCCGGCGCGTCCATGATGTGGCGCCGGACCAGGCCCGCGTCTGGCTGTCCGCCCTGCAGGACCTCCTGCCCGAAGTGGCTGCCGGCGACCGCATCACCAGCTTGCACCTTCCTGGTGGCATGGCCTTCTGGCACCAGGGCCGCAAGATTGGGGACATGCCCGACGCCGCCTTCGCCCGCATGTTTTTCGGCATCTGGCTGGCTGACTCCACCGGGGAGCCCGGGCTGCGCAAGGCCCTGCTGGCGGGCGCCGCCCCATGAGCCACGGCGGCGGCTCGACAGGCTTTGGCTGGCGAGAAGGCTGGCGCTACGGCCTGATGGGCCTGCCGCTGGCGTTTGTGGCCCTGCCCCTGTACGTGCTGCTGCCCAACCATTACGCCCGCAGCTTTGGCGTGCCGCTGGCCTCTCTGGGCCTGCTGCTGTTAGGCGCACGCCTGTTTGACGCCCTGATCGACCCGCTGCTCGGGCGCTGGAGCGATCGGCTCTTTGAACGCTCCTGGCGCGCGGTGCTGGGGGCTGCCGCCTTCGCGGCAGTGATGTTGGGGCTGGGCTTTGTCTTGTTGTTCTTTCCGCCGGTGCGCAGCCTGGATGCCCTGCTGGTCTGGGCCGGCGCCAGCTTGGTGCTGACCTATGCGGCCTTCAGCGCACTCAGCATCATGCACCAGTCCTGGGGCGCCATGCTCGGTGGCGATGAACTGCAACGCGGCCGGGTTGTCGCCTGGCGCGAAGGCTTGGGGCTGGTCGGCGTCATCTTGGCATCCATCGCGCCGGTAGCCCTTGGCCTGCCTGCCACTACCGCTATTTTTTTTGTAGCTATTGCCGGGGGCTGGCTGGCCTGGACCCGCGCGCGCCGGCCGCTTCGGCGCACCGCGCAAGCTGTTGGCGCGGGCCAATCCGGATCACTCTGGTTGCCATGGTCGCGCGCGCCGTTCCGGGCGCTGCTGGCGGTGTTCATGGTCAACGGCATTGCCAGCGCAGTACCGGCGACGCTCCTGTTGTTTTTCGTGCAAGACCGGCTGCAGGCTCCGCCAGCCGCCGAACCGATTTTCTTGGCCGCTTACTTTTGCTCGGCCGCCGCCTCCATGCCGCTGTGGGTGCGGCTGGTCGGCCGGGTCGGGTTGGCGCGTGCCTGGGGCTGGGGCATGGTGCTGTCGATGTCGGTGTTCATTGTCGCCGCCAGCCTGGGCGTGGGTGACACCCCGGCCTTTGTGGTGGTGTGCGCCCTCTCCGGCATCGGGCTGGGCGCCGACTTGGCCGTGCCCGGCGCGCTACTGGCCGGCAGCATGGCCAGCAACGGTGACCAGGGTGCGCATGAGGGCGCCTATTTTGGCTGGTGGAATTTCGCCACCAAGCTCAACCTAGCGCTGGCCGCCGGGCTGGCCCTGCCGGCACTCGGGGTACTCGGCTATGTGCCGGGCAGCCGCGACGATGCGGCATTGGCGACCCTGACTGCAGCTTATTGTCTGATGCCCTGCGCGCTCAAGCTGCTGGCGGCTACCCTGCTCTACACCCTGATCATCCGGAGGACTCCATGAAAAGACGCTTTTTGCTGGCTTCAGCTGCCGCCGCACCTGCCACCTTGCTGCTGGGGGGCTGCGCCTCACAGAACATCGACAGCTACGCCGCCGACAAGCCGGTGCTGGACCTGCGACAGTACTTCAATGGCCGGCTCGACGCCTACGGCATCTTCACCGACCGCTCGGGCGCCGTGGTCAAGCGTTTCACCGTGGTCATGGCTTGCAGCTGGGTCGGGGACGAGGGGGTGCTGGACGAAGATTTCCGCTACTCGGACGGCAGCACACAAAAACGCATCTGGCGCTTGCGCCACCTGGGCGGCGGCCGCTACAGCGGCCGCGCCGATGACGTGGTGGGCGAGGCTCAGGGCGAAACCAGGGGCAACACCTTTCACTGGGCCTACACATTGAACTTGCCCGTGGACGGCCGGGTGTTTGAGGTGCAGTTCGACGACTGGATGTACCTCATGACCGATCAGGTCATGCTCAACAAGGCGGCCATGAGCAAGTTTGGTGTGCGCCTGGGCGAGGTGACCCTCTCGTTCGTGAAACGCTGAGGGGCTGGCCATGCCGCTGTTGTCACCCCTGAACCCGCCATTGCGCGACTGGCGCGGCCAGACTGTCTGGATCATTGGCGCCTCCACCGGCATTGGTCGCGCCACTGCAGCGGCGCTGCACCAGGCCGGTGCCCGGGTCACCGTGTCGGCGCGCAAGGCGGCGGCGCTGGAGGACTTCGCCGCCCAATACCCCGGCAGCCAGGCGCTGGCCCTGGACGCCACCGATGCAGCTGAACTGGCCCGCGCAGCGACGCAGTTGTTGGCCCAGGGCCCGCTCGATTGCGTGGTGTACTGCGCCGGGCATTACAAGGCCATGCGAGCCGATGCCATGGACGTGGCTGACATGCGCCGCCACATGGAGGTCAACTACCTGGGTGCGCTGCTGGTGCTGGACGCGGTGCTGCCGGCCCTGCTGGCGCGCGGCCGGGGTCATATCTGCCTGGTGGGCAGCGTGGCCGGCTACCGCGGCCTGCCCAACAGCCTGGCCTATGGCCCGACCAAGGCGGCCTTGATCAATCTGGCCGAAACCCTGTACCTGGACCTGCACCCGCGCGGCCTGGGCGTGTCTATTGTCAACCCAGGCTTTGTCGAAACACCGCTGACGGCTGGCAACGCCTTTCCGATGCCGGCGCTGATCACCCCAGAACAGGCGGCCGACGCCATGCTGCAGGGCTGGGCAAGCGGCGAGTTCGAGCTGCATTTTCCGAAGCGGTTCACCCGCTGGATGAAGGCGTTGCGGCTGCTGCCGTACCGGCCATTCTTCGCCCTGGTCAGCCGGGTGACCCGGTGAGCGCCCCTGCTACCGACGCCATGGCGCCTGATCTGGGGCCGGTCGTTCGCTTTTTCGAAACCTTGACCCCAGCCAGTGTGGCCGACATCGGCCGGCTCTACGACGCCCGGGCGCGCTTCAAGGACCCGTTCAACGACGTGATCGGCGTGCCCGCGATCGAGCACATCTTTGCGCACATGTTCACCACCCTTCAGGCGCCCCGCTTTGTGGTCACCACGCAAGTGCTGCAAGGACAGCAGTGTTTCCTGACCTGGGAGTTCAGATTTCACTTCCGCTCGCACCAGACGGCGCAGGAACAGCTGATTCTGGGCGCCTCACACCTGGTGTTCGGCCCGCATGGCCTGATCACCTTGCACCGCGACTACTGGGACGCCGCCGAAGAACTGTACGAGAAGCTGCCCCTGCTGGGCAGCCTGATGCGCTGGCTCAAACGCCGCGCCAGCCGCTGACGCTTGTCCTCAGGCCGGCAGCGTGTCAGAAAAGCTGGCCCGCTGCATCAGCTTGTCGTAGAGCCTGGCCAGATTGGGGTGCGGTGTGCGCCAATCGAGCTGGGGAAAACGGAAATCCAGGTAGCCCAGGGTGCAGCCCACCGCAATGTCTGCCAGACTGAAGTGAATGCCGGCACAGAACGGCTTGTCGGCCAGGCCCTGGCTCATGGCGCGCAGTGCTGCCTGCACCTTGCCCAACTGCCGGTCGATCCAGGCCTGGCTGCGCTCGGCTTCGCTGCGCCCGGCCCAGGTGGCCTCCAGCCGAGCCAGGATCGAGGCATCGAGCACGCCGTCCGACAGCGCTTCCCAGGTTTTCACCTCAGCCCGTTCCCGCCCGACCGGTGGGATCAGTTTGCCCACCGGCGACAGCGTGTCCAGGTACTCCACGATCACTCTGGAATCATGCAGCGCTTCGGAGCCCTCCATCATCAGGCAGGGCACCTTGCCGAGCGGGTTGAAGTCGTTGATCTGGGTGTCAGCTGCCCAGACGTTCTCGGTGACAAACTCGTAATCGAGTTTTTTTTCGGCCATAACGACTCGGACCTTGCGGACGTAGGGACTGGTAAGGGCGCCAATTAATTTCATGAGTGGACTGTGGATAGGAACGGTTCATTCTATCCATTCGACTGGCTTCGGCCGAGCTGTGCCCATTGGGGTGCAGGTCCTACAATCCTGCCATGACTTTTTCTGCCCTATCCGCCCTGTCACCCCTGGACGGGCGCTATGCCGGCCGGCTCGCCGAGCTGCGGCCGATCATGAGTGAGCTGGGCTACATGCAGCGGCGGGTGCAGGTCGAGGTCGCTTGGTTCATCGCGCTGAGTGATGCCGGATTCACCGAGTTCCAGCCTCTGTCGGCCCCGTCGCGGGCGCGTCTGCACCGCCTGGTCGAGCAGTTCTCGGTGCAGGACGGCGAGGCGATCAAGGCCATCGAAAAAACCACCAACCACGATGTGAAGGCGGTCGAGTACTGGATCAAGGCGCAGTTCGAGGGCCACCCCGAGCTGCTGGCCGCCAGCGAATTTGTGCACTTTGCCTGCACCAGCGAGGACATCAACAACACCAGCCACGCGCTGCAGATCAAGGCCTGCCGCGACCAGGTGCTGTTGCCTGCGCTGGACGGACTGATCGCCACCCTGCGCGACATGGCACACCGTATGGCTGTCGTGCCCATGCTCAGCCGGACCCATGGCCAGACCGCCAGCCCAACCACCGTTGGCAAGGAAATCGCCAATGTTGTGGCCCGGCTGGACGAGGCGCGCCGCCGCATTGCCGGTGTCAGCCTGCTGGCCAAGATGAACGGCGCGGTGGGCAACTACAACGCCCACCTGTCGGCCTGGCCCGACTTTGACTGGGAAAGCTTCAGTCGCCGCGTGGTGGTGTCGCCCGAGCCTGAGGGCCTGGGCCTGCAGTTTCAGCCCTACAGCATCCAGATCGAGCCGCACGACTACATGGCCGAACTGTTTGATGCCGTGGCCCGTACCAACACCATCCTGATTGACTGGTCGCGCGACGTCTGGGGCTATGTCTCGCTGGGCTACTTCAAACAGCGGCTGCGGGCCGGTGAGGTCGGCTCCAGCACCATGCCTCACAAGGTCAACCCGATCGACTTCGAAAATGCCGAGGGCAATCTGGGCCTGTCCAATGCCCTGCTGCGGCACCTGAGTGAAAAGCTGCCGATCTCGCGCTGGCAGCGCGACCTGACCGACAGCACGGTGCTGCGCAACATGGGCGTGGCGCTGGGTTATGCGCTGCTGGCCTACAAATCGCTGGCCACTGGCCTGGGCAAGCTCGAGCTCAATGAGGCTGCACTGGCGGCTGATTTGGAGAACGCCTGGGAAGTGCTGGCCGAGCCCATCCAGACCGTGATGCGCCGCTTTGGCCTGCCCCAACCCTATGAACAGCTCAAGGCTTTTACCCGCGGTGCGCCGATGACGCGGGAACTGATGCAGGGCTTTATCGCCAAGCTGGACATCCCCGCCCCAGAAAGGGAGCGTTTGCTGGCGCTGACCCCGGGCAGCTACACCGGCCTCGCCGCCACCCTGGCGCGGCGGGTGTGATGGCCCCCACGCTTGCCACTGCGTGTGCTGCGCTGCCCCCC
>JBAXMQ010000164.1:0-6853 GCA_037134215.1 Betaproteobacteria bacterium
AAGCCGTTCGATGATGTTGGGGCGGGTTCCGTCTTGCACTGCTTCCAAAAGAAGACACAGGCGACCAGTAAACAGGACAAGGCCATTGCCGAGGCGCGCTACCGCGCCGTGGTGAACGCAAGAAAGGCACAAAAATGAAGATCGATACCGAAATCCGCCACGTGACGAAGCCGGGAGCAAACCTCTTCCTAGAGCTTGGCTTCGCACCCGCTGAAGCCAAGCGTTTGCAGGCCGCCTCTCGCAAACAGATCAACGACACCCATCTGCTGAAGCAACAACTGATGGAAGAGCTGTCCAGCTGGATTACCGAGCATCACCTGAAGCAAGCCGAGGCCGCCGAAATTTTGATGGTCTCGCGCCCGCGCGTTTCCGACGTGGTGAACAAGAAAACGGCCAAGTTCACTATCGACACGCTGGTGGAAATGCTCAGTCGCGTCGGTAAGCCGGTCAAGCTGGCCATCGGTTAACTAAACCCTGCCCCCCAGTGAAGAAGCCAATCACCCGCGCAGTAGCGAACCGTCAAACTTGCTTCATCAGCGCCGACCAACCCTCTATCGACGGCCGGTCCACGCCGGCCTTAGAGTCGGAGCATGAGCGGCAGCGTAGCCGCGTAACCGAGTAGCGGTGGCACGGCGTCTCCAATCCACTTTGTGAGCGCCGTACGGCTTGGCGGGACCTCAGGATTCACCACAAAGCTGAATGTGTCCGGGAAGGATTGAATACGCGCGGCCTCGCGTGGAGTAATCACGCGAGGTTTCAAAGGATGAATGTGGCGCCCGCGACCCGGTGTGAGAAAACCAGTAGTGACGGTGCCAGCCGGCTTGTCCCACCACAGCCGCCCATACACCGACGGATAGGTATTCCCGTTCTTGTGCGAATCGGGACGGACTTCGTCCGGAAGCACATGCAAGTTATTGTCAAAAAGATGTTTAATGCGGATCGCGTTCTCTGCGGACATGGAGGGGACCGTGTCCATGATGCGAGCTAGCGGACCTTCGTTTTCAATTTCTAACAGATCAGAGATGGCCCAGCTCAATGGGCGCGGCGGCTGCTTCAAACATTGAGCGATCTGCTTGATGTCCGCAGCACCTTCAGCATCGTCAAGAGTCGCGACAAGAAAGTAACGCTTGCGCGTCTGGGCACCGCCAAGATGATCGGTTGCAAGAACCCCGCTATCAATCCACTTGTAGCCCGCGCCCGAAAGAAGCGCTCTTGCCGTGGCGACTACGTCACTCTTATCGTTCACGATATCGGGCACGTTTTCCATTACGATCGCACGCGCGCGAAGAGCAACACCCAAGGCTACAGCAGTGATGTAGAGGATATTTCGCGGATCCTCGCGCCGTGTCCGGTTATTGAGGTTTGAGTGCCCCTGGCAAGGGGGCCCAGCCAGGAACAGATCAATCTTGCCGACTTCCGCTGCGAGCACCGGGTCAACAATTTCCGGCTCGTAGGCAAATTCTGCATCAGCCCCCTCCCCGCTCACGTGCCAGTCGACAAGACTGGAGGCGTTGGCATGCAGGATATGCTTTGTACCGAAATTAGCCTTGTGAACTTCTAGCCCCTGTTCGTCCACATCAATTGCAACGACCGATTCAAGCCGACGCCCCATGGCAATTGCAGCTTGCATGGCACCCAATGTCAGACCACCGCAGCCGCAAAAGGCATCAACTGTGCGAATCGGGGGGTGCTTCGCAGACTGCACGTCCGCGAAGACAGTGCCTCCGCGGATAAAGCTTTGCCACCATGCCGAGGAGCCATGGAGTTCACCATCCGCGCGGTTTACCACGGCAGATCCCGCTATCAGCGCTCCCGCTTTATTCAATGCCCTGAGGACGTTCCCCTCATTGAAAAAATAGCTCTCTACGAAATCAGATTTCATTCATGCTGCCACTACCACCGCAGCCTCCGTCTCAATTATTGCTCGGCATTCCTCTTCAGGGAGAATCTCCAAAAATAGGTTTGAACGCAGGCGTTTAAGCCGTTTCACAAGCTCTCGGATTTGTAAGATCTTCAGGTTAGGAACCGAATCCGCCTTAGGATACTGAAAGAGCAATAATGCACGGGCGAAAGTTCTTACGTTGGCGTAGCCTTGGCGGTACAAGTGGCTCCTGTAGAAGTCGAGTTGCCCGGCATCCACCAGATGGTAACGGTCTTCGTGCTGCTCGTCGAGCACTAGCTCCGCACGCAGCCAAAGACGAAACAACAAGTTTTCCAGGCGGGAGCCGATCCCGTAGTTCGCCGGCTTCGTGCCAGCTGGCTTGCTACCATAGCGCCACTCAACAACGTCGGGAAAGCAGACCACAGCCAGCCATATCCAGTATTCGGGATCGCTCAGAACCTCAGTGTCTTGTGGAACAAGGCTGTGCATCAGCCGCGCCGCAGCACCTTCGAATTTGTTGGCCTGGGCATCGTTCTTGAGCCCGTCAGGCCACTGCGCCTTCAACGTTACAAATGCGGCCCGCAGTTCCTCAATGAAGCTATCGTCAAAGTCAGCCCCATCGCCCTTGGTTTTCACGAACAACTCGCTGTCGGCTGGAGCCCCGTTGCGCTTGGAGGTGAGAAAGTTAGCGGCGTCCGACGCCTTTATACAGGGGTAACGCATGGCTTATGCCTCCACTATGGCGCGGACACACTGTTGATCAACATGGAGAATGGCGCGCAGTTTTGACTGGCCGGGCTCCCTTACGAGCTTCTTGAGCTTTTCAAGGTCGCATGGTTGCACCCTGTGGATGCGCTTGATAAGTGCAGACAAAGGGCTCTGCGCCACGACTTCATCGGCGTTCTCCCAGTCTTGGAAGCTGGCGGTGAGCATCTGGCAGGCAATCTCTGCGGCCATGCTACCCAAAACCGGCCGGGCGACCTTTTGATTGCTCTCGGCGGTGAGCTTCTTATAAATGTCGGCATGCACTCGTACCTTCGCCGTCCAACTATCTTTGTGGACTGGCTCATTCATGCCGCCTAAATAGTCGACTGCATACAACGTCTTGGCCGGGTAACCCAGCTTAATCCACATGTCATCGTCGGTCGATTCAATATCAAATTCCTCCGCGCTCTGCGGCATGCGCAGCGTGAAAGTCTTCTTGGCGAGCCAGTGGCCAAGAAGAAACGGTGCACCAGGCCGCTTATCAAGCCCCTTGCCGAGACACAGGGCGACGGCAACGTCAATGTTACCCCCGCCGCCCAGCTGCGCGAGCACCTCGTCCGGAATTTCCAAGTCCGGCGGCAGTGGCTTAGAAATCGGCAGCGTAGCGATGACATACGTCTTTTTCAAGAAGGTCTGGACGGCCGTAACAGCGAGGACAAGATCGTTTTTCTTTATGGTCCCGTAATCGACACTGGCCTCAAAATTCAGACGCAGCGCAAGAGCCAGTTGCTCGCGCTCCGAGCCTTCAATCATGAACGTGGTGTCGGCGCTGAATGCTCCTTCGGCGAAAAGGCGCAGCTCGGCGTTGTCCAAGATGTTGGCTAACGCAATTGCGCCAAAGAACGGCCTCACATCACGAACGGCCGATTTGCGCCATGTGACTTTTTCTGTGCTCATGCATCCTCCCTGTTGATGTCTGGCCGGAGGCGCACGGTCCACGCAGGGTTGTACCCTTCGGAAACGACGTTAAACCTCGCCTTATCTCCCTTTGTGAGCTTGAATCGGAACAACAATGGGTCAATGCCGTCAACGACAACGGTGACACCATCCCAGCTCACGTTCAGCGGCAAGTCGTCACCCTCCTCATTTTCGTCTTCAAGCACCGGACAGTTCACGCGTAGCCGAAGCTCCACTTCCTCATCCACCGATTTTTCGTCCAGCCTCACGGAGAAGGCACTCTTTACGCGCAACATGCCGTCATCGGTGGCTTCCGCGTAGGGTTGCTTGGTGAATTCAAGGTGCAGCGGCGAGGCGACCGGTTCAGGCCTTAAGCCGCCGCCGTGCCCATCGGGCTTAAAGAGGGCACCGAGCGCTCGCTCTAGCAAAGTCAGCCTGCGCTGCTTGGCAGGCGTAGGTGGGGTAGCAGTTTGTTGGAACCGTCTTACACCGGCCTTCACTCGACTTAGAACTGCAGTCACGAGCTTGCTAGCGCGCCCAGTCTCGTCTCTCAAATTTGTGGACTCTGGATCCCATCGGTCGTGCGCAGGCGGCTCACTCTTCTTGAGAGTTATCTCTATGTCATCGTTTTCGGCGGCCATGAAAGCGCCCACCACCGGAGGTGAGGACTCTGAAACATTTTTGTAGGCGACAACCATTAACGGCGAGCGAATCAGGGCAACACTGTTGCACCGCTCGGCCTCAACCGCTATTGCGCCACTGTCGCTTGCTGGTACGACCACCACTCCGCAAGTGCCGAGCTGGATCCCTTGTTCACGATTGGGCTCGAACCGGAACTGGGTACCCTGCTTAGGCTCCGCTCGCATGCGGGCAATATCAAAAGCATCAATAAAGGGTTTAAGGTCCGCGCGTCTGCGCGGCCTTGGGACGTGGTTGTTGCCATCGGCGTCAATGATGGAGACGTCAAGTCGGTTTTCGACTAGCCGTGGCCACCACCAATCCTCCACACCTTTTACTATCTGCTCAAAATTCACGTCGGCATCAACGATCAGTATTGAAGTGCCCATCTCGCCTTCGCCACGAAGTTCAAAACCCAGTTTCTCAGCTAACTCCTCGGCGGCGGCGCCCTCCAAGGGATCTACGACTCGGAAACCGTTCTTGTCAACGCGCTCCTTGCTGCCAAGCCAAGCACGGCCGCTAAAGCCGTGTTTCTTGAATTCGTGGCTCGCGTAATAGCCGCAACCAAAGATGCGCGTGTATTCCGTACCGGCTTCATCTGCGAAGCGGGTGTAGGCGAAGATCGTCTGTATGGCCGAGCTTGACGAGTACACAGATTTGCCGAACCCATATGAGCCGCCGCTCCCCTTGTTCGTACGAGCCTTTGAACGGTCGCCCAGCGAAAGCAGCAGCCGATAGAAATTCGACGTGCTGTCGTGCGGTTCACCCGACAGACCCTCGGCGTTGAAGTCCTCAACGTAGAGCAGTTGTAACGGCGTGCGGGCCTTTTCAATAGTCAGCAAGGAGTTAGGCCCCAGTTGCAGCGCCTCTGCCCGCTCTGCGATGTCTGCAAGCCCGGCCGCATCTATGAACCCCTTCTTGGCGGAGTTGACCAGATTCGTAGCCCGAAATTTAACCGCTACTTTTGATCCGTTACCAGCATCCACGGAATTCTGGATGGCCTCGCGCGCCAGCACATGAGCCGGCGGCATTCCCGGAGATTTGAGCGTGTTCGCATATGCTTCTCCCGCTGCCCCACCCATGGGTCCGCTCTTTTCAAAAATCCAACTCATGCTTAGCCTCCTCAGTCCAGCTTAAATTCTTCCCTCTGCCGTTTCTGGAGCGCCGTCTGGAATTTCGCCTTCAACAGCTTTATTTCGCCGTCTAGGGTCGCCACAATCTTTTGCGCATCGGTCTCGGAGTAGGTGTAATTGTTGAGGTTGGAAAGGTTGCCAATCAATCGAAGAGTCTGAGTCGCCCGTGTCACACGGGCCTCTGCTAATTCGACGAATCGGTCGCGCTTATCGCGCATAAACAACCTCCTTAACCACTACATTCCCTAAGTGTAGCGCATAAATACATTTTTTGTTTTACATACGTATAAAGAGAACTACTAGATCACTCTGGCTCGTATTTTTTCATTCCGCGTCCAGTGTTCGATCCAAAGTAGAACCACGCGCAGTCAGCGGCCCTGTCAAAATGCATTCCAATAGGGCACTCAGTTAAGTCATTGATTGCAAAGAGCAATTCCTGATCCTCGGCCACCTAAAGGTTACCCATGCAATAGAGTGTGATGTGACTCGATACCTATGCAAGAAGGAGCGCAACATCGCGCTAAGTCATTGATGCAAAAAGATAAAAATCAAAGCGCACAGACTGCTGGGGATTTTTCCGCCCACACCCCCATGATGGCCCAGTACCTGGGCCTCAAGGCGGATTACCCCGACACCCTGCTGTTCTACCGCATGGGGGATTTTTACGAGATGTTTGATGCCGACGCCGAGAAGGCGGCGCGGCTGCTCAATATCACGCTCACCAGCCGCGGCCAGTCGGCCGGGGTGCCGGTGCTGATGGCCGGGGTGCCTTTTCATTCGGTAGAAACTTACCTGGCGCGGCTGATCAAGCTGGGCGAATCGGTAGCCATCTGCGAGCAGGTGGGTGAGGTGGGTGGCAAGGGGCCAGTCGAGCGCAAGGTGATGCGGGTGGTCACGCCCGGCACGCTGACCGACATGGCGCTGCTGGGCGACAAAACCGAATCGCTGCTGCTGGCGGTGCACCAGGGCCCGCGCCAGCGCTGCGGCCTGGCCTGGCTGAGCATCACACGCGGCGAGGTGCTGTTGGCCGAGTGCACCCCCGATGAGTTGCCCGAATGGGTGGCGCGCATCGGCCCGGGCGAGCTGCTGTACAGCGCCGGTGCCACCCCAGCCTTTGAGGGCCGGCTCCGCGCCCTGCCCGGCTTGTCGCTTGCGGTTTCACTCACAGTGCGGCCAGATTTCCAGTTTGACGCCGCTTTGGGCCAGCGTAAGCTGCAAGAGCAGTTGCAGGCGGCCAGCCTGGCCGCCTGGCAGGCGGATGGCCTGCCGCAGGCCCACGCCGCCGCCGCCGCTCTGCTGGCTTATGCCGAGCACACCCAAGGCCGGGCTTTGAGCCATGTGCACAGCCTCAAAGTGCAGCGCCATGACGAGCTGATCGACTTGCCGCACAGCACCCGGCGCAACCTGGAGCTGACGCAGACCCTGCGCGGCGAAGACCAGCCAACGCTGCTGTCGCTGCTGGACAGCTGCGTGACCGGCATGGGCAGCCGGCTGCTGC
>JBAXMQ010000165.1:0-6554 GCA_037134215.1 Betaproteobacteria bacterium
GCGGGTGGCGGCGTCAAAAGTGCGGCTCTGCGGAAAGTTGTAGCCCTGGGGGTCTTTCCAGGGGCCGGACACAATAAAGCTCAGCAGCAGCACCGCCACGTACACCAGCATCAGGCTGACCAGGATTTCATTGGCATTGAAGCGGTCGCGCAGCCAGGCCGTCAGGCCGGCCCAGACCATGCCGCCCAGGATACCGGCCAGGATCACCGGCACCACAATCCAGCCGCCGGTGGTCTTGTCAGCCAGCAGGGCTACGCCGCTGGCGGCAATGGCGCCCAGCACATATTGGCCCTCGGCGCCGATGTTCCAGACGTTGGAGCGGAAACACACGGCCAGCCCAAGCGCGATCAACAGCAGCGGTGTGGCCTTGACCGTGAGTTCGCCCAGGGCATAGGCGCTTTTGATGGGGTCCCAAAAGAACACCCGCAAACCGCTGACAGGGTCTTTGCCCAGCGCCACAAACATCAGCACACCGATCAGCACGGTCACAGCCAGCGCCAGCAGCGGCGAGCCGTAGGTCCAGCCCGGGCTGGGTTGCGGCCGGGCTTCAAGCTTGAGCATGGGCCTCCCCCTGCGCCAGCGCAGCCTGCACATCGCTGTGCCACAGGCCGCTCATCCATTCGCCGATTTGCGTGACCGTGGCCTCGGCCGCCGCGATGGCGGGCGACAGCCGGCCACGCGCCATCACATGCAGCCGGTCGCTGAGCTCGAACAACTCGTCCAGCTCCTCGCTGACCACCAGCACGGCACAACCAGCGTCGCGCAGCGCCAGGATTTCTCCGCGGATCTGCGCAGCGGCGCCGACGTCCACGCCCCAGGTCGGCTGCGACACGATGAACAGCCTCGGGGCGGCGTCGATCTCCCGGCCAACGATGAACTTTTGCAAATTACCACCCGAGAGCGAGCGGGCCAGCGCACGCGGGCCGCCCGCCTTGACGTGAAAGCGCGCAATGATGCCGGCCGCCTGCTGCTCCAGCTCACGCAGGCGAATCCAGCCGCCAGCCCAGCGCGGGTAGCGAATGGCCTCCTGGCGCGTCAGCAACAGGTTGTGCGCCAGGCCCAGGGTGGGCACGGCGCCGCGGCCGAGGCGCTCTTCGGGCACAAAGTGCAGGCCCAGCTTGCGCCGAGCGCCGGGGTGCAGGGCGCTGGCGTCGGTGTCGCTGATGCGCACCGTGCCCGCAGGCGCGCGGGTGTCTTCGCCGGACAGGGCGTACAGCAATTCTTTTTGGCCGTTGCCCGACACGCCGGCAATACCCACCACCTCGCCGGCCCGCACCTGCAGGGCCACGTCACTCAGGTCCACGCCGAACTGGTCGGCGCGCGCCAGGCTCAGGCCCTGCACCTGCAGCACCGGCGCGCCAGGCTGCTGCGGCCGGTGATTCAGCTGGGGCGGCTCCGAGCCGATCATCAGGCGCGACAGCGAGGCGTTGGACTCTTCGGCCGGGTTGCACACGCCGGTGACGCGGCCGCCGCGCAGCACGGTGCAAGCGGTGCACAGCTCGCGGATTTCATGCAACTTGTGGCTGATGTACAGAATGCTGCAGCCTTCGGACGACAGTTTTTTGAGCACCACAAACAGCTTCTCCACCGCCTGTGGCGTCAGCACCGAGGTGGGTTCGTCCAGTATCAGCAGCTTGGGGTTGGTCAGCAGGGCGCGGATGATTTCCACCCGCTGCATCTCGCCCACGCCCAGGGTGTGCACTGGCCGGGTTGGATCGATGTCCAGCCCGTACTCGGCCGCCTTGGCCGCGATGCTGCGCGACACCTCGGCCAAACTCAGGGTTTTGCTCAGGCCCAGCCACACGTTCTCGGCCACGGTGATGGTGTCGAACAGGCTGAAGTGCTGGAACACCATGCTGATGCCCAGGGCCCTTGCCTCTTGCGGGTTGCGCACCTGCACCGGCTGCCCGTCAAACAGCACCGTGCCGGCGTCGGGCTTGACCGATCCGTAAATGATCTTCATCAGCGTGGACTTGCCCGCCCCGTTCTCGCCCAGCACGGCGTGGGTCTGACCGGGCAGCACCGTCAAGCTCACATCGCTGTTGGCCACCACGCCGGGGTAGCGTTTGGTGATGCCGCTCAGTTGCAGGCGGGGGGGCATCATGCGGCAAGCGCCTGGGGCTTGAGGGCCGCCGCCGCCTGACGGCGGTCTCTGTCGCGTTCACCGAAAAGAATGTCGTCGCGCATGGCTGGGTCTGTCTGAATGCCATATGCTAGTCGAAATGAGCGCGCCGGCGCTCCTGCTTTACCCTAGGCCATGAGGACGCACCCATGATCACCCGACCCCTGCAATTTGTCCGGCGCGGCCAGACCGTGACGCTGCACGATGTGCCGCCAGACCGCACCCTGCTGGAGGTGCTGCGCGACGACCTGCAGTGCAGCGACACCAAAGAAGGCTGCAACGAGGGCGATTGCGGCGCCTGCACCGTGGTGCTGGGCGAGGCACAGGGCGCCGACATAAAGTACCGCGCAGTCAATAGCTGCATACGGCTGGCGTATTCCATTCAGGGCCAGGCGCTGTGGACGGCCCAAGACCTGGTGGCAGCAAACGGCAGCCTGCACCCGGTGCAGCAGGCCCTGGTGCAGTGCCATGGCAGCCAGTGCGGCTTTTGCACACCGGGGTTTGTGATGAGCCTGTTTGGCATGTACCAAAACCATGTGCTGCACGGCCGCCCGGTCACGCGCGCGCTGGCGCAGCAGGATTTGTCGGGCAACCTGTGCCGCTGTACCGGCTACCGGCCTATTCTGGATGCCGCCCAGACCATGGCCCAACTGCCCCGCATAGCGGTGAACGAAACCGACTTGCTACAACAATTGAAGCAGCTTAACCAAGCAGGACAGGGGCTGGTGGCTGATTCAGCTTATTTTTTGCCTACCACTTTAGCCGACTTGCTGCGCCTGCGCAGCCACCATCCCACCGCGCAGCTGGTGGCCGGCTGCACCGACGTGGGGCTGTGGGTCAACAAGGGGCACCGCCGCTTTCCCCAGGTGCTGGACCTGAGCCGGGTGGCCGAGCTGCGCCGTGTTGAGCACTACCCGCACCACCTGGCCATTGGCGCGGCGGTGCCATTGGCCGAGGCCTTTGCGGCGCTGGCGGCCGACCGGCCACAGCTGCAGGCCTTTGCCCAGCGCTTTGCTGGCCTGCCGGTGCGCAACTCGGGCACGCTGGGCGGCAATGTGGCCAACGGTTCGCCCATCGGCGACTCGATGCCGCTTTTGATCGCCCTGGGCGCCAACGTGGTGCTGATGAGCACACGCGGCCACCGCGAGCTGCCGCTGGAGCAGCTCTACACCGGCTACCGGCAAAACGTGATGGTGCCCGACGAGCTGCTGGCCTGGATCAAGGTGCCCAAGGCCGTGCCGCAGGAATTCAGCCGGGTGTACAAGGTGTCCAAGCGCTTTGACGACGACATTTCGGCCCTGTGCCTGGCCGTGGCGCTGCGCCTGGAACGCGGCCGCGTGGTGCAGGCCTCCATCGGCGTGGGCGGGGTGGCGGCCACGCCGGTGCGTGCCCTCCAAACCCAGGCGCTGCTGACAGGCCAGCCGTGGACGCAAGTCACGGTACACCGCGCCATGGCCGTTTTGCGTCAGGAATTTGCCCCCATCTCCGACCTGCGCGCCAGCAGCGCCTACCGCGTGCAGGTGCTGGGCAATTTGCTGCAGCGCTTTTGGCTGGAGAGCCAGGGCGCCAGCGCCATCAATCTGGAGAGCGCCGGGCTTGAGGAGCTCACAGCATGAGCGCCGGCGGCGTATCCACCCCGCACGAGAGCGCCGCCGCCCAGGTGGCCGGGGCCGCCACGTATGTCGACGACATCCTGGAAGCGCGCGGCACGCTGTATGCCGCACCCATCCTGTCGACCGTGGCCCACGGCACACTGCGCGGGGTGTCGGCCTCGGCGGCGCTGGCGCTGGCGGGTGTGCGCGGCCTGGTGCTGGCGGCGGATATTCCAGGCGACGCCATGCTGGCCGCCTTTGCCGGCGACGAGCCGGTGTTTGCTCAAGGGACGGTGCAGCATGTGGGTCAGGTGGTAGGCCTGGTGGTGGCCAACAACATGATGCAGGCGCGCCGGGCTGCGCGCCTGGTGCAACTGCACATCGACGCTCTGCCTGCCGTGCTGAGCGTGCGCGAGGCCTTGCAGCAAAGCCACTATGTGCTGCCGCCGGTGTCGGTACGCCGAGGCGACGCCGACGCCGCGCTGGCGCGCGCTCCGCACCAACTCAGCGGCACACTCGAAGTCGGCGGCCAAGAGCACTTTTACCTGGAAGGTCAGGTGGCCTACGCCCTGCCCCAGGAGCAGGGCCAGTGGGTGATTCACAGCAGCACCCAGCACCCGGGCGAGGTGCAGCACTGGGTGGCCCATGCGCTGGGCCTGGCCAACCACGCCGTGCGGGTGGAATGCCGGCGCATGGGTGGCGGTTTTGGCGGCAAGGAGACCCAGGCCGGCCACATGGCGGTGTGGGCGGCGGTGGCCGCACACAAGTTCAAATGCCCGGTCAAGCTAAAGCTGGACCGCGACGACGACTTTTTGATCACCGGCAAGCGCCACCCCATGGTGTGCGACTACACGGCGGGCTTTGACGACAGCGGGCGCTTGTGCGGCCTGACCCTGATGATGGCCATGAACTGCGGCTTCAGCGCCGACCTGTCAGGCCCGGTGGCAGACCGCGCCATCTTCCACGCCGACAACGCCTATTTTCTGGAAGACGTGGCCATCACGTCTTACCGTTGCAAGCTCAACACCCAGAGCCACACCGCGTTTCGCGGCTTTGGCGGGCCGCAGGGCATGGTCGTGATCGAGGCCATCATGGGCGACATCGCCCGTCGGCTCGGGCTGGACCCTTTGGCTGTTCGCCAGCGCAACCTGTACGACGACCAACCCACGGCAAATGGCCTGGCGCGGCGCGACACCACCCACTACGGCATGCGGGTGGAGGACAACATCCTCGCGCTTTTGCTATCTAAACTGGAGCAAACTTCTCAATACCAGCAAAGGCGGGCGGCCGTTTCGGCCTGGAATGCGGCCAACCCTGTGATCCGGCGCGGACTGGCAATAACACCAGTCAAATTCGGCATCTCCTTCACTGCAACGTTGTTCAACCAGGCCGGTGCGCTGGTGCATGTTTACCTGGACGGCAGCGTGCAGGTGAACCACGGCGGCACCGAAATGGGCCAGGGCCTGCACACCAAGGTGGCGCAAATCGTGGCGGACGAACTCGGCGTGCCGCTGGCCCGGGTGCTGGCCACCGCCAGCGACACCAGCAAGATTCCCAACGCCTCTGCCACCGCCGCCTCGGCCGGCACCGACCTCAATGGCCGCGCTGCCCAGTTTGCGGCCCGTCATGTGCGCGACAACCTGGCGGCCTTTGTGGCCGGGCTCGACGGCTGCGGCGCCGGTGCGGTGCGCTTTGCGGGTGGCCAGGTGCACTCGCCAGGCGCTACCCGCACCTTTGACGAGGTGGTGCGGCTGGCCTATGCCAACCGCATCCAGCTGTGGAGCGACGGCTTTTACCGCACCCCCAAAATCCACTACGACAAGACCACGCTGACAGGGCGTCCGTTTTATTACTTTGCCTACGGCGCAGCTTGCACCGAAGTGGCCATCGACACCCTGACCGGGGAAAACCGGGTGCTGCGGGTGGACATCCTGCACGACGTGGGCCGCTCCATCAACCCGGCCATTGACATCGGCCAGATCGAAGGCGGCTTTGTGCAGGGCATGGGCTGGCTCACCACCGAGCAACTGGTGTGGGACGACAGGGGCCGGTTGGCCACCCATGCGCCCAGCACCTACAAGATTCCGGCGACCGGCGACATCCCGGCGCACTTGCACGTGGACCTGTGGCCCGAGCCCAACCGTGAGGACAATGTGTTTGGCAGCAAGGCGGTGGGCGAGCCGCCCTTCATGCTGGCCATTAGCGTGTTTGAGGCGCTGCGGGATGCCGTGGGGCAGACTCGGGCCGACGGCACGGTGAATCTGCAGGCACCGGCTACCGCCGAAGCGGTGCTGAACGCGCTAAACGCCGGCCAATACACGCAGCCCGGTCAGGTCCAGCAGGTTCAGGCTGCGGCCTGAGCCGCTGATCAGGCTGCGCTCGCGCAGATGGCGCAGCACACGCGACAGGGTCTCAGGCGCAATGCCCAGCTGGGCGGCAATGGAACGCTTGCGCTCCTGCAGTTGCACCGTCATGCCGCCCTGGGCCAGCGGCTCAGCGTGCTGCAACAGCCATTCGGCGCAACGGGCCTCGGCGTCTTTGGCCAGGCGGCTGACCGCCAGCTCGGTTTGCTGCCGGTGCGCCCGCGCCACGTCGTCCAGCACCGCCCGGGCCGGCACCGACAAATCGGCCAGGGTACGCCGAAATTCGGCCACCGGGACGCGCCGCAGCACCACATCGGTATCGGCCACCGCGTCCACGGCAGGGAGCAGGTCCAGCACAGCCCATGAGGCCTCCAACCAGCAAGGCCCCTCCAGCACGCCCAACTGGTGCTCCATCACATCCCCCACCATCACGCCCAGCACCACCCGGCCCGACTCCAGAAAACTGACCCAGGGCGA
>JBAXMQ010000166.1:0-6527 GCA_037134215.1 Betaproteobacteria bacterium
GGTGACGGCCGCCGCCGTGCGGGCCGGCCAGTGGCGGCCGCGCGATGCCGCCCGCGCCGCCGAGGTGCTCGCGTATCTGGAGGCACTGGAGGCACCCGGCCAGCGCCAACTGGTTGTGTGGCCGGTGCACTGTGTGCTGGGCACCTGGGGCCACAACATCCACACTGAACTGGCGCGCAGCATCGCCGCGTGGGAAATGCACAGTGGCACATTGTGTGACAAGGTACTGAAGGGCATGAACCCGATGACTGAACAGTACAGTGCTTTTCGCGCCGAAGTGCCGCGTACTGACGACCCCCTTACCGCCCTCAACCGGCCGTTGATGGCGCGCCTGGCCGCCGGTCGGGATACGCTGCTGGTGGCAGGTGAGGCGCTCAGCCATTGCGTGGCCGCATCGGTGCAGGACCTGTTGGGCCATCTGCCGCCAGAGCGTTTGCGCCAGACCGTGTTGCTGACCGACTGCATGAGCCCTGTGGCGGGCTTTGAGGCGGCCGGTCAGGCCTTTCTGACCCAGGCGCGTGCCGCCGGCGTGCGTACGGCCACCCTGGCCGAATTGCCAGGGCTGGCTTTACCTTGACAGGGCGCGGCCAGCCGGCCCTAGAGCGACAGACTCACAGGCCCCTGAGAGTGCCCAGTGCAAACGGCAGGCTGACCATGCCCAGCAGCGTAGACAGGGTGACCAGCGCGGCGACATAAGTGCCGTCATAGCCCATGCGCGCGGCCAACACATAGGCGCTGGGCGCGGTGGGCAGGGCAGAAAAAGCGAGCAGCACAGTGGTTTGCACCGGGTCTAGCCCAAACACCCGGGCCACTGCGAGCGCTGCGACAGGCAAGATCAGGTGCCGGATGCTGACCAGCGCCACGGCGAGGTATTTGGCCCGCCCGAGTGCGCCAAACTGAAGGCCGGCGCCCGCCGCCATCAGGCCCAAGGTCAGCGAGGCACCGCCCATACGGCTGACGGTCGGCTCCAGCCAAGCCGGGATGCTGAGCCCCATCAGGTTCGCCAACAGGCCGCTGCCGGTGCCGATGATGAGCGGATTGCGGACCAGCGCCCGCAGAAAGCCTTGTTGCCCATGGCGTGCCATGGGCCAGACGGCGGCCACGTTGAAGAGTGGCACGCACACGCCGATCAGCACCGCGATCAAGAGCAGGCCCTGTGGTCCGGCCAGACGCTCGGCCAGTGCCAGCCCGATGAAGGAGTTGAAGCGGAACGCCACCTGTGCGCTGGCGGCGTGGTCGCGGGCCGGCACATGCTGGCCCAGCCAGGGCCAATAGGGCAGGGAATAGGCCAGCGCGATGCCCGTCAGCCCCACCGTCCAGCCGGCGCCGATCAGGCCCCAGGCCGCGCCCATGTCGAGCGGGCTCTTCACAATGGCGTGGAACAGCAGGATAGGAAAAAACAGGAAATACACCAGCGTTTCCACCTGCTCCCAAACCGTGCGATTGAGCGGCGTCAAGCGGCAAACGAGGTAACCGCACAGGATCAGGGAAAAATCAGGGAACAGCAGTTGGACGAAATTCACCCGGCGAGAATAGCAGTGATCCAACCCCCGGCCACGGGTTTGCCCCTACGTGGAAGCCCTCGCCAATCCAGTTGCGACACCGTGAATAATGACGCTGGATCAGCCATCTTTTTTTCAGGAGTGATTGTCATGATGTTCCGTCGAATCCTTTTGGCGGGTGGCCTGATGGCCATGGCCTGCGTCGCTTCTGCGCAGGGCTATCCCAACCGCGTGGTCAAGCTGCAGGTTCCGTTTGCGCCAGGCGGCACCACGGACATTGTGGCCCGCGTGATCGCCGAGCCGCTGGGCAAAGCCCTGGGCCAGAATGTGATCATCGAGAACAAGGCTGGTGGTGGCGGTGTGGTGGGCGCCAACGAAACCGCCAAAGCCACGCCCGACGGCTATTCGCTGGGGGTGGCCACGGTGTCTACCACGGCGGCTAACCCGGCTATCAACCCCAAGATGCCCTATGACGCGGCCACCGATTTCACGCCCGTTATCAACATCGCTGCCACACCCAACGTCATTGCGGTGCACCCCAGTTTCCCGGCCAAGAATTACAAGGAATTCCTGGCGGCGCTGAAAAAGTCGCCGGGCCGTTACTCTTATTCATCCTCGGGCACTGGTGGCATCGGCCATTTGCAGACCGAGCTCTGGAAGAGCCTGGAGGGTGTGTTTGTGACCCACATTCCCTACTCGGGGGCGGGTCCGGCGCTGCGTGACACCGTGGGCGGGCAGGTGGAAATCATTTTTGACAACGTTCCATCAGCCTTGCCGCACATCAAGGCCAACCGCTTGGTGGCGTTGGCGGTGGCGGCGCCGCAGCGGCTGGCAGCCCTGCCGGATGTGCCCACTTTCAAAGAGCTTGGCCTGGAGCCTGTGAACCGCATGGCCTATTACGGCATTGTTGGCCCCAAGGGCATGCCGCGCGACATTGTTGACAAAATCAACGCCGCCACGCGCAAGGCCCTGGAAGACCCGGCCGTGCGCAAGCGCATCGAGGACACCGGCTCGGTGGTGCTTGGCAATACGCCTGAGCAGTTCGCGCAGCAGATGAAGGATGAGCTGGCGGTTTATAAAAATGTGGTGGCGACAGCCAAACTGAAGCTGGAGTGAGCGCCAAGACCGCGCTGGCGGCGCCGACACAGGCGCCCATCGACAGCCTGATTGATGCCTTCATCGATGCGCTGTGGCTTGAAGACGGCCTGTCCCGCAACACGCTGGCAGCTTATCGCCGCGACCTGACGCTTTATGCGGCCTGGCTTGCCGCCCAGGGCCGCGCCCTGCCCGCGAGCCAGGAGGACGACCTTCAGGCCTATTTTGCGGCGCGGCATGCCAGCACCAAGGCCACCAGCGCCAACCGGCGGCTGACGGTTCTGAAGCGCTATTTCCGCTGGGCGCTGCGCGAGAGGCTGATCGTTGCGGATCCGACACTCAGGCTGCAGGCTGCCCGCCAGGCCCTGCGTGTGCCCAAAACCCTGACCGAGCACCAGGTTGAGGCGCTGCTCGCTGCGCCCGACGCGGCCACGGCGCTGGGCGTACGCGACCGCACCATGCTGGAGCTGATGTACGCCAGTGGCCTGCGGGTGAGTGAGCTGGTCTCGCTCAAGGTTCTGAACCTGAGCCTTGCCGACAATGTGTTGCGGGTGCTGGGCAAGGGCAACAAGGAGCGACTGGTGCCTTTCGGGGAAGTCGCCGGCTTATGGCTGACGCAATACCTGGGCGTGGCCCGGCCGGAACTGCTGGCCGGCCAGCCAACGCAGGACCTGTTTGTCAGCACCCGCGGCGTCAACGCGGGCAAGGCCATGAGCCGCGTCATGTTCTGGATGATTGTCAAAAAATACGCGCGCAATGCAGGCATCACGTCGCCGTTGTCGCCCCACACCCTGCGCCATGCGTTTGCCACGCACCTGCTCAACCATGGCGCCGATTTGCGCGCGGTGCAGATGTTGCTGGGCCACGCTGACATTTCCACCACCACCATTTACACCCACGTGGCTCGGGAACGGCTCAAGACCCTGCACGCGCAACATCACCCGCGCGGCTGACGCGGCTCAGACGCCCAGCAAGGCCAACTCGGCCTCGTCAAAGCCGGCAGCGCGACGTGCCACCAGATTGAACGGTCCCTTGAGCTTGGGTGCGCCATGCTGCGCCGCCAGTGTGGCGAAGGTGCTGACCGGATCCAGGTTCTGCGCCGAACACAGGAAGCGGTACCAATGGTTGCCCACCGCGACATGACCGATTTCGTCGCGCAGGATGATGTCCAGGATGGCGGCAGCGCGATGATCGCCGACGGAGACCAGGCGGTTGCGGATCGGTACCGAGGCGTCCAGCCCACGTGCCTCCAGGGTGCGCGGCACCAGCGCCAGCCGGGCCAGCAGGCTGTCCCGGGTTTTTTGTGCCATGTCCCACAAGCCGTTGTGCGCCGGGAAGTCGCCATAGTCAAAGCCCAGGGTCAGCAGGTGCTCTCTGAGCAACTGGAAATGCAGGGCCTCCTCACGCGCAACCTGCAGCCAATCCCAGTAAAAGCGCTCCGGCATGCCGGCAAAGCGCCAGGTCACATCCAGCGCCAGATTGATGGCATTGGCTTCAATGTGCGCCAGCGCGTGGATGAGCGCCCCGCGGCCTTCGCGCGTGCCGGGTGAGCGCGGCTTGAGTTGCTGGGGCGATACCAGTGCCGGGCGCTCGGGGACACCGGGGATGTCTGCTGCGTCGGCGATGTGGTCCTCTGGCCGGATCGCCATCCCTGTCGCATCAAGCGCCCGTACGTTGGCCGCCTTCTGGACCGGGTTGTTGATGCGCAGCAGGCACTGGGCCAGGTAGCGAACCGAGTCTGATGGGAGGGGTGGGGCGGCAGTCGAACCGGATGGGGTCACAGCGTGGGTTCCATCCTTACAATTCTAAGGAACTCGAAGAAACGGATTCCACATGGCAATTTACGAACTCGATGGCATCGCGCCCCAACTCGCTGACTCGGCCTGGGTCGCCGACAGCGCACAGGTCATGGGGAATGTGGCCTTGGCCGCCGACACCAGCATCTGGTTTGGCGCCGTGCTGCGCGGCGACACAGAAACCATCCGCATCGGGCGTGGCAGCAACATCCAGGACCTGAGCGTGCTGCATGCCGATGTGGGCATGCCGCTGGTGATTGGCGAGGACGTGACCGTGGGCCACCAGGTGATGTTGCATGGCTGTTCGGTGGGGGACGGCTCGCTGATCGGTATCGGGGCCGTGGTGCTCAATGGCGCAGTCATCGGCAAGGCTTGTCTGGTCGGAGCTGGTGCCCTGGTGACCGAGGGTAAGGTCTTCCCGGATGGCTCGATGATCCTGGGCAGCCCGGCCAAAGTGGTGCGCCAACTGAGCCCCGAGCAGATCGAAGGCCTGCGCAGGAGCGCGAGGCACTACGTGGCCAATGCCCGCCGATACCGGGCGGGTCTTAAGAAGCAGGCCTGAGTCTGGTGTAGGTAAGCTAGAAAGGACGCCGGATGTCTGAATTGCACAAATTTTTGTTTGAAGGTCTGCCGGTGCGCGGCATGCTGGTTCGGGTGACCGACGGTTGGACCGAGGTCTTGCGCCGGCGCGCCGAAGGCAGTCCCGCCGGCGCCTACCCAGCGCCGGTTCAGGACATGCTGGGCGAAATGGTCGCGGCGGCCTGCCTGATGCAGGCCAACATCAAATTCAACGGCGCCTTGATTCTGCAGATTTTTGGCGATGGCCCGGTCAAGCTGGCGGTGGCCGAGGTGCAGCCCGATCTGGCCCTGCGCGCGACTGCCACGGTGATCACGGCGGTGCCACCAGGCGCCAGCCTGAGCGCGATGGTCAATGTCACGAACCAGGGCAAATGCGCGATCACCCTGGACCCCAAAGACCGATTCCCTGGCCAGCAGCCCTACCAGGGGGTGGTGCCGCTGTTCGGTGACCGACGTGAAAAGCTGGAAAAACTCAGCGATGTGCTCGAGCATTACATGCTGCAAAGCGAGCAACTTGATACCCGGCTGGTGCTGGCGGCAGATGGGCAGATGGCGGCCGGTCTGCTGATCCAGCGCTTGCCCCTGGAAGGGGCTGGCAATCTTGCCGGCCAGGGGGGCCGCCAGGCGAATGAGGACGAGATCGGCCTGAATGAGCATTACAACCGGATTGCGCTGTTGGCCGGCAGTCTCAAGCGCGAGGAACTGCTGACGCTGGATGCGCCGACCATCCTGCGACGGTTGTTTTGGGAGGAGGACCTTCGCCTGTTTGAACCGGCAGCCGGTCAGGCCGCGCCGCACTTTGCCTGCACTTGCAGCCGGGAGCGCGTCGGCAACATGATTGTTGGGTTGGGGCGCGAGGAGGTAGAGGGCATTTTGGCTGAGCGCAGCGACGTCGAAGTCGGCTGCGAATTCTGCGGCCTGCATTACCGTTTTGACCCGGTGGACGTGGCCGGGCTGTTCATCGGTGCAGGAGACAGGCCGGCGTCGGGCACGCCCTTGCATTAGATTCTTTGTTTCAGCGGGCAAACTGGACGAAGATCTCGTTGGTCTTGATCATGCCAAGCTCTTGCCGGGCTTTCTCCTCGACCATGTCAAGACCTTCTTTCAGGTCGCGGACTTCGGCCGCAAGCTGGCTGTTCACCCGCTGCGCCTGCTGATTTTTCTGGATCTGTGTCTTGAGTTGCTCGTTCATGGAGGCCACGCTGGGCACGCTGCCACGGCCAAACCACAGTTGCGCGTGCAGGATCACGAGCAAGGCGGTCAGAACGGCCAGGACAGCACGTTGGCCCATGCGCCCTCAGCGCAGGTTGTAGAAGGCCGCGCGCCCGGGGTAGCTGGCTATTTCCCCCAAGTCCTCCTCAATGCGAAGCAACTGGTTGTATTTGGCCATGCGGTCTGACCGGCTGAGCGAACCGGTCTTGATCTGGCCGGCATTGGTGCCGACCGCAATGTCGGCAATGGTCGAATCTTCGGTTTCACCAGAACGGTGGCTGATGACGGCGGTATAGCCGGCGCGCTTGGCCATCTCGATCGCGGCAAAGGTTTCGGTCAGCGT
>JBAXMQ010000167.1:0-6475 GCA_037134215.1 Betaproteobacteria bacterium
CCCCGCTCGTACCAGCCCTTGGAGTGGTTCACCACATAGACCACCAGCAGCATCACCGGCACCTCGATCAGCACCCCCACTACCGTGGCCAGCGCGGCACCAGAGTTGAAGCCAAACAGGCTGATGGCCGCCGCCACGGCCAGCTCAAAGAAGTTGGACGCGCCGATCAGGGCTGACGGGCAGGCCACGCTGTGCTTTTCGCCCACGGCGCGGTTGAGCCAGTAGGCCAGCGCCGAGTTGAACAGCACCTGCACCAGGATGGGCACAGCCAGCAGCGCGATCACCAGCGGTTGGCGAAGGATGGCTTCGCCCTGAAAGGCAAACAGCAACACCAGCGTGGCCAGCAGCGCGGTGATGGACCAGGGGCCGACGCGGGCCATGGCCGCCTCAAGTGCCGCCGGGCCACGTGCCAGCAGCGCACGCCGCCACAGCTGCGCCAGCGCCACCGGTATCACGATGTAAAGCACCACCGAGATCAGCAAGGTGTCCCAGGGGACGGTGATGGCCGAGATGCCCAGCAAAAAAGCCACCAGCGGCGCAAACGCCAGCACCATGATGCTGTCGTTCAAGGCCACCTGCGACAAGGTGAACAGCGGGTCGCCCCCGGTGAGGCGGCTCCAGACGAACACCATCGCCGTGCAGGGCGCGGCGGCCAGCAGGATCAGGCCGGCGATGTAGCTGTCCAGCTGGTCGGCCGGCAGCCAGGGCGCGAACAGCTGGCGGATGAACAGCCAGCCCAGCAAGGCCATGCTGAAGGGTTTGACCAGCCAGTTCACCACCAGCGTCACGCCGATGCCACGCACATGCTGACGCACCTGCTGCAGCGCGCCGAAATCCACCTTGACCAGCATCGGGATGATCATGACCCAGATCAGCACCCCCACCGGCAGGTTGACCTTGGCGAGCTCCATGCGGCCCACCGACTGGAACAGGTCCGGCAGCGCTTGCCCCAGGCCAATGCCCAGCACGATGCACAAGAACACCCACAGGGTCAGGTAGCGCTCAAACACATTCATGGGCGCCGGCGCTGCCGAAAGGCTGGGGCTTGGCATTGGGGTTGGCCTTGGGATTGGAGTGGCCATGGCTCAAGTGCTACGGGCCAGGTCGCGCGCCGTGCTTTGCAGCAGGGTTTTGGCCAGCTTGTCGGCCGGCAGGCTGATCAGCAACTCCAGACGACGTTTGAGCGCCAGCAAGGTGTGGCGGAAGGCCAGCAGCTTCTCGGCCTCGCTGCCCTCGCCGTCAGATGGGTCCGGATAACCCCAGTGCGCGGTGGCCGGCTGACCCGGCCAATAGGGGCACACCTCGCCCGCAGCGTTGTCGCACACGGTGATCACCAGGTCCATGTGCGGCGCCGTTTGGATGGCGAATTCGTCCCAGTTTTTGCTGCGCAAACCATCTGTCGCGACGCCAACTTCTTGCAAGACTTGCAAAGCCAAGGGGTTGGGCTGCTGGTTCTCGCGTGGGCTGCTGCCGGCCGAATAGGCCCTGAAGCGCCCCTGCCCAAGGTGGTTGAGCAGGGCTTCGGCCAGGATGCTGCGGGCCGAGTTGTGGGTGCACAAAAACAAGACGTTCAATGGCGTAGCGTTCATGACAGAGAGTCCAGCAATTGAAAAAGTCAGTGCAAAGGGGCTGTCTGCCCTGATGCCGCCAACGCTAGGCCGGGGCCACGACGCTTTGGTCAATGGCGCCGAACAGGCTTTGCCCGTCGCGCCCTTTCATTTCGATGCGGATGGTGTCACCGTACTTCATGTAGTCGGTGGCCGGCGCACCATCCTGGATGGTCTCGATGGCTCGCTTTTCGGCAATGCAGCTGTAACCATGGCGCCAGTCCTTGTTGCTCACCGTGCCCGACCCGACCACCGAGCCGGCGCGGACGTTGCGGGTCTTGCACAAATGGGCAATCAGCTCGCCAAAGTGGAAGGTCATCTCCGGCCCCGCCTCGCACAGACCCACGCGACGGCCGTTCCAGGTGCTCTGCAGGGTGAGCTGCAAGCGGCCCTGCTCCCAGGCGCTGCCGAACTCATCCAGGGTCACAGCCACAGGGCTGAAAGCGGTGGCCGGCTTGCTCTGCACAAAGCCAAAGCCCTTGGCTAGTTCGTCCGGGATCAGGTGGCGCAGGCTGACGTCGTTGGCCAGCATCACCAGCCGGATGCCGTCCAGCGCCTGGCCGGGGCTGGCACCCATGGGCACATCACCAGTGATAACAGCCAGCTCAGCCTCGAAATCAATCCCAAAGGCCTCGCTGGCGCAGACCACATCGTCGCAAGGACCCAGAAAATCATCGCTGCCGCCCTGGTACATCAAGGGGTCGGTGTAAAAACTGGCGGGCACGTCCGCATTGCGGGCGCGCCGGACCAGCTCCACATGGTTGATATAGGCGGAGCCATCGGCCCACTGGTAGGCGCGCGGCAGGGGGGCCATGCACAGACGGGGCTCAAACGCAAAGGCGTACCGTGCCCTGCCCTGGTTCAGGGTGTCGTACAGGTCCTGCAGCTGGGGCGAGAGAAAATTCCAGTCGTCCAGCACCTGCTGTAACTGGTCGGCAATGCCGGTCGCATAATGGGCGGTGCTCAGGTCGCGCGATACCACCAGCAATTGGCCGTCGCGGGAGCCGTCTTTGTAAGTGGCTAGTTTCATGGTCAAAACGGGCCATGGCCCGCTGTGTTGGCCTCACGGCGGAAGGGATGGCGACCATCATAAGTCTTCGCATGCACGCAAGGAACACAGGCGGCGGCAACGCCACGAGGCAGGGGCCGGGCTGGCGCGCCGGGCTGGTGCTGGGCGCCTTGGTGGCGCTGACCCACCTGGCACTGCTGCGAGACGCGGCCCTGTTCAGTCTGCCCGTGCACGGCGAGCCAAGCTTCAACACCCGGGTGATCGAGGCGCTGCGGCCTACCCCTGCTGCAGTACCGCAAGCTGCCCCAACCCGCCCCAGGCCGACGAAGGTTCAAGCAAACCCTGCACAGGCACCAGCACCATTACCGTCGCCTGTGTCGCCTGTGTCGCCAGCGGCCGAGACCGCACCCCCTGACACAGCGCCGGCGACAGCCACCAACCCACCACCGGCGCCAACACCCCAAACGCCTGCGCCGGAGGCCCTGCTACCGCCGCCGATGGCAAACCAGGACGCAGCGAAGGCCAGCCCCGATCCCGAACCGGCCGCGCCGGTGCGGCCGCCGCGCGAATCGGCGCAGACCACAGGCGCTGTCATCGTGCCGCCCTCAGTGCGGCTGCGCTACCAGGTGAGGGCCAACAAATTCCCCTTTTTGGCCAACGCTGAACTGCGGTGGCGCCAGGACGGTACGCACTATGAAGCGCAGCTGACCATTGGCGCCTTTGGCCAGTCATGGGCGCAGACCAGCCGCGGTGACATCGGGCCGCAGGGCCTGATGCCCAGCCGCTTTTCCGAGAAAAAAACCCGCAGCGAGGTGGCGGCTCACTTTGAGCGGGACAAAGGCCGCATCAGTTTCAGCGCCAATACGCCCGACGCGCCACTGCTGGCAGGTGCCCAGGACTACCTGAGCGTGATGCTGCAACTGGGGGCCATGATGGCGGGCGAACCCGAGCGTTACCCTGTGGCGACCACGCTGACCCTACAAATTGCTGGCCCGCGCGACGCGGATGTCTGGCTGTTCACGGTGGAAGGCCCGGAAACGCTGGCCCTGCCTGGCGGCGAGCAAAAAGCCGTCAAACTGCTGCGCCACCCGCGCCGACCCTTTGACCAGCAGGTGGAGCTTTGGTTGGCACCGGCCCTGGCTTACATGCCGGTGCGGCTGCGCATCTCCGAGGCCAACGGCGATTATCTGGACCAAAAATGGACCGGCAGCGAAGCCCTGCCATAACCCCAGTCTTGGTCTGGGCACTTGAATCTGGCCCGCATGGCAACCATGTAAGCTCGGCCACACGGCGATTCCGATTTATGGATAATGAACCATGCACACGCTTTACGACTCTGAAACCTACTCAGTGACGCACATGCTGGCCAACGCGGTGCCGGCCGAGGCGCCCTCGGGCGCCAGTCGGGACAGCGCCACCCAGACCCTGGTGGTGCCCACACTGGCGCGCCACGGCTTTGAAATCGTCGACAAGCGCTCCGGCAAAGAGGTCTACCTCGACGGCTCTTGGGCCGAGCTGTTCCAACAGCACATCGTGGCCTGGCAACTCAACACCCCGACCCAGGAAGAAGTCGAAGACACGCTGGAACAGTACGCCGAGTTGGCGCAAAACCCGGTCGTGGTGCATTGAAGCTGGCTCACTGAGGCCGTTTTCTTCCATGCGCCACGTCTGGCGATTGGCCGGAGCCAGTTTCAGCGCTGGGCTTCTGCTGTTGGTGGCATGCGCCAACCCGCTCCCCGCAGTTCCCGCCCCCCACCCTGCGCCAGCCGCATCCCTGCCGACCCAGCTGAGCAAACTGCTGCCGGCGGACGCCCTGCTGCTGGGCGAACAACACGACGCCCCGGAGCACCAGCGCATCCACCAGCAGGTGATGCAGGCCCTGGCGGGGCAGGGCCAACTGGCGGCGCTGGTGCTGGAAATGGCACCGCAGGGCGGCAGTACCCGCGGCCTGCCAGCCCAGGCCAGCGAGTCCGACATCCAGACTGCACTGCTTTGGGACGAGTCCGCGTGGCAGTGGGCCGTTTATGGCCCGGCCATTGTGAGCGCGGTGCGCGCGGGCGTGCCCGTGTTGGGCACTAACCTGCCCACGCCGGGGCTGCGTGCCACTATGCGCGACACCAGCCTGGACCAGCGCCTAGTAGCGTCAGCCCTGGCCGAGCAGCAGCAGCGCATCCGCAGCGGCCATTGCGACATGCTGCCCGAAAGCCAGATTGCGCCGATGGCACGGGTGCAAATTGCCCGCGACCTGGCCATGGCCCAAACCATCACCGACGCCGCGCAAGCTGGCCGCACCGTGGTGCTGCTGGCCGGCCACGGCCATGTGGCACCATCGCTGGGTGTGCCGCAGCACCTGCCGCCAACTTTCAAGGCAAAAGCCGTGCTCCTCCTTGCCAGTCAAGGCGATGCAGCTATGGAATCAGTAGCAAATTTTGATGCGGTCTGGTCCACTGGCCCGATCCCGCCGCGCGACTACTGCGCCGAATTCAAGGTGACCCGCAAACCCTGACCTTATGCCCAAACAGATCCACCTCAACGCCTTTGACATGAACTGCGTCGGCCACATCCAGCAGGGGCTGTGGACCCATCCGCGTGACCAGTCGGCGCGTTACACCGACATTCATTACTGGACCGACTATGCCCGGCGGCTTGAGGCAGGCCTGTTTGACGGCATTTTTCTGGCCGACGTGCTGGGGGTGTACGACGTGCTGGGTGGCAGCCCCGATGCCGCAGTGCGCGGCGCCGTGCAGGTGCCTGTGGGCGACCCGATGCTGCTGGTACCGGCCATGGCGTCCGTCACGCAGCACCTGAGTTTTGGCGTCACTGCCAACCTGAGCTACGAGCCGCCCTACCAGTTTGCCCGCCGAATGACCACGCTGGACCACCTGACCCAGGGCCGCATCGGCTGGAACATCGTCACCGGCTACCTTGACAGCGCCGCCCGGGCGGTGGGCCTGACAGGCCAGTCAGCGCACGATGACCGTTATGACCTGGCCGACGAGTACATGACGCTGGTCTACCAGCTGTGGGAAGGCAGCTGGGCAGACGACGCGGTGCGGCGCGACCGCGGCAGCGGCCTGTATGCCGATCCGGCCCGGGTGCGCCTGGTCCATCACCACGGCAAGCAGTACAGGGTCGATGCCATGCACCTGGGCGAACCCTCGCCGCAGCGCACGCCGGTGCTGTACCAGGCCGGCTCATCGGCGCGCGGCTCGCGCTTTGCCGCCACCCATGCCGAATGCGTGTTTTTGAACGGCCAGAGTCTGGCCGGCGTGCAGAAAATTGTGCAGGACATCCGCACCCAGGCGGTGCAGCACGGGCGGGCCGGGAGCGACATCAAGGTCTTTCTGGGGGCCACCGTCATCACCGGGCGCACCGATGCCGAGGCAAAGGACAAGTTCGCCGAGTACCAGCGCTACACCAGCTCGGAGGCGGCGCTGGTGCACGCGGCCGCCTCCATGGGTATCGACTTTGACCGCTATGACCCGGACGAGCCCATCGCCACAGACAAAAGCAACGCCATCGTCTCCAACGTGGAGGCCATGACCCGCAGCGCCGGCCCCCAGTGGACCCGACGCAAGCTGCTTGAGCAAATGGTGTTGGGCAGCCGCCAGACGCCTTGGGTGGGCTCTGCCCAATCCATCGCCGACACGCTAATCAACTGGAGCGAGCAGGCCGACGTGGATGGCTTCAACCTGTCGCGCACAGTGGTGCCCGAGTGCTTCGACGACTTTATTGCGCTGGTGGTACCTGTTCTGCAAGAGCGCGGCGCCTTCAAGACCGCCTACGCGCCCGGCACCTTGCGCCGCAAACTGTTTGGCCAGGACCGGCTGCCGGCCAGCCATGCCGTGGCGGCACACCG